>DATHTJ010000032.1:0-10068 GCA_035463315.1 Pseudonocardiaceae bacterium
CAGTTTGCGGAAGAACCTGGCAGCGGCCTTGGCGTCGCGGCGGGAAGTGACCAGGATGTCGAGCACGTTGCCGTGCTGGTCCACCGCCCTCCACAAGTAGTGGATCTTGCCGTTGATTTTGATGAACACCTCATCGAGATGCCACTTATCCCCAGGGCGTGCCCGGCGACGACGTAGCGCGTTGGCGTAGGTCTGGCCGAATTTCGCGCACCACTGCCGGACGGTCTCGTGGGAGACCACGATCCCGCGCTGTAACATCATCTCTTCAACCTCGCGGAAGCTGAGCGGGAACCGGTAGTACAGCCAGACGCAGTGACTGATGATCTCCGCAGGGAAGCGAAACCCCTTGTACGACGGCGCACCAACGGTCACCAGCCCTCCTCGCCTCAGAGCAACCCGCCGATCATCCCAGCCCCCACACGGCTCGGCCAAGTTGACAGTGCCCTCTGACCAGGGCAGACTCCGACAGGGATCACGCTAGCCGGGAAACTGGGGCTAGGTCGTGGCAAACCGCTGGTCCCATCACGCTCGCAGGCGACACCCTGCGCGCCAGCGGCGGAAAAACTCCTCGGTGCTCACCGCGGCCAGCTCACCAATGGAGATGCCCTTCCGCTCACGCCAGCGGCTCAGATCCGCCGGTAGCATCGTCAAGCGTTGAACTTTTGCAGGCGGAATGGGATGGTGCTGGGCCGGTGGGTAGCCCGTTTGATCTCTTTCCAGGCTGGGTGGTGTAGTAGTCGTGCGGTGTGCACGGTGAGTAGGTCGTGCAGTCCGGGGATGCTCCAGCGGCTGCCTCCGATGTCGGTTCTGGCGTTGAGTTCGCGCATGAGGCGTTCGAGGACTCCGGTGCCCAGCTCGGGTCCGCCCAGGCGGGCCAGCCGGGCGCGCAGGTCGGGGTCCAGGCAGGTGAAGGCGTGGTCGCGGGCGGCGGCCAGGTAGGCGTGAGCGCTGGCGAGTTTGTCGGGGATGGCCTGGGTGAAGGCATCCCAGCAGGCCAGCGCTTCCTCGGTGGTCTGCTCCTGGCGGATCGCCTCGCGCAGTAGCTCGCCCAGCTGCTCGCTCTTGTGCCGGGCCCAGTGGGGGTTGACGTGGCGGTTGGCGGCGTCGTCGGCGTAGAAGGCTTTGCGCAGCCCGTGGGGCAGGTGCCACCAACAGCGCTGGATGGGGGTTGCTGGCCAGAGCTGCTGGGTCAGGGTGGTGAGCTCGGTCTCGCCGTCAAGCACGACCAGTGCGGGGGCGGGCAGCCCGGCCAGCTGCGCGGCCATCGCGGGCCAGTCCTGACCTACCGTGAGCCCAAGCAGATGGGTGTGCGCCCGGCGCCGCCCGGCTGGCCCGGACCGGCCGGTCAGCCCCAGCGCCAAATGCACGCCCACTCCGTTTTTGTTCGTCCCGGCGCGGGCACCGGTGCCATCGAGCATCACGACGTCCGGGCTGGGGTGCCCGGGTCCCAGGGTGCCGTCGGTGCCGGCCAGCAGCGCGGCGGTATCGGCCAAGGCGTTATGTGCCTGCCCCGCTGTGGCGGTGGTACCGGCCAGCTGTCGGGACAACTCAGCGGCTCGGGCGAAGCTGACCTGGGTGCCCAACTCGGCCAGGTCCACCGTCAGCCGATCGGTGCGCCGCTTGCCCGACAGCCCGAGCATGACCAGCAGCGGGGCGAACACCCGCCCGCACTCGCGGCACCCCACATTCCACAACACCAGTTCTACCGTGCCCGCCGCGGTGTGCAGCTTGCGTTTGCGGGTCCGCTTGCCTTTCCGGGCGAAGTCCTCCCTCGCCCCGCACCGCGGGCAGGCAAACGGCGCTGGCAGGCCCCGCACCGGCACCCACCGCGGCCCGCACACCGAATCAATCAACCGCTCCTGGGCATCGGCCAGCACCGAGGCCAACGCCTGACCCGGCAGCTCCTTGCCCATCTGCACCGCCAGCGACTCGAACTCCGACCAACACGAGCGGGTGTCGAGCACTCCCGGCTCGACCGTGAGCGTCAGGACAGTAGCGGACATGGGGTAGGCGACTCCTCAGACGAGTGGATGATCGCCTGCAGTCCTACAAGATCAGGACCGAAGTTCAACGGAGCGACACGCTACCGATCCGCCAGCGGCCGCAGATGCTGGTGGCCGCCGAGGCCGAGCAACCAAGCTTGAACAGAGAGCGAGGAAAACCTGGCCCGTGCTCGGCCAGCGACCCGCTCAGACTGTTGGTTCGTCGCGTCGACATGTCTGGTCTCTTCTCCCAGATCGGGAGTAAGGATCATCGACCACAACGCCGCGATTATGCCGACCGTCTCACCGGCTGCCACCCCACCTGACCAGCCACAACACCCACCAGCACGACGGGTTGTCGGCATAATCGCCGAGTCGGCATAAAAGCCGATGCCGCTTTCAGGATCTCATTCGCCCGCCGCAGTTCACGATTCTCCCGTTCCAGCTCGGCAATACGAGCGGCATCCACCGTCGTCGTACCCGCTCGGGCTCCTTTATCGACCTCAGCTTGATTCACCCACAGTCGCAGCGTTGTCGGATGCACATCCAGCCGCTTAGCGACAGTCGAGATCGCACGATGGGATTCTTGCGGTTGTTCCTTTCGCATCTGCAACACAAGACGAACCGAACGTTCACGAAGCTCGTTGGGGTACTTCCTGGGAGCGGGCACGACTCCATCCTTTCAAAGGTTGGAGTCTCCACCGAAACCGGGGCGGTTCACAGCGCGAGCCGATCAAGATCGGTACGGTTCAACCTCCACTGGAAGGGTTTAGGCTGGCCTGTAGCGCTGTTCGCTTGGCCCCGGCTCGGTGCGCCTGCGTGTCGTCATACTGCTTGTCTCGTGCAGCGTGCTGCGCCTGCACCAGATGCATCATGCCGAGCATCTCCGCGGGCAGCGTGTCCTCGCTGCGCAGCCGAGGGATGGTCCGAGGTCGTTGATTCCGGTGGTTAGCACCCGCGACGCGCGGCTCAGGCTACGACCGCGGTTGCTTACCATGCCTGACGAGGGGGTGCCGGGTGGATCGGGCCATCACCCTAAACTGCGCGGGAGGTGACGACGTGGTGCCCGGGTGCTACGCCGGTGCGCTGGAGTGCTGACAGACCTGCTCGCTCATACCGACGAACGGAGTACCCGGCATGACCGAGGTCTTGCCTCCAGTGACTGCCGCCGTTGGTTCCGCGCAGTATGCGTGGTTGCTCGTCGCGTTGCCGGCCTTCGGCGCGTTGGTGCTGCTGGTCGGTGGTCGCCGCACCAACCCGTGGGGGCATCTGCTGGGCTGCGCGACGGTGCTGGGGTCCTTCGGCTACGGACTCGTGCTGTTCTCCGAGTGGCTGGGCCTGGCCGCCGAGGAGCGGACCCGGGAGCTGAGCCTGGGCACCTGGTTCGCGGTCAACTCCCTGGTAGTTGACTACGGCCTGCGGCTGGACCCGCTGTCGCTGACCTTCGTGTTGCTGATCACCGGCGTCGGCGGGTTAATCCACATCTACTCGATCGGCTACATGGGGCATGACCCTGGGCGGCGCCGGTTCTTCGGTTACTTCAACCTGTTCATCACGGCGATGCTCGTGCTGGTGCTCAGCGACAACTTCGTCACGCTCTACCTCGGCTGGGAAGGCGTGGGTCTGGCCTCCTACCTGCTCATCGGCTGGTATCAGAACCGCCCGAGCGCCGCGACGGCAGCGAAGAAGGCATTCCTGATGAACCGGGTCGGCGACGTCGGCCTGGTCCTGGCGATCTTCCTGATCTGGCGGTCGCTGGGCACCGTGCAGTTCTCCGAGGTCTTCGCCCGCGTCGGGCAGATCGACGGGCCCACCCTGCTGGCGATCACCCTGCTGCTGTTGCTCGGGGCTTGCGGCAAGTCCGGTCAGTTCCCGCTGCAAGCCTGGTTGCCCGACGCGATGGAGGGCCCGACCCCGGTCTCGGCGCTGATCCACGCCGCGACGATGGTGACCGCCGGGGTGTACCTGATCGCCCGGTGTCACCCGCTGTATGACCTCAGCGCGACCGGCCGGCTGGCCGTCGCGCTGATCGGGGTGATCACCCTGCTGATCGGATCGATCATCGGCTGCGCCTACGACGACATCAAGAAGGTGCTGGCCTACTCCACGGTCAGCCAGATCGGGTACATGATCCTTGCCGTCGGACTGGGCCCGGCCGGTTACGCGCTGGGCATCGCGCACCTGCTCACTCACGGCTTCTTCAAGGCCGGACTGTTCCTCGGTGCGGGCTCGGTGATGCACGCGATGCACGACGAGATCGACATGCGCCGGATGGGAGGGCTCGCCCGGCACCTGCCGATCACCTTCGTCATCTTCACCTCGGGATACCTGGCGCTGGTCGGGTTCCCGTTCCTGTCCGGCTACTACTCCAAGGATGCGATCATCGAGGCCGCCTTCGGCGCGGGCGGCTGGCAGGGCTGGACCTTCGGCGGTCTCGCGATGCTGGCCGCCGGGATCACCGCCTTCTATATGACCCGGCTGCTGCTCATGACGTTCTTCGGCGAGGAGCGCTGGCGCAACCTCCAGAGCCCCGACGGCCAGAGCTACCACCCGCACGAGTCCCCGCCGGTGATGTGGGTGCCGATGGTGCCGCTGGCGATCGGCTCGCTCGTCGCCGGCTACTTCCTGATCTCGGGTGAGCGGCTGGCGCACTGGTTGGAGCCGTCGGTGGGGACGTTGGTGCACAGCGAGGCCGCTCCGTTCCCGGTCGAGCTCGTCCCGCTGTTCACCGTGCTGATCTCCGCGGCTGGCGCGCTGGTGGCCTGGCGGGTCGTCGGCAAGCGGCGGGTGCCCGTGCAACGGCCGCAGCGGGTCTCGCTGCCGGTGGCTGCGGCCCGGGCTGACCTCTACGCCAACGCGATCAACGAGGCACTCATCGCCCGGCCCGGCACCTGGCTCGCCCGGGCGCTGGTTTTTGTGGACAACAAGGGCGTCGACGGGGTGGTCAACGGCACCGCGGCGCTGCTCGGTGGCACGTCAGGCCGGCTGCGCAGGCTGCAGACCGGGTTCGTGCGCAGCTACGCGCTGGGCATGCTGGGAGGCTCGGTTGTGGTGATCGCCTTGCTGCTGGTGGTGAGCTACTCATGAGCGTGGTGCCAACCGGTGGGGGCCTGCTGCTGGCGATGTTGCTGCTGCCCCTGGTGGGCAGCGTGCTGGTCGCGCTGATGCGCTCCGCTCCGGTCGCGGCCAAGATCACTGCGCTGGTGTTCGCGCTGGGCGAGCTGGTGCTGGCCGCCCTGGCTTGGTCGGCCTACCAACCGGGCGGCGGGCGGCTGCAGCTGCTGCTGTCCACCGAGTGGATCCCGGCCTTCGGGGCTCGCTTCGCGCTCGGCGTCGACGGCATCGCACTGGTGATGATCGCGCTGCTCGCCGTGCTGGTGCCGATCGTGATGGGCTCCTCCTGGGCGGAGAAGCTGCCCGAGGGCCGCACTGCGGCGGGCTTCTATGCCCTGCTGCTGGCCACCCAGTCGATGATGATCGGGGTTTTCGCCGCCACCGACGTGTTCCTGTTCTACCTGTTCTTCGAGGTCATGCTGGTGCCGATGTACTTCCTGATCGGCCGCTTCGGCGGGCCGCGACGGCAGTACGCGGCGGTGAAGTTCTTCCTGTACTCGCTGCTGGGCGGGCTGGTCATGCTGGCCAGCGTGATCGGTGTATTCGTGGTGAGCTCGCAGCGGCTGGGCCAGGGCACCTTCGACTGGACCACCCTGGTGAGCATCGCCGGGAGCATCCCGCAGAGCACCCAGATCTGGCTGTTCCTCGGGTTCTTCGTCGCTTTCGCGATCAAGGCGCCGTTGGTGCCACTGCACACCTGGCTGCCCGACGCCGGTGCCGAGGCCCCGGTGGGCGCCGGTGTGCTGCTGGTCGGCGTGATGGACAAGGTCGCCATTTACGGTTTCCTGCGCTACTGCCTGCCGCTGTTCCCTGATGCGTCCCGTGTGCTGGCCCCGCTGGTGCTGGTGCTCGCCGTCGCCGGGATCATCTACGCCGCGCTGCTCGCCGTCGGCCAGTCCGACATGAAGCGGTTCGTGGCCTACACCTCGGTGGCCCACTTCGGCTTCATCGCATTGGGAGCCTTCGCCTTCTCCACCCAGGCACAGGCCGGTGCGGTGCTCTACATGGTCAACCACGGCATCTCCACCGGGATGCTGTTCATCGTGATCGGCATGCTGATCGCCCGCGGTGGCTCCCGGCTGATCAGCGACTACGGCGGGGTGGCGGCGCTGGCTCCGGTGCTGGCCGGGATGACGCTGGTCGCCGGGTTGTCCTCACTGGCGCTGCCCGGCACCAACGCGTTCGTCTCGGAGTTCCTGGTGCTCATCGGCTCCTACCCGCGCCAGCCGGTGTTCACGATCATCGCCACCGCGGGGATCATCTTGGCCGCGCTGTATGTGTTGTGGTTCTATCAACGGGTCATGCAGGGCCCGGTGCGGGGCGCGGCCGTGGTCGGAGCGCTGGACGGGCCGGGAACCGCGACGGCGCCGGAGATGGCGATGCAACGCGCGCGCGCCCGGTTCCCTGATCTGTCGATCCGGGAGGTCGTCGTGCTGGCGCCGCTGGTGGCGCTCATCCTGCTGCTCGGGTTCTACCCGCAGCCGGTCTTGGATGTGATCAACCCTTCGGTGGGGGCCACGCTCACCGAGGTCGGCCTGACCGATCCGGTCGTCGAGCAGGGAGGCAACTGAGGTGCTCGGCGGTGGGTTTCTCGGGGGATTTCTGGCGCAGGTGCCGCTCCTGCAGGCGCCCGCGGTCGCCTTCGGGGCGATCGCCCCGGTGCTGGTGGTGCTCGGGGCGGCATGCCTCTCCGTGCTGGTGGAGGCATTCGTGCCGCGCTCCGCGCGGTGGTCGGCACAGGTCGGGCTGTCGCTGCTGGCGCTGGGGGGGGCCGGTGTCGCGCTGGGCGTGCACCTCTCCTCATTCTCCCGAGACGGCGCCAGCGACGTCGTGACGCTGTCCGGGACGGGGGCCGTCGACGGCCCCGCGCTGTTCCTGTGGGGCACCCTGCTGGCGCTGGGCCTGGGATCGATGTTGCTGATCGCGGATCGATCGGTGGAGCCGGGGGGCGCGTTCACCGCCGACGCCGCGGTGCGTCCGGGCACCGCCCAGGATCGCGCGCAGGCTGTGGGCAGCTCGACGGGCACCGTGACGGGTACCTCGACGGGCACCACGATGCAGACCGAGGTCTTCCCGCTGTTCCTGTTCTCGCTGGGCGGGATGATGGTCTTCACCGCGGCCAACGACCTGCTCACCATGTTCATCGCGCTGGAGGTGCTCAGCCTGCCGCTGTACCTGATGTGCGGGCTGGCCCGGCGCCGCCGGCTGCTGTCCCAGGAGGCGGCGGTCAAGTACTTCCTCTTGGGCGCGTTCTCCTCGGCTTTTTTCCTCTACGGGGTGGCGTTGCTGTACGGCTACGCGGGCTCAGTCAGGCTGTCCGCGATCGCCGAGGCGTCCGTGGGCATCGACCGGCCGGACACCCTGCTGTTCGGCGGGCTTGCGCTGCTGGTGATCGGGCTGCTGTTCAAGGGCTCGGTCGGGCCGTTCCACGCCTGGACTCCGGATGTCTACCAGGGCGCGCCGACGCCGGTGACGGCCTTCATGGCGGCCTGCACCAAGGTCGCTGCCTTCGGTGGCATCCTGCGGGTGCTGATGGTGGGCTTCGAGGGCACCCGCTGGGAGTGGCGCGGCCTGCTGTGGGGCGTCGCGATCGCCTCGATGGTGATCGGCGCGGTGCTGGGCCTGACCCAGACCGACCTCAAGCGCATGCTCGCCTACTCGTCGGTGGCGCACGCCGGCTTCCTGCTGGTCGGGGCGATCACGCTGACCGAGCAGGGTCTGTCCGGCACGATGTTCTACCTGCTCGCCTACGGCTTCACCACGCTGGCCGCGTTCGGTGTGGTCACGCTGGTGCGCGACGCCGACGGTGAGGCCACCCACCTGTCCCAGTGGGCCGGGCTGGCCAAGCGCTCGCCGTTGACCGCCGCGGTCTTCGCCTTCCTGCTCTTCGCGCTCGCCGGCATCCCGCTGACCAGTGGATTCACCGCCAAGTTCGCGGTGTTCAGCGCTGCCGTCGCGGACGGGATGGCGCCGCTGGTGGTGGCGGCGCTGGTGGCCAGCGCGGTGGCCGCGTTCTTCTACCTGCGGGTGGTGGTGCTGATGTACTTCAGCGAACCCGCCGCCGACGGTCCAACGGTGAGCGTGCCAGGGGCGTTCACCACCGCCGCGATCACGCTCGGCGTGGTGGTCACCCTGCTGCTCGGGGTGCTGCCCACCTTCGCCCTGGACTGGGCCGCGCTCGGCGTGTTCGCCTCCTGATCTGGTGATGAGCGGGTCGACATCCGAGCGGGTCGCCGGCGTTGAGCTGGCTGACCCGGTGCTGCGCGCCGTCCTGGAGCAGGGCTTGACGCAGGTCGAGGAACTGCTGCATCGGGAGGTGCAAAGCGAGTTCCGCTTCCTCACCGAGGCGTCGCTGCACTTGATCGACGCCGGCGGCAAGCGGTTCCGGCCGCTGTTCACCCTGCTCGCCGGGCAGTTCGGGCGGGACCGGGAGACGGGGTGGATGCCGGACGTGGTGCGGGCAGCCGCGGTCGTGGAGTTGGTGCATCTCGCCACGCTCTACCACGACGACGTGATGGACGAGGCCACCATGCGCCGGGGGGCGGTGAGCGCGAACGCCCGATGGGACAACACGGTCGCGATCCTCACCGGCGATTTCCTGTTCGCGCACGCTTCCCGGCTGGTCGCCGACCTCGGACCGGACGCGGTGCGGATCATCGCGTGCACTTTCGCCGAGCTGGTCACCGGCCAGATGCGCGAGACTCTGGGCCCCGCTGAGGGCGCCGACCCGGTGGCGCACTACCTGGCGGTGGTCGCGGAGAAGACCGGCTCGCTCATCGCCACCGCGGGCCGCTACGGCGCGATGTTCTCCGGTGCTCCCCAGGAGCGCATCGACGCGCTGCGCCGGTTCGGCGAGAAGATCGGCACCGCGTTCCAGATCTCCGACGACATCATCGACATCGCCTCGCCGTCCGCCCAGTCCGGCAAGACGCCGGGGACCGACCTGCGCGAGGGTGTCCGCACCCTGCCGATGCTCTACGCGCTGGCCGAGCATGCTCCGGGCGTCGACCGGCTTCGCGTGCTGCTGGCCGGCCCACTCACCGACGACACGCTGATCACCGAGGCGTTGCACCTGCTGCGCGGCTCGCCGGGCCTGGATCGGGCGGTGGCCGCGCTGCGCTCCTACACCGATTCAGCCCGCGCCGAGCTCGCCCTCCTCCCTGCCGGCCCCGCCCGAGCCGCCCTCGCCTCAGTCACCGACTACCTCTCCACCCGTACCGTCTAACCTGCCGGCTCCCCGCAGTCTGGGGAACAGACTGCGCTGAAAGGCGGACGGCGCCTGACGGTGTATCTGAGGGCTGGCGTTGCGGCTCCTGCAACTGACGGCCCAGGCAGCCGCTCCGCCAGGCAGAACCGCCGCAGCTGGGGCCGCGCCAACCTGTCCTGCAAACGAAGGTGAAGGGCGTGATACGCGGATGAAGAAAACCGAGTTCGCTCAGGCTACGGACCCGCAGTCGTTGGTGGAGAACGTGCGCCGGCATCCACCACCCCCGCATGGGCACCACGGCGGGGCCATGGAGAGTGTCCGTGAAGCAACCTATCGAGGGCACAGGATCGTCGTTCGCACGACTTACCACATTGAGGTGGACGGCGTCACCCTCGAGGGCCACCTGGGAGTGACCAACGACGGTCAGGTGCATTACCACCCCGTTCCCAATCTCGGCTTCAGCTCTGCGGTCGACCTTGTGAAACAACTGATCGACATCTTCCCGGACGACTTCGTGACGCAGGCGCCGGGACATCCGCATGGACAGGAGACCTGAGATGGCCGCAGTGAGAGTAAATATCCTGAGCGATGACACGGCTCGTGACCAGTACATTCAAGGAGTTAAACTGCTCAAGCGGGAATTCCTTGGCGTGACTACGCAGGACCTCGGGATTCCGGGCCCCGCCATCCAGGTGAGCACCTACGACCTCTTTGTCGCATGGCACCATATCGCGATGTTCACCTTCACACCCCCGTCCGAGGGGG
>DATHTJ010000033.1:0-23258 GCA_035463315.1 Pseudonocardiaceae bacterium
CTTGCGGCGGGATGGTCAGCGTGACCACGCGCAGACCTACCCGAACCATCTTGTCGAACCCGACGAACAGCAGGCACACGCCCGGGGTCAGCAGTGGGCGCAGTCGACCGAGGCGAAAGGCGACCCCCCGCTCATATTCCCGGAGCACCCGGATTGAGGACACCAACAGCACGAGAACGAGGACAACAATGCCCATGACGACGGCGGCACCTGGGCTCATGGCCGGCTGATCCTGCGCCATTCAGACCGTGAAGCCGCACCCGAGGTGGGTGCTTCGAGCCCACTCCACCGGGTGGTGAAGCGATCGGTGGGCTCGGGTGACGCCGGCTGGGTTTCGAGCGGGACCGGCCCGGCGGCCCTCTCGACGGGCACATGCTCGGGGAACCCCGCCGGGGTGTGACGCAGGTGCGACCACAAGGGCCAGCTGGCTAGCCCCACGAGCACGGCAGCCGCCGCCAACACACCCGATTCCAGAGCGGAGTTGCCGATCATCGTGAACAGCGGCAACAGGATGGCGAGGATCGCTACCGAGCAGGCCATGCCGCGGTGGAACCGCCCGGCCTCCGAATGGGGCCAGGGGTCGACGTTGCGGGAGATCTCCCGGCCGCTGTCGGAGGTGGTGCAGCTGTCCTTGACCGGACAGCTGTTGCACACCGTGGGATTGGCCCGGTAGCGCATCACCCGGTGGTCCGGGTCGAATGACTGCGGCCACAACCACTGATCCTCGGGGCACACCCAGGCGTCATGGTCCTCGTGGTAGGTAAAGGATCCGCTGCGCCAGTCAGCCGTATGCCGGGAGGTCCGTTTGGCCATCAGGTCCAGACCATAGGCGGCCAGCAAGAGGAAGACTGCGTAACCGCAGGTCAGCCAGACGACGACGTCAACTTCGCTCATCGCCTCCACCTCCACCGCCGCGCACGTCGCGGCGTTCCCGGCCCGCTATCCGGCACGCCCCGGTCCGTCTCCGGAGGTGTCGGGACCGCGGCGTTGTGAGCGCCATCGGCTCTGTTCCCCGGCGCGCAGGTCGGTCTCATCCGGCCGCGAGTCGGAGCCAAACCTCAAGCGACCCGGCGCCTGCGCCGCGGCGCCGACGGGTTCTAGCTCGGTGTACAGCGCCTCGATCGGCACGTCATGCGTGGTCGCCTCCCTCGCGTAGCGGACGCCGAGCCAGGTGATCCAGAGAAGCGGCAGCACGCCACCCGCGATGAAGATGATATCCCCCGGTATGCGCAGCCACTCCAAGGTCGCGTTGCCCGGTCGGGTGATGAAGCTCAGGGCGCGCGCCTCGAAATACCCCTCGTTGACGGAGTAGTACAACTGCACCACACCCAGCGGCAGCAGGGTGGCGAACATCATCCACGCCAGCCCGATGTTCAGGGACCAGAACGAGAGCTTGGCCAGCCTGTCCGGCCATCGTGTGGGCGGGATGAGGTAGCGGAGCGCGAAGAGCGCGAGCCCGACACCCATCATGCCGTAGACGCCCATCATCGCCCCGTGCGCGTGGTTCGACGTCAGGGTGGTGCCGATCTGGTAATAGGAGACGATCGGTAGATTGATCAAGAAGCCGAAGACACCGGCCCCCAGGAAATTCCAGAAGCCCACCGCCACGAGGAACATCACCGCCCACCTGTGCGGGAAGGGGGTGCGGCTGCTGGACTCCTGTCTGGAGCCGAGCTGCAAGAAGCTCCACGCCTCGATGGTCAGGAACGTCAGCGGAATGACCTCCAGCGCGGAGAAGAAGGCCCCCAACGCCATGTGCTCCACCGGCGTACCGGAGAAATACAGGTGGTGCATCGTGCCGATGACTCCGCCAGCGGAATACAAGATGATGTCGAGGAAGATGACCCCCAAGGCGATCCGCTGCCGCACGACACCGAGCATCACGAAGATGTACGCGACCATCACCGTGGTAAACAGCTCCAGGAAATCCTCCACCCACAGGTGCACCACCCAGAACCGCCAGAACTCGGCCACGGTCAGATGGGTCTCGGTGCCGGCGAGCTGCCCGACGGCGTAGAAAGCGGGGATCATCAACCCGGAGTAGAAGAACAACCACGGCATATTCCCGCGGGACTCGTTCTTGAGGCGGGACCGGATCCCCCGGTAGATGATGGCGATCCAGAGGAAGAGCCCGATGACGAGCAGGACCTGCCAGACTCGCGGCAAGTCCAGATACTCCCACTGCTGATCGAACAACGGCGATCCTGCGGCCCACTCCACCCCGTGAATGGACAGCGCCGTACCGACCAGGGTCCCAGCGACCACCAGGGCAAGAGCGCCCAGCAGGGCGTAGGTGAGCCAGTGCTGCCGGCGCGGCTCGCGCCCAGAGATGAACGGGGCCAGGAAGATCCCCGCGGCCAGGAACGCCGCCACCGTCCAGAACAGGGAGAGCTGCACGTGCCACGTACGGGCCAGGTTGAACGGCAGTAACTGGGCCAGATCGAAGCCGAAGAAACTCGCAAGATCAGCCCGATAGTGCTCAACGGTCGCGCCTGTCAGCGTCTGCAGCAGGAACAAGACCGCCACCACGAGGAAGAACCAGACCGTCGCCCGCTGGGCCGGGGTCACCTCGACCTCGCCCGGCTGTCGGAAGGAGATCCCCGGTGCGTCGGAGCTATGCCAGCCGAGCTGACGGCTCCAGCGCCCGTACACCGCGAACAAGGCACCGGTGCCAGCCAGCAGGGCGACGAGGGACAGCACACTCCAGATGATCACGTCGGCCGTCGGGGTGTTGTTCACCAGGGACTCGGGCGGCCAATTGTTGGTGTAGGAGTAGGACAGGTCGGGGCGGTCAGCGGCCGTCGCCCACGCCGTCCAGGCGAAGAATGCGGTGAGCTGGTGAATCTCCTGCGGATCGGTGATCACCTCAGGGATCAGCCCGTACTGCGTGGTCACCGAACCGAAGTAGTCGGTGTAATGCTGCCTGACCTCCCCGAAGGCCATCACCTGCCGGTCCGTCCACTCCAGGACGTCGGTCTCCTCGTGGTAGCGGTTGGTCCGGAACTCCTGGACGAGCGCCTCCTGCGGGTCCTGCACGCCCGCAGACTCCAGGTCCGCCAGGACGAGGGTCGCCGATCGGTGCAGGTAGTCTGCGGTCCAGTCCGGCCCCAGGTATCCACCGTGCCCCATCACCGATCCGTACTGCTGCAGACCTCGGCGCAGGAAAAGCTGCTGCCCGGCGGTGATGTCCTCGCCGCTAAAGATCTCCTGGCCCGATGAGCTGACCACCCGATCGGGCTGCGGCATCGAGTCCGTGTAAGTGCGATAGGCCAGCAGCCCCATGACGAAGAACCCGAAGACCATGACCAGCGCCACGGCCTGAACCCACACCTTGGACACCAGCATCGGCGCCCGGGGGCCGCCCTCACTGGTCGCGAGCTGCGTCACGTCCCCTGCTCCTGATGGGGCCAGGTCCACCCTCCGATCGCAGGGTCGTCCTCACCGTGTTCGCGGGTGTAGACGCGTGCGGCGAGGCGGGCGTCGGCCATCTGCTGGCGCAGCGTCGCGGCGTGGCTGCCCAGCGACGGGACGCGGTCGATGACGTCCATGACGAGGTGGAAGCGGTCGAGGTCGTTGAGCATCACCATGTCGAACGGGGTGGTTGTGGTGCCCTCTTCCTTGTATCCGCGCACGTGCAGGTTGGGGTGGTTGGCTCGCCGGTAGGTGAGCCGGTGGATCAGCCATGGATAGCCGTGGTAGGCGAAGATCACCGGTTTGTCGGTGGTGAACAGCGCGTCGAAGTCGCGGTCGGACAGCCCGTGGGGGTGTTCGGTGGCCGGCTGCAACCGCATGATGTCCACCACGTTGATGACCCGGACCCTCAGCTCGGGCAGATGGGTGCGCAGCAGGTCCGCCGCTGCCAGGGTCTCCAGTGTGGGAGTGTCGCCGGCGCAGGCGAGCACCACGTCGGGTTCGCCGTCGGTGTTGCCCGCCCACGGCCAGACCCCCAGCCCACGGATGCAGTGCGCGATCGCCTCGTCCATGCTCAGGTAGGTCAACGCGGGCTGTTTACCGGCGACGATGACGTTGACGTAATGCCGGCTGCGCAGGCAGTGATCAGCGATCGAGAGCAGGGTGTTGGTGTCCGGTGGGAGATACACGCGGACAACCTCGGCCTTCTTGTTGACCACGTGGTCGATGAACCCCGGGTCCTGATGGGAGAAGCCGTTGTGGTCCTGGCGCCAGACGTGCGAGGACAGCAGGTAGTTCAGTGAGGCAATCGGTGCCCGCCACGGGATGTGATTCGTGGTCTTGAGCCACTTGGCGTGCTGGTTGAACATCGAGTCGACGATGTGGATGAACGCCTCGTAGCAGTTGAACAACCCGTGCCGGCCGGTGAGCAGGTAGCCCTCCAGCCATCCCTGGCACAGGTGCTCAGACAGCACCTCCATCACCCGACCGTCCGGGGACAGGTGATCGTCGCCGGGCAGCGTGGTCGCGTCCCAGGCACGGTTGGTCGCCTCGAACACGGCCGAGAGCCGGTTGGAGGCTGTCTCGTCCGGGCCCATGATGCGGAACCGGTCGGGGTTGCGGGCAATGATGTCGCGCAGGAACGCGCCCAGCACCCCGGTTGCGCTGCTGGACTCCACGGCAGGGCGACCCACCGCCACCGCGTAGTCGCGGAAGTCCGGCATGGCCAGGTCACGCAGCAGCCGCCCGCCGTTGGCATGCGGGTTGGCACTCATCCGCCGCGGCCCCTGCGGCGCGAGCGCCTGCAGCTGCGAGACCAGCTGCCCGGCGCCGTCGAACAGCTCCTCGGGCCGGTAGCTGCGCAGCCACTGCTCAAGCAGTGCGCGGTGCTCGGCGTTGCTGTGGGTCTCGGCCAGCGGGACCTGGTGAGACCGGAAGGTGCCCTCGACCGCGACGCCATCGACCTCCTTGGGCCCGGTCCAGCCCTTCGGGGTGCACAACACGATCATCGGCCACGCCGGGCGAGCCACCGACCTGCCCGCGTGCCGGCTCACGTCGCGGGCATCGTGCTGGATGGTCGCAATGTCGTCGAGCACCTCGTCGAGCGTGGCCGCAAGCTGCTCATGGACCGCCGCAGGGTCGTCACCGACGACGAAGTGCGGTTCATAGCCGTAGCCGCGCATCAGCGCGGCGAGCTCGTCGGAGGGGATACGCGCCAGCACAGCCGGATTGGCGATCTTGTAACCATTGAGGTGCAGCACCGGCAGCACCGCGCCGTCAGTCACCGGGTTGAGGAACTTGGTCGAATGCCAGCTGGCCGCCAGCGGACCGGTCTCCGCCTCCCCGTCACCCACCACGCACAGCACCACCAGATCCGGGTTGTCAAATGCTGCGCCATAAGCGTGCACCAGCGCATAGCCAAGCTCGCCACCCTCGTGAATGGATCCAGGCGTCTCAGGTGCGACGTGGCTGGGGATGCCGCCGGGGAAGGAGAACTGCCGGAACAGAGCCCGCAGCCCGGCCTCGTCCTGGCTGATCGCGGGGTAGACCTCGCTGTAGGTGCCTTCCAGGTACGCGTTGGCCACCAGCCCCGGGCCGCCGTGACCCGGACCGGTCACGTACAGCGCATTAAGGTCGCGTTGCGTGATGACCCGGTTCATGTGCACGTACAGCAGGTTCAGCCCGGGCGTCGTTCCCCAGTGCCCCAGCAGGCGTGGCTTGACATGTTCAGCCCGCAGCGGCTCGCGCAGCAACGGATTGTCCAGCAGGTAGATCTGCCCGACCGACAAGTAGTTCGCCGCTCGCCAGTACGCATCGATCAGCTCCAGGTCCTGCCGGCTGCAGATCCGGGTCGGCGTCGAGTCGGTGCGGGTCACAGGGCAGCTCCTCGTCAGGCAGACGATGGGCGCCGTCAGTCGGTACCGCGAGACGTGGGCGGCGCGCCCGTGACGCGCACAGCGGCATGGTCCGTTCGTCGTTGACGTTTGTACGCAGATGGCCGTGACACAATACCCACAGTGTGAATAGCGCGTGTCGCTACCGGCAACCCTCCAGAACCGCGCTAACCCGCCAGCCACTGGCCCGAGGTGCGGTCGGTGGTGGTTGAACTGGCTCCCGAAAGGCGCATCCATGGAGAAGTCGTCTCTGACCGCCCTCGCTCGTGAGCAGCTGAAGATCGCGCGGCAGGCATCCGGCGGGCGCAGCGCGAAGACTGTGTACGGCGGCCATGAACACGTGCTGCGCCAAACCCTGATCGCGCTGGCCGCTGGCCACCGGCTGGATGAGCACGACAACCCTGGCGAGGCCACCGTGCACGTGCTGCACGGGCGAGTGCGCCTCAGCGCAGGGGAGATCGGCTGGGAAGGCTCCCCCGGGGATCTCCTCATCGTGCCCGTCGGCAGGCACGCCCTCGACGCGCTCGAAGACTCCGCCGTGCTGCTCACCGTGGCCAAGCACGGCTGACACGGCGGTGGCAGGCCGCCCCGGCCGCACTACTCCCGGCCGACATCACCGACGACCGTCTGATGGCGCGACGGTTTGACGGTCTGACGGTCTGACGGCATACTGTGAATATGATGAACCAGACTGTCCACGGACCGATCACGAGCACACCGCTGCGGGTCCGGCCGCCCTACGAGCAGCACGACATCGCCGGCGACCAGTTGCCGAGCGAGACTGTCCACCAGTGGTGGGACCGTCGGTGCGCCGACGGACTGGACGCGCTGCTCACACCACTCGAGGGCACCGACGTCAGTGACTACGAACGGCACACCCTGCACTGGCTCACCGGCCGGGAGGACTCCACCATCGCCGTGGTCGCCGCCCTGCTGCATCGCGCCCGCGCCGCCCAGCCGCTGCCCACGCAACCGCGTTGACGATCACCTCGGAGACCTGACCCATGGCACTTACTCTCGCCGACCGCCAGGACTACGACCAGGCGCTCATCAAGCTGAAAAAGGACAGCCCATGACCCGGCCGGCAGAACTGCGCGACCGTCAGGGGGGCACGACCCCACCCAGCCCCGATGCGTCTCCCAGCGCGGCAGCAGCCTCGGAGAGCGCCTCGGCGCCGGCACCCGCCGAAACGCCCCCACCCAGCAAGTTCACCGTCCTGCTCGACCCCGACGCAGCCGCTGACTTCGACCAGCTCGCCGTCGACATCCGCCGGTTGCTCGGCCGCCGTGTCTCCAAGGGAAACCTGGTACGCGCCCTCATCACCCTGGCCACCGCCGATCTCACGCTCCGTGATCGGCTGCTCAACGAACTCCGCGCCCGCCCCATGGCATGACGACGCCCCGTCCGGCAAGTGCGCCAGCGGCGGCGGGTCGTGAGGCGTGGGCGGTGCCGGTCAGCTGGATGGTGGTGTTGGGTGCTGGGCCCGTTCCAGCCCATCGACGAGGGCGTTGATGCCGGCGGTGAATCGTTCGTGGCGGTTGTCGAGCCCGACGTGCTCGCCGAGGGTGATCAGAGTAGGGAAGCGGTCACCGGGAAGCGACCGGAAGAACTCGTGGAGCCGTTTTCTGGTGGCCTCGTCCTGGACGCGTTGTTCGTTGGCGGAGATGCGGGGGCTGCTGACCTCAAACCCGATCGTGTAGTCGATGATGAGGAAGAACGCGAGGCCGGCTTCGTGGTGGGGGAACCCGGCGTTGTGCAGCGGCAAGAGGAATGCTTCGGCCAGGGCCAGCGAGTGCGGCCCGAGGGGGTCGCGAGTCTTCAGCAGGCTGGCGACCCCAGGATGGTCTTCCAGCACCTTCTGCAGTCGATGGGCGAGCACCTTGATCTGCTCGGTCCAGGACGGTGCGTGGTTGAGGTCGCAGTCGACCTCGGCGAGCACGCCGTCCACGATCAGGTCCTGGAGCTGCTCCTTGCTGCGCACGTGGCGGTAGAGCGCGCCGGGGACCACCCCCAGACGCGCGGACAGGGCACGCATGGTCAACGCCTCGAGGCCCTCCTGGGCGATCAGCGTGAGCGCCCCGGTCACCACGCGCTCCCGGGTGAGCGTGCGGCGGACCTCCTCCTCGGTGTCCGGGGCGTTGAACCACAGCGAGCGCGGTGCCTCAGCGCCGCGCCTTTTGGACGTGCCCAACTTGTTTCTCCCCACCGACGGCGGATTCGACGAGCATTGACAGTGAACTGTGTTCACGTTATCGTGAACACAGCAGCTTGACAAGTGAACACCCTTCGCACTGAGTGGGGACCTCTGTTCATCCCGAGCTGCCGGAACACCTGAACAAGGGAAATTTTGAGATGGCCATCATGACGCGCTGGGATGCTTTCCATGACCTGCGCGGCGCGCAGGACCAGATGAATGAGATGTACAGATTGCTTGCCCAGGTGCGCGGCCAGCAGGCATCGCAGCCTGGCACCGGTGTGACCAGTGCCCCTGCTTGGGCGCCGCCGGTCGACCTCTCGGAGCGCAAGGACGCCTACGTTCTTACGGTCGAGCTTCCTGGTGTCAAAGTCGCGGACCTGGAGATTGAGTTCCAGGACGGTTTGCTCACGATTCAGGGCGAGCGGTCGCTGACTCAGGACTCAGCAGAGGAACAGGTGCACGTGCTGGAGCGCCGCTACGGACTGTTCCGTCGCTCAATCACGCTGCCCCTGCACGTGGAGGCGGATGCCATCAAGGCATCGACCGAAGATGGTGTGTTGCAGGTGGTGGTACCCAAGGTGGAGGAAGTCAAGCCCAAGCGCATCGAGGTACACGCGGCGCAGGCGCTGGCCCCCGCTACCGTTGGTGCACCGGACAGCACTCCCACTGATGTGGAGCAGGAAGCGGCCGGCCGGAGTGGTCGTGTCGATGCCATGCGTGAGCACGGCCACGTCGACTCGGCATTCGTCGAGTAGCGAGGTGAAGAGGCCTGAGTCTGGTTTGGGTTCGGAGTTGGGGCGGTGGCCCGTCCTCGCTCCGTTCCCGGCTCTCACCATCCTCGGGAAGGACGAGGCGATGCACACGATGACGCTGCACGCGCAAGCCGATCTGTGGCAGCACAAAGCAAGCACGTTCGCGGCACTGTTCATAGAGGGCGAAATGCGGTCACCCAACAACGAGGATGATCGCACCGACGTGCTGCTCTACGCGGTCATGAACCGCGGGCTGCCGTTAGCCACCGACCTGCCCCAGTTGGTGCTGGGTCCGCGTCCCGGCTGGGCGATACACCTCAACCCAGCCGGGGCCCTGACCCTTACCTGGCCGCACGTCCAGCCGCTGCTCGTGGACGCGCCGCTGAGCCTCCCCACCGGCTGGCGCGAGGCAGCAGCACAACACGGCATGGTGCTGCTCTTCGTCGGCGAGAACCTCGGCCTGCACGAACACACCGAGGGCCACCAGACCAACCCCGGGACACGAGCACTACAGGCTGCCGAGCGAGGGGAACTGGCCGCCGGAGCGATCGCCTACCCGCGCCAGCAGCAAGAACCCTGACCTACTACGGCGGCTGCACCCACCGCGGGATCAGCGCCCACTGCTGGACCTGACCCCAACAACATGATGATCATTTCGGTAGCCCCGAGCTACAGTTCTGGACCGCGGGCGCGCAGATCGTCGACGGTGGCCATCGCCTGCTGGAGCTCACCGAGCCACTCCTGAGCGTGCTCGCCGACCAGACGCACCGCCCATGCCAACGCCTCGGACCGGGACCGCGCCACCCCAGCGTCGACCAGGGTGTCGAGCACGAGCCGCTCGGGCTGCCGCAACCGGGTCATCACCGGCACCGACAGCGTGGTGAACATCTCCTCGGTGCCACCCAGCCGGGCACCCCAGGCCACCTTGCGCCGGTAGCGGTGCTCGGCCTGCCGAGCAATCTCGATCCGCTCATCGCGGGTGTCCTCCCGGAACCGGCTGATCCGACCCGCCTCAGCCGCAGCCCGCTCGGCATCGTCGGTGACGTCGTCGCCCAGCGCGGGCAGCTCCCCCACCACGACGATCTCCTCGCGGTCCACGGTGACGTCAACCTCACCGGTAAACCAGCCATCCGGCAACCGGCCGGCGAACCATGCCTTGGCGTCGTCGCCGGGCGGCAGGTCAGCCTGCTGCCAGCCACCACGCCCGTGCCACCGACCACGGGAGTGCCCCCGGTGCGGTCCTCCACGTCCCACCATGGCGTCATCCTCTCGCTCACCCTGTCCGTTGCAATAATTACATCATTACCAACATTGCAGAGTCGAGCGGATGTCGTACGCCAACCGCGAACAGCAGCGCGCGGCTAACCGCCCCGGAGCTGGGCGTGCAGATCCTCGGGGGAGGTCACCGGACGGTCACAGACGAACCCGTGGCAGACGTAAGCCGCCGGGACGCCGGCCACCAGGCCCCGCCCGGCGAGCATCGGGTCGTCCGCGCCCGGCTCCCCGGCCAGCACGACTGCTCCGCCGGGCGCCGCCCACCGGGCCGTGGCCTCCAGCGCTGCACGCGCCGGATCCCCGGCAGCACCGATCACAGCGATCTGCACCGGCCCGTGTGCCAGCGCCTCAGCGGTGGTCAGCCAGTGCCCGGCCGCCTGCGGCGCTTTGGCCGGCACCAATCCGGCCCGCGCCACCGCAGCCTGCGCCGCCGCCCGGTAGGACGCCGAGCCGGTCAGCGCCGAGGCGGTGACCAGCGCGCCGGCCAGCGCGGACGCACCCGCCGGGATCGCATTGTCGGTGAAGTTGGCGGGACGGCGGAACAGTGCCGGGGCATCTGCAGCAGTATCGAACCAGGCCCCGGTGTGCTCCGGGTCGGCGAAATGTTTCTGGGCCTGCTCCAGTAACGGCATCGCGGACTGCAGCCAGCGATTCTCACCGGCGACCTGGTGCAGCGCGAGGAGACCCTCGACCAGCCAAGCGTGGTCGGCCAGCACGCCAACGGCCCCGCCCACCACACCATCACGGGAGCTGCGCCGCAGCCTGCCATCAACCACGTGCGTGCCCAACATCAGATCCGCCGCGGCGGCCGCAGCCGCAACCCACTCCGGGCGGTCCAGCACACCACCCGCCTCGACCAGTGCGGTGATCGCCATCCCGTTCCACTCGGTGACCACCTTGTCATCTCTGGCGGGCTGCGGGCGGGCGAGCCGGGCAGCGAGCAACGCGGCGCGTACCCGCTCCCAGCGGTCGGCGTCCTCGGGCTCGGCGGGCAGCTGCAACACCGAGGTGCCGTGCTCAAACGTCCCGGCCGGGCTCACCACGAGCAGCTCCGCCGCCCACCGACCGTCATCCGGCCCGAGCACCTCGACGAGCTGTCCCGGTGTCCACACGTAGGTGGCACCCTCGTGACCTGCGGTGTCGGCATCCAGCGACGCCGCGAAGCCGCCCTGCGGGGTGCCCAACCCGTCGAGCAGGAACGTCGCGGTCTGCTCGGCCACCCGCCGGGCGGTCGCCGATCCGGTGAGCCGGGCGAGATGGGTGTAGGCGCGCAGCAGGAGCGCATTGTCATAGAGCATCTTCTCGAAATGCGGCACCACCCAGGCGGCGTCGACGCAGTAACGGGCGAACCCGCCGGCAAGCTGGTCGTACATTCCGCCGCGAGCCATCGCCTCGCAGGTGTCCTGGACCATGGACAGGGCAGGCGCCGAGCCGGTCCGCTCATGGTGCCGGAGCAAGAACTCCAGCAGCATCGACGGCGGGAACTTCGGGGCACCACCGAATCCGGCATACTTGTGGTCGAACTCCCCCGATAGCTTGTCAACCGCACCAGCCAACACCCGGTCGTCCACTGCCGACTCGATCAGTGGCGCGGCCCGTTCGGTGAGCTGCCCGACAACGCGCTTGGCCGCCTCCCGGACCTGGTCGCCACGGTGGATCCACGCCTGGCTCACGGCGACGAGCATCTGGGCGAAGCCGGGCAGGCCGTGGCGGGGCGCCGGCGGGTAATAGGTGCCACAGTGGAACGGCTCGCCGGTGGGTGTGAGGAAACAGGTCATCGGCCACCCACCGTGGCCGGTCATCGCAACGGTCGCCTCCATGTAGATGGAGTCGACGTCGGGCCGTTCCTCCCGATCCACCTTGACATTGACGAAATTGGCGTTCATCACCCGGGCGATGTCGGAGTCCTCGAAGGACTCGTGCGCCATCACATGGCACCAGTGGCAGGCTGCGTAGCCGATAGACAGCAGCACGGGCACATCGCGCTTCGCCGCCTCCGCGAACGCCTCGTCAGACCACGGCCACCAGTCGACCGGATTGTTAGCGTGCTGCAGCAGGTATGGGCTGGTAGAAGTCGCAAGCCGGTTCGCCATGCGGCCATCCTTGCGTCTTACGCCGTCACGCGCAGCACCTCGTGAGTGGCATTCAGTGCCGGAACACTGTTACTCACTCACGAGGCGGCTTGCCGCCATCATCATCGAAGGACTTCGGGACCCGGCGCAGGTGCTTGTTCATCGAGCGCACCAGCAGCGCCACGGCGAGGAAGAACAGCAGCAGGACCACCAAACCGACCGGCGCGGCCTTGCCGAAGTCCTCGCCCTGCCCACCGGGATCCGGCGCCGGCGAGGGAGGTTGGACCAGCGCGAACCCGGTCACGGCGGAGAAGCCAGGGGGCAGCAGCAGGGTCACGCGTGCACCCGCTCCCGGACCCCAGAGAACAGGTCGTCCTCGGGCACCGTGGTGTCGACCAGCGATCGGGCCAGCTCGTACTCCTCGGTCGGCCACAGCTCCCGCTGCAGGGTGTGCGGCACCGCGAACCACCGGCTGGTCGGGTCGATCTGGGTGGCATGCGCCCGCAACGCGTCGTCCCGCACTCCGAAGTACTCGCCGCACTCCACCCGGGTGGTGACCCGCTCCATGACATCTGGCCGCGAGGGGTCCCACTTCGCCAGCCACTCGGTAAACGGCGACTCCGCACCGGCGGCGAGCAGCGCGTCGTGCAGCAGCTGCATCCGCTTGCGGGAGAAGCCGTGCGAGTAGTAGAGCTTCAACGGCTGCCACGGCTCCCCAGCGTCGGGGAAGCGGTCCGGGTCACCTGCGACGTCGAACGCCGCGACCGACACCTCGTGGCAACGGATGTGGTCGGGGTGCGGGTAGCCGCCGTTCTCGTCGTAGGTCACCACCACGTGCGGTCTGAACTCGCGGATCACCCGGACCAGGTCCTGGGTGGGGCCCTCCAGCGGCACCACCGCGAAGCACCCCGGCGGCAGCGGCGGTTTCGGGTCCCCCTCGGGCAGGCCGGAGTCGACGTAACCCAGCCAGCGGTGTTGCACACCCAGGATCTGCGCCGCGCGGGCCATTTCCTGCCGGCGGACTGTGGTCATCTCCTCAGGGTGCTCGGCCAGGTCGGCCGGCGTGAACGACGAGTTCAGGATGCTGCCGCGCTCCCCACCGGTGCAGGTGACGACCATCACCTCGTGACTTTCTGCAACGTATCGGGCCATCGTTGCGGCACCCTTACTGGACTCGTCGTCGGGGTGCGCGTGCACCGCCATCATTCGCAGCTGCTCCGCCATGGACGCCTGCTCATCCCTCCTCCACCGGCGGCCGGGCATGCTACCCAGGCGGTGGGAATACTGCCGGTCGATCATCCGGATACGACGTGACTAGCCCCTTGTCGGACCCCTTGCTGAACCATTGTCCCCAGGAGGCTGACAGATCTGGCCAGGAGGTGGAACGCCGTGACCGCCGGCCAGCTTCCCGAGGGCCGCTACGGACCGCGGGGCAGCGGCCAGCGCCGCCGTGGGGCCGCGCTGGTAGGACTGCTGCTCACGGTGCTCGCCGGCCTGGTGGTAGCGGTGATCGCCTACCGCAACCTCGGCAGCACGCCGGTGCGGGGCGAGACGCTGGGCTTCATCCTGCTGGACAGCAATCCAGACCCAGAGACTTATGGGGTGGAGCTGCGGCTGACTGTTATCCGGGACGACCCCTCGCGACCCGCCGTGTGCATCGTTCGGGCCCGCTCCCGGGATGGGGAGGAGACTGGGCGCAGGGAGATCTACGTGCCCCCCGCTGCTGGCCCCATTATCCTCACCACTGTGGTGCGTACTTCCCGGCCCCCGGTCACCGCCGACGTTTACGGATGCTCGCTTGCGGTACCCCCCTACCTCCTGCCCAGCCCTGGCAACTGATCCCGAAGGGCCGTGCTGAGCAGGCACGATCCAGACTCCGCCACCCATTAGGCTGAGGCCGGGAAGCGGACATCGTGTTACCGTGGTGAACGCGCACGGCCCCGGGGCAGGGCCGTGTTTTTCCGTTCCAGCTGTTGGCCTGCCACGCTAGCGGCTCGGAGCACTCCGCCCCCGCACCAGCGGACGTCAGATCAGACGAGGAGTGATGACCGTGAGCGAGACCCAGGTAACCTGGCTGACCCAGGAAGCCCACGACCGGCTCAAGCAGGAACTCGATGAGCTGATCGCCAATCGCCCGATCATTGCCGCGAAGATCAACGACGCCCGTGAGGAGGGCGATCTCAAGGAGAACGGCGGCTACCACGCCGCCCGCGAGGAGCAGGGCCAGCTCGAGGCGCGGATCCGCCAGTTGCAGGAGCTGCTGCGGGTCGCCAAGGTCGGCGAAGCCCCGGCCGAGTCCGGCGTCGCTGCGCCCGGAATGATCGTCACGGTGCGGTTCGAGGGCGACAAGGAGACCGAGACCTTCCTGCTCGGCTCGCTCGAGGAACGCACACACAGCGACCTGGAGGTCTACTCACCGAACTCCCCGCTGGGCAAGGCGATCATCGGCGCGCATGAGGGCGAGGACCGCCACTACGAGCTGCCCAATGGCGGTTTGATGACCGTCGCCGTCGTCAAGGCCGAACCCTTCCGGCGCTGAGTCCGCTCCGGGAGGGCACCCAGCGCCCCTCCCGAGGTCCACGTCACCGTCGCGTGACGTCCCGGTACTACCGGCGGCGTGTGTTCCCGGGTGTCCTGGATGAGCTTCTCACATCCGCAACTGAGAGTAGCGGCTTACTCGCTCTATCAGGTGACTGCTTTACCTCATGTTCACCCATTCTTGGAGGTAACCACTCGTTTGAGTACGCATCATTGCGCCAATGGAGACCTTTTCGTGGCGCTTAGACCACTCTAATAGGGTATCGCGCCGTCCCCTGTGGATGCGGCGAGTGACGGCGACCGCGGTAGTGATCATGATCGGATCGGCAGGAGCCGTCCAGTTGCCCGTGGTGCCACACCAGACCGCCTACGTTCTCGCCGCAGACCGCTCCACCACCGTGGTCGCCGACATCCCCGCCCACTACCTCACCCTGTACCGCGATGCCGCCGCAACATGCCCGGGCTTGCACTGGTCCGTGCTCGCCGCACTCGGAATGATCGAATCGAATCACGGCCAATCCACCCTGCCCGGCGTGCACTCCGGAGCCAATCCCTCCGGCGCCAAAGGCCCGATGCAGTTCCTCCAACGCACCTTCGACGCCGTGACCGCCCGGCATCCGATCCCACCCGGCGGGGCGACCCCGCCGTCGGCGTACAACCCGCACGACGCTGTCTACGCCGCCGCCGCCTACCTCTGCGACAACGGCGCCCGCGACAACCGCAACCTCACCGGCGCGATCTACACCTACAACCACGATCACGCCTTCGTCACCAAAGTCCTGGCCACCGCCCGCGCCTACGACCAGACCACGCCGCACCTTCCAGCGCAGGTCAGTTTCTCCCAGCCCATCCTGCACTCAGTCGTGACGGACCACCGGGAGTCCGCCGCGCTGGCCGCAGTGGCGTTCGCTCGCGCCCAGCTCGGAAAACCCTACGTGTGGGGTGGCAACGGTAACCCTGGCTACGATTGCTCCGGGCTCACCAAGGCCGCCTACGCCGCCGCCGGGATCACCCTGCCTCGCACTGCTCAAACCCAGTACAACCACGGACCACGACTGCCGGCCGGTGCCGCGCTGCAGCCCGGGGATCTGCTGTTCTTCGGCACCCCACGCAGGATTCACCACGTCGGCATCTCCCTCGGCGGCACCCTCATGATCAACTCGCCCACCTTCGGGCAGACCGTCCGGATTCAGGACTACCGCCGCTTCCGCTCCTACGCGGGAGCCTCGCGGCCAGCTAAGTGAACGTCACCTGGTAGCCGGCAGCGCCCAGGCCGGCGACAAGCTCCTCGCAGTGTTGCGCCCCCCGGGTCTCGAGGCTCAGCGCGACCACCACCTCGCCCACCGCGAGGCTGCCGGCGATCCGGGAATGCGCCACGTCCACCACATTGGCGCCCGACTCACCCACCCGCATCAGCAACGCGGCGAGCTCCCCCGGCCGATCGGGCACGGTCACCCGCAGCGTCAGGAACCGACCGCCCGCGCTCAGGCCGTGCCGGATGACGTGCATCAGCAGCAGCGGGTCGACGTTGCCCCCGGACAGCACTGCGCAGATCGGGCCCGGGAAGGGCACGGGTGGCTCCAGCAGCGCGGCGACGGCGGCAGCACCGGCCGGCTCGACGACCATCTTGGCCCGCTCCAGGCACAGCAGCAGGGCCTGGGACAGCGCCTCCTCCCCCACCGTCAGCACCTCGTCGACCAGGCCGGACACATGCGCGAAACTCACCGACCCCAGTTCGGCGACCGCGATGCCGTCAGCCATGGTGCGCCGGCTTCGCAGCCGGACCGGCGCCCCGGCGACCAGCGAGGCAGGCCAGGCTGCGGCTCCCTCGGCTTGCACACCAATCATTCTCACGTCGGGTTTGACACCCTTCACCGCAGCAGCGATCCCGCCGAGCAGCCCGCCGCCACCGGTGGGGACCAGGACGGTCCCGACGTCGGGCAGCGCTTCGAGCACCTCGAGCCCCACCGTGCCCTGGCCGGCGAGCACGTCAGGATGGTCGAACGGGTGGATGAACACCGCTCCGGTGTCCTCGGCGAACTCGCGCGCTGCGACTATCGACTCCTCGACGACGTCGCCGACCAGGTGCACCTGCGCGCCGTAGCCCCGGGTCGCCGCGACCTTGGGCAACGCCGCGCTCACCGGCATGTAGACCGTTGCCGTGGTTCCCAGCATCGCGGCTGCCAGCGCCACGCCCTGCCCGTGGTTGCCCGCGCTGGCCGCCACCACGCCGCCAGCCCGCTGGGCTGTGGACAAGGCACGGATCCGGACGTAGGCGCCTCGGATCTTGAACGAACCGGTGCGCTGCAGGTTCTCACATTTGAGGTAGACTCCGACCCCGCAGCGTTGCTCGAGCGCCCGAGAGTGCTTCAGCGGCGTGTGCCGGATGACCCCATGCAGCGTCTCGCGGGCGGCCCTGATCCTCTCGACGCCGATCAGCTCCATGGTCGGCGATCCTGCCAGTTCTGAGCGCTCGAAGGCTGACCCGTCTGACAGAGCTCGGCAGGGACAACGTTGCGCGGGGTAAGGTCACAGACAAGTCTCGGGAGGTGGGAATGGTTCGCAGTAGCCGCTGGATGCCGGCCGTGGTCACGACTGGCGTGGCCGTGTTGCTGGCCTGCGCCGCCGTCATCACCGCCGACCAGGCAGGCTGCGACGAGCCAGGCAGGTACGTGTCCGAGCCGGGTGGCGTGCAGCTGATCGGCGGGTGTCTCAACAGCGCCGACCTGCCGGTCGCGCCGCCACCTCGCCAGCAGCCCGCGCCGCTGGTGAGACCACTGGGTGACTAGGGTCCGGTGTGATGACCGCGCTAGCCCAGCGCGGTCAGGAGGTCGTCGATGAGGTCTTCGACGTCCTCAATGCCGACCGACAGCCGGAGCAGCTCGGCGGGCACCTCCAGCTGCGATCCCGCAGTGGAGGCATGGGTCATCCGTCCCGGGTGCTCGATGAGGGACTCCACCCCGCCCAGCGACTCGGCCAGGGTGAACACCCGGGTCCGGGCGCACACTGCCAGCGCCGCTTGAGTGCCACCGCGGACGGTGAACGAGACCATCCCGCCAAACCGGCGCATCTGCTTGGCGGCCACCTCGTGACCGGGATGGGTGTCCAACCCCGGATAGCGGACGCCAGTGACCTCCGGGTGTGCCAGCAGTGCTGCGGCGACCCGCTCGGCGTTGTCGCAGTGTCGCTCCATGCGCACTGCCAGGGTCTTGATCCCGCGCAGGGTCAGCCAGGCGTCAAACGGCCCGGGCACCGCACCTGCGCCGTTCTGCAGGAAGGCCACCTGCTCGTCAAGATCGCCATTGTCGGTGACCAGGGCGCCGCCGATGACGTCGGAGTGCCCGCCGAGGTACTTGGTGGTCGAGTGCAGCACCACATCCGCGCCAAGCCCCAGGGGGGTCTGCAGGTAGGGCGAAGCGAAGGTGTTGTCCACCACCAAGCGGGCGCCGGCCTCGTGCGCGACGCCAGCCAGGGCCGCAATGTCGGCGATGGCAAGCAGCGGGTTGGTCGGCGTCTCGCACCACACCAACCGGGTGGTCGGGCCTACCGCGGCGCGCACAGCGTCGACATCGGACAGCCCGACGGCGGTGTGCTCGATGCCCCAGTGCCGGAACACCTTGTCGATCAGGCGGAAGGTACCGCCGTAGGCGTCGTCGGGGATCACGATGTGGTCACCGGGCCGGCAGGTCGCGCGCAGCAGCGCATCGGTTGCGGCCATCCCGGACGCGAAGGCCCGCCCGTACCGACCGCCCTCCAGCGCGGCCAGGCAGGTCTCCAGCGCGGTGCGGGTGGGGTTCCCGGTGCGGGCGTACTCGTATCCCTCGCGCAGTCCGCCCACGCCATCCTGGGCGAAGGTGGACGTGGCGTGGATGGGCACGATCACCGACCCGGTATGCGGATCCGGATCCTGACCGGCATGGATAGCGCGGGTGGAGAAGCCTGTCACGTCGTCAGCCTACGTGGGCTGTTGTCGCTGCGATCTTCGGCTATGGTCTCGACCCGGATCACCCCAGTGCCGACGATCTTGTCGGTGACCTGCCCTCAGCGCCCGGCCAGAAACCCGAGCACATCTTGGCGGGTGACTACCCCCGCTGGTTTGCCGTCAATAAGGACCATTGCACCGTCGGCATCGGCCAACACACGCATCAGCGTCCCGATCGGTTCACCCCCGCCGATCGTGGGCAGCGGCGCAGTCATATGACCCTCGATCCGGTCGGTGAGTTGCGCCGCGCCGGCGAACAGGGCCTGCAGCAGGGTGCGCTCATTGACGGCGCCGATCACCTCGGCCGCCATCACCGGTGGCTCGGCGGCGACCACGGGCAACTGGGAGACCCCGAACTCGCGCAGAATCATCACGGCGTCGGCAACCGTCTCGTTCGGATGGGTGTGCACCACCTGCGGCAATGCGCCACCCTTGCCGACCAGCACATCGGCGACGGTCGCTCCGGAGGAGTCCGGGGGCAGGAAGCCGTAGGAAGCCATCCACGCGTCGTTGAAGACCTTGCCCAGATATCCCCGCCCGCCGTCGGGCAGCAGCACCACGACCACTGAGTCGGGGTCTGCCCGGCCCGCGACCCGCAGCGCACCGACGACGGCCATCCCGCAGGACCCCCCCAGCAGCAACCCCTCCTCCCGGGCCAGCCGCCGGGTCATGGTGAAGGAGTCGGTGTCCGAGACCGAGACGATCTCGTCGCAGATCTCCCGGTCATAGGTTCGGGGCCAGAAGTCCTCCCCGACGCCTTCGACCAGGTAGGGCCGGCCAGTGCCACCCGAGTACACCGAGCCATCCGGATCGACGCCGACGACCCGCACCCGGCCGTCGCTGACCTCCTTGAGGTAGCGCCCGGTTCCGGAGATTGTCCCGCCGGTGCCGATGCCAGCCACGAAGTGCGTGATCCGTCCCTGGGTCTGGGTCCACAGTTCGGGGCCGGTGCTGTGGTAATGACTGGCCGGATTCTCCGGGTTCGAGTACTGATCGGGCTTCCACGCCCCGTCGATCTCACTGGCCAGCCGGTCGGACACTGAGTAGTAGGAGTCGGGGTGGTCGGCGGCGACCGCAGTGGGGCACACCACGACGTCGGCACCGTAGGCCTTGAGCACGTCGCGCTTGTCCTGGCCGACCTTGTCCGGGCAGACGAAAACGCAGCGGTACCCCTTACGCTGGGCGACCAGCGCCAGCCCGACGCCGGTGTTTCCCGACGTCGGCTCCACGATCGTGCCGCCCGGCCGCAGCTCACCGGATCGCTCTGCCGCTTCGACCATCCGAAGCGCGATCCGGTCCTTCACGCTGCCGCCCGGGTTGAGGTACTCGACCTTGGCCAGGACCAGCGGCGCGACGCCCTGGGCGACGGCGTTCAGCCGCACCAGCGGGGTGTTGCCGACCAGATCGATGATGTGCTCGGCGTAGTGCACCGGGACTCCTGGCGGGGATAGGGCGGATCGCGCAGCACGCTGCCGGGATTGAGGTGTGTATCTCAGAGCATGGGGTTCACCTCTTCAGAGATTATGGGGGTCACCTTGCGCAGCGCAGCGTCGAGGAGGTCGGACGATGCAACGTCTGTTGCGAACGACGGCCGTGCTGGCCGGTGCTACTGGTGCGACGGTCGGCGCCGCATACGGGATGCTCAGCCACCAGGGACGGCGGGCTCGCCGCGAAATCATGATCCCGGGCTGGATTCCCTTCCAGGCGGACGGGGTGTACCTGCCGGACGGGACCGGCCCGCACCCGCCGTGGACGCCTGCCGGTGACGTGCTCCGATTCGCGGTACTCGGCGACTCGACGGCAGCTGGCCTCGGCGTGGATCGGCCCGAGCAGCTACCCGGGGTGGTAGTGGCTCGTGGGCTGGCCGAGGAGACCGGCCGTGCAGTCCAGCTCGACACCCTGGCGATCTGTGGCTGCACGAGCCGTCGGCTGGGTGGCCAGGTCGACGCCACGCTGATCGGTCCCCCGCACGCGGCGCTGATCATGATCGGCGCCAATGACGTGACCCGGCTGATCCCACACTGGGAGTCGGCGACGTTGCTCGGCAAAGCGGTGTCGAGGTTGCGCACCGCGGGCACCACAGTGGTTGTCGGCACCTGCCCGGATCTGGGCACGGTCCGACCGATTCCGCAGCCGTTGCGCACCGTCGCGCGCACCTCCAGCCTGACGCTGGCCCGCCTGCAGCGCGACGCGGTACGCCGGGCCGGCGGGCTGCCGGTGTCGCTCGCCGACCTGCTCGCCCAAGAGTTTCTGGCCCAGCCCGACGTTCTGTTCAGCCGGGACCACTTCCACCCTTCGGCCGCCGGCTACGCCGCCGCCTGCTCAGTACTGCTGCCCGCCCTGTGCTCAAGCCTGACAAACCGGTGCCCTTCAAGTACCACCAACCCCTATCCCACAGGTCCGTAACAGCTACCAACCTCAGGTTCGCCACCAGGATCCCCCGCGCGAGAAGCGGGCAGGGGTTGGTAGCGGTTGGAGGCAGCGCGGACCGGGGTTGGTAGTACTTGAAGGGCCCCCAACAAGCACGGGCCCGGTCCGTGGTGGACCGGGCCCGGTTAGGCGGTACGGGAGGCTACTCGCCCTGGAAGTAGGACAGCAACCGCAGGATCTCCAGGTAGAGCCAGACCAGAGTCACCGTGAGGCCGAAAGCGATGTACCAGGCGGTCTTCTCCGGTGCGCCAGCCCGGATCGCTTCGTCGGCGGCGTCGAAATCAAGCAGGAAGCTGAACGCTGCGATCCCGATACAGACCAGGCTAAAGACGATCGCGAGCGTGCCACCGTCGCGCAGGCCGAGACCGCCGGCCGTGAAGAAGCTTGCGATGAGGTTGACGATCATGAGGCCGACGACACCGATCATGGCGCCGATCAACCACTTGGTGAACCGCGGGGTCACCTTGACCGCACCGGTCTTGTAGACCACGAGCATGCCGCCGAACACCAGCGCGGTGCCCGTGATGGCCTGCAGGATGATCCCTGGGTTACCGACCGCGGTTCCGATCACGCCGCTGATGCCGCCGAGGAAGACGCCCTCGACGGCGGCGTAGGCGAGGATCAGCGGCGGGCTGACCACCTTCTTGAAGATGACTACCAACGCGAGCACGAAGCCGACCAGCGCGGCCGGCAGAGCGAGCCCCCACAGTCCGCTGAGGTACGTGACCGCGCCGGTAGCCGCGAGGACGGCCAGGGTGATGCTCGTCTTGGTCACCACGTCGTCGACGGTCATCGGCCGGGCGGTGATGGGCGGTGCGCCGGCATAGCCCGGCTGGGCGCCCGGGAAATCGGTGGTAGCTGAGTTGAAACCCGCGTAACCGCCGCCCCCTACGGGAAGATTGCGGAATGCGGGGTTGCTGGTAGAGCGCACCGTGTTCCTCCTGGTCGGCATTGCAGGCCGTCACCGGGTTCAACGCGCCTGCGGCGGGTCCGGTTCCCGGCCCGGTAAAACGGACTTTACTCTCGTCTAGTGACGTCGCGGCAAGCGAAGCACCGTCCATGACGTTACTGTGTGCGAGAGCAGCACCTGGGCCTGGAACGGTGAGGAGGCTAAGGATGGACTGGTGGGTCTGGGTGATCCTCGTGTTAGCCGTGGTCGTGGCGCTGATCGGGCTCGCTGTCGTCGTCCAACGCAGGAGGCGGCGCGGCGGTGTGATCGGACTTGGTGACGCCGGCCGGAGTGACCCACGGTGACCACCCCAACTCCCGCGTTACTGTTGCGGGCCAGTGAGCTGATCGGTCGCCCCGTGGTCACCCTCGGTGGTGAGCTGGTTGCCGAGATCAAGGACATCATCTTCGAAGGCACCGGCGGGCGTATCGCTGGTTTCACCCTGCGCAATCCGGGGCTGTTCAGCCGCTCCCGCAAGGACTCGCTGCCCTGGGTCGGGGTGCACGGGGTGGGCCGGGACGCCGTGATGGTGTCCGACGAGACAGTGCTGCTGGCAGCCACGGAACTCGCGCCGCGCAAGCAGGTCCGCAAATCAGACGTGCTGGAGGATCGGGTACTCACCGACAACGGGCGGGACCTCGGGCGCGTAGTGGACGTCGTGCTGCACAGCGGCACCAGCCTGGAGGTCGTCGGCTACGAGGTGGAGGCCAGCGAGGCGCTCGGCACGGCGGGACGGCGGGTGCTCATCCCCCTGCCCGACACCGTGGCGGTGTCCGGAGAGAACCTCATCGTGCCCGCGGCGGCGACCGAGTTCGTCTCCGAGGACCTGGCCGGATTCGGCGCGGCCGTGGACGCCTTCCGAGCCCGGTTGCGAGAGGGGAGCAGCTGATGCTGTTCAGCCAGGCACGCAAGCGCGACGTGGTGAGCACCGCCACCGCAACCCGGGTGGCCAGGGTGGACGGCTTCGTGGTGCTTCCCGGGCCGGCCAGGGTGGCGCTGCTGCGATTGGGCAAGGTCAGCGGCGCCGGCACCCTGCTCGATTGGGACGACGTGCAAGGCTTCGGGCCCGACGCGGTGACGGTCGCCACCGACGCGGTGATCCGTCCGGCCCGCGACGGCTTGGAGCAGCGGGCCGAGGACAACGACCTGGAGATCCTGGGCAAGCGGGTGCTCACCGAGCGAGGTATGGAACTCGGCACGGTCACCGACGTGGACTTCGATCCGGAGACGGGTGCGGTCACCACGCTGATCACCAAGAC
>DATHTJ010000034.1:0-2694 GCA_035463315.1 Pseudonocardiaceae bacterium
GGTGACCGTGGTGCACCGGCGCGACGAGTTCCGCGCCTCGAAGATCATGCTTGAGCGCGCCCGGAATAACGAGAAGATCCGCTGGCGCACCGGCGTGACCGTCGACCGGGTGCTGGGCGAGAACGGTGTCACCGGCCTGGAGCTCTCCGATGGCTCGACGCTGGAGGCAACCGGGATGTTCGTGGCGATCGGCCACGACCCACGCAGCGAGCTGGTCCGCGACCAGGTGGAGACCGACGCAGCGGGCTACGTGCTGGTCGATGCACCGAGCACGGCCACCAACGTGGACGGCGTCTTTGCCTCGGGGGACCTGGTGGACCACACGTACCGGCAGGCGGTCACCGCCGCGGGCACCGGCTGCGCGGCCGCGATCGACGCCGAGCGCTGGCTCGCCGAGCACGCTGCGGCGCCGAGCGCCCAGCGGGCCACCGAGTTCGTCGGTGGCGGCTACGGCTTGAAGTCCTGATCCACCGGATCCCCCGCCAAGACCCCAGACCGGAGATGACATGGCAGCCAAGTTGACCGTGATCGTGACCGATCAGTCGTTCGCCGACGACGTGCTCGGCAGCGACAAGCCGGTGCTGGTGGACTTCTGGGCGACCTGGTGCGGCCCGTGCAAAATGGTGGCACCCGTGCTCGAAGAGATCGCCTCGGAAAATCTCGAGAAGATCACCATCGCGAAGATGGACGTCGACGCAAACCCCAGCACTCCGCGGGAATACCAGATCATGTCGATCCCGACCATGATCTTGTTCTCCAACGGCAAGCCGGTCAAGCAGATCATCGGTGCCAAGCCCAAGGCCGCGCTGCTGGAAGATCTGGCCGACTACATCTGATTCGCTCTCCGGTCCGCGCAACCGATTGCCCGGGGACACGTCCTGCACACGAGGCGACCGGTTGACGTACTCGGACCCGGACCGGTACGCCCCCCACATCGCGTCCCACGGGACGGGGCACAATGAGTGCCAAGCCCCCCAGCGCTCGACGCTCTCCGAAGAGCCCGACGCCCGATCCGAAGCGAGGAGTGCATGCAGTTGCTGCGCCGCGGCGACGTCGGACCAGCGGTGGCACAGCTGCGGGCGATGCTGACCTCGCAGGGGCTGCTCCCCGCGCAATCGGACACCGACGTCTTCGATGTCAACGTCTTCGATGTCACCGTGGAGCACGCTGTTCGGACCTTCCAGCAACGCCGCGGGCTGATCACCGACGGTGTCGTGGGGCGGGCCACCTACCAGGCGCTGTGCGACGCACGCCTGGAACTCGGGTGCCGCACGCTCAGCTGCATCGTCACCCACCCGATGCGCGGGGACGACGTGTTCACGCTGCAGGAACGGTTACTCGAGCTGGGCTATGACGTCGGCCGCGCCGACGGAGCGTTCAGCCTACAGACCGAGACGGCGCTGCGCAGCTTCCAGCGCGACTACGGCCTGCTGGTGGACGGGACATGCGGGCCGGGCACCGTGCGAGCACTGCGCCAGCTGCAGCCCAAGGTTCGCGGTGGCCGGCCGGTGTTGCTCCGCGAGCAGGAGCAAGTCCGTCGGGCCGGGCCTGCCCTGCGCGGCAAGCGGATCGTCATCGATCCCTGCCACGGCGGGTCCGACCAGGGCATCGTGGTGGACGGCGCCATCGAGGCGGACCTGATGTGGGACCTGGCCTGCCGGCTGGAAGGCCGAATGGCCGCCGCCGGGATGGAGCCACTGCTGTCCCGCAGCCAGGACAGCAGCCCCACCGAACCCGCTCGGGCCGACTTCGCCAACACCGCGGGCGCCGACCTGGTGCTGTCTTTGCACACCGACGGCCACCCCTCGGCGCTGGCCCGAGGCTTGGCGACGTTTCACTTCGGGACCGGCAACGGCACGAGCTCCACGGTGGGCGAGGCCCTGGCCGCATTCATCCAGCGCGAGCTGATCGCCCGCACCGGGATGCTCGACTGCGGGACTCACCCCAAGACCTGGGAGCTGCTGCGGATGACCCGGATGCCCGCGGTCCGCGTCGAGCTGGGGTACCTGACCAACCCTGAGGACTGCCGAAAACTCCTGGACCCAGCGTTTCGCGACATCGTCGCCGACGGGGTGCTGGTCGCCGTCAAGCGGCTCTACCTGCTGGGCAAGAACGACCAGCCCACCGGCACATTCACCTTCGCCGACCTGCTACGCCGGGAGCCGGCCCGGGCGGAGTAGTGGCTGCGCCCTGTGAGTGGCAATCCGTGCTGGGAGCACCCATCGCCACCCAGTGGCTTCGGGTGCCACAGGGCTGACGCGCCGTCAGGCTGGGCGCAAGGCGGGCTCGACGGTGTGGATCGTCACCGACGTCAGCAGCCGTTCTAACGCCGCTTCAACGTCTTCCTTCCAGGTCAGCGCGGTGCGCAGCTCAAGGCGTAGCCGGGGCCAGCGCGGGTGCGCCTGCACTGTCTTGAACCCGACCTGCTGCAAGAACCCGGCTGGGATCACGCAGCTGGACTCCTCGTCGGGCCGGGCGTCACCGAATGCCTCCATGGCCTTCACGCCGCGCCGGGTGAGATCCTTGGCGACCGCCTGCACCAGGATCCGGCCCAGACCGCCACCGCTGAACTCCGGCAGCACCTTCAGCGCAGTGAGCAACACAGCATCGGCACTGACCGGCGAGGTGGGAAACGCCGCAGCCCGCGGCACTGCGGCCGGGGGGGCGTACAGCACGTAGCCGGCCGGCACGTCC
>DATHTJ010000035.1:0-5095 GCA_035463315.1 Pseudonocardiaceae bacterium
GCTGGCCGGCGGCGCACACCCCGATTCGTCCTATGTCCGTCGGCAGCGCAGCACGTTCGTCATCGCGGTCAACTGCACCGAACCCGGCGGTGTCTGCTTCTGCGCGTCCATGGGCACCGGGCCAGCCGTCGGGCCAGGATACGACCTGGCCCTCACCGAGCGGTTCGGCCCCGACGGGCACCGGTTCCTGGTTGAGGTCGGCACCGATGAAGGATCGCGAGTCCTCGCCCAGATTCCGCGACGTGAGGCCACCCCCGAGGATATTGATTCGGCTCGAGCCGAGGTTGACTCGGCCGCGGGTCGCATGGGGCGGCAGATGCCCACGGTGGACCTCCGCGACCTGCTGCGGGAGTCCCGGGAGTCCCCACACTGGGAGGATGTCGCCAGTCGCTGCCTGACCTGCGCCAACTGCACCATGGTTTGCCCGACCTGCTTCTGCACCACCACTGAAGACGTCACCGACCTCACCGGCGAGCACGCCGAACGATGGCAGCGCTGGGCGTCGTGCTTCGAGCTGGACTTCTCCTACCTCCACGGTGGAAGTGTGCGCACCACCGGAGCCAGCAGGTACCGGCAGTGGATCACCCACAAGCTCAGCACCTGGTACGACCAGTTTGGCACCTCCGGGTGCGTCGGCTGCGGGCGGTGCATTGCCTGGTGCCCGGTCGGTATCGACATCACCACCGAGGTGGCCCGGCTCGCCGAGGAAGCCGAGAGGAGCACGACAGATGTCCCTCCCGACACCGCTGGCTGACTTTCCGCTGCTGTCCGGGATGTCGCCAGCTCATGTGGCCCTGCTGGTCGCTACCGCCCGGGAAGTGAACTTCACTTCGGGTGACCGCCTATTCGAGGAGGGCCAGCCGGCGAACGGCTGTTGGCTGATACTGCGCGGGTGCGTGGCGCTTGACGTCACTGTTCCCGGCCGGGGTCAGGTGGTCCTCCAGACGCTGGGACCCGGCGATGTGCTGGGTTGGTCCTGGCTGGTTCCGCCGTACCGCTGGCACTTCGGCGCGGTAGCGATCGCCCCGACCTCGGCGATCGCCCTGGACACCGACCAGCTCCGTGCACTGGCCGAGCGCGACCCGTCCTTCGGCTACCCGCTGGCAATCCGGCTGCTCGGAGTGTTGCTGGATCGGTTGCAGACCACGCGCGCCCGGTTGCTGGACCTGTACCGGAGCCCTCATGGGTCCTGACTGCGAGCCCATGCTGCCCACCCGGTACCGGGTGGCGGACCGGCGGGTGGAGACCCAGGACTCGGTAACCCTGCAGCTGGAGCCGGTGTCCGAGCGGTTGCCCCGGTTCCGCCCAGGCCAGTTCACCATGCTCTATGCGCACGGCATCGGTGAGGTACCGATCTCCATCAGTGGCGATCCGTCGACTGTGAACGGCTCGCTGATGCAGACCATCCGCGATGTCGGCGCGGTCAGCCGGGCACTGCACGACGCGCGCCCCGGCACGGTGCTCGGGGTGCGCGGCCCGTTCGGCACCACATGGGGCCTGGAGTCCGCGGTCGGGCGTGACTTGCTGATCGTCGCCGGTGGGGTTGGGCTCGCGCCGCTGCGACCGGTGCTGCTGGGTGCCCTGGCCGACCGGCCGCGGTACGGGCGGATCACCCTGGTCGCTGGTGCCCGCGCTCCGACGGAGTTCCTGTTCCGCGAGGAGCTCTCCGGCTGGTGTGCACGCAGTGACCTGGATGTCGAGCTCACCGTGGACCGGCCGGCCGAGGGCTGGAACGGCCGGATCGGGTTCGTCACCGAACCCCTCGCCGGGCTACGACTCGATCCACCGCGCACGATCGCGTTCCTGTGCGGACCCGAGCCGATGATGCGCTTCTCGGCCAACGTCCTGCTGCGGCAGGGACTGGCGCCCGAGCACATCCGGGTGTCTCTGGAACGCAACATGAAGTGCGGCATCGGCCTGTGCGGGCACTGCCAACTCGGCCCGCTGCTGCTCTGCCGCGACGGGCCGATCGTGGACTATGCGACGGCCGCCAACCTGCTCGCCGTGCGGGAGTTGTGATGAGTAGCCCACCTACCCTGGCGGTCTGGAAGTTCACCTCCTGCGACGGGTGCCAACTCACGCTGCTGGACTGCGAGGACGAGCTGCTCGCGCTGGCCGACCAGGTTCGGATCGCGCATTTCCGGGAGGCGTCCAGCCAGGTGCTGCCCGGACCGTACGACGTGTCCCTGGTGGAGGGTTCGATCACCACTGCTGAGGAGGAGCGGCGCATCCGGTGGATCCGCGAGCAATCGCGGGTCCTGGTCGTCATCGGCGCCTGTGCCACCTCCGGGGGCATCCAGGCGCTGCGCAACTTCGCCGACGTGACGGAGTTCCGCTCGCTGATTTACGCCAGCCCGGAGCATATTGACACCCTGGCCACCTCGACACCGATCTCCGCGCATGTGCCGGTGGACTACGAGCTGCGGGGCTGCCCGATCGACCGGCGTCAGCTGCTGGAGGTGCTGTCGGCGTTCCTCGTCGGCCGCAAGCCGGACCTGCCGGACACCAGTGTCTGCACCGAGTGCAAGCGCCGCGGGCTGACCTGCGTGATGGTCGCCGACGGCACCCCGTGCCTGGGACCGGTCACGCACGCCGGATGTGGGGCACTGTGCCCGGCCTACCGGCGCGGTTGCTTCGGCTGCTTCGGTCCCATGACCTCGCCGAACATGCCAGCGCTGATCGGCCAGCTGCGGGCCTGCGGCCTGAGCGAGGCCGCGATCGAGCGTGCGTTTCGCACGTTCAACGCCGCCGCCTTCATCGAAGAAACCAGGGGCTCATGACGCACCGCGCTAGGCAGCTCACCGTCAGCTCATTGGCCAGGGTCGAAGGCGAGGGCGCGCTGCGCATCACCGTGCACGACGGCCAGGTGCAGCGCGCCGCCTTGCAGATCTACGAACCACCCCGGTTCTTCGAGGCGTTGCTGCGTGGCCGGCAGCACACCGAGCCACCGGACATCACCGCACGAATCTGCGGGATCTGCCCGGCGGCCTACCAGATGAGCGCCTGCCAGGCCATCGAGGACGCCTGCGGAGTGCGCGTCGAGGGCCCGCTGGCCGACCTGCGGCGACTGCTGTACTGCGGCGAGTGGATCTCCAGCCACGCCCTGCACATCTACCTGCTGCACGCGCCCGACTTCCTCGGCTACCCCGACGCGATCAGCCTCGCCCAGGACCATCGGGACTTCGTGGAGCGGGGGCTGGCCTTGAAGAAGGCCGGCAACGCGATCATGGAGCTGCTCGGCGGACGGGCCATCCACCCGGTCAACGTCCGTCTCGGCGGCTTCTACCGCACGCCCAGCCGTGCCGAGCTGAGGCCGCTGGCCGAACGCCTGCGGCGCGCGCTGGACGATGCCGTGGCCACCGTGCGCTGCGTGGGCTCCTTCGAGTTCCCTGACCTGGAGCTGGACCACGACCTGCTCGCGGTGCACCAGGAGGATCGCTATGCCATCGACCACGGCACCCTCCACGCCACCAGCGGTCTGGCCTTCGGCGTCGCGGACTTCGCTGCGCACGTGGTCGAGGAGCAGGTCCCGCACTCCACCGCGCTGCACGCCCATCTGGACGGCCACCGCTACCTGGTCGGCCCGCTTGCCCGATACACGCTGAACTCCGGGCAACTGTCTCCCACGGCCCGCCAGGCGGCGGCCGAGGCCGGGCTGGGCAGCGGGTGCCGCAACCCCTTCCGCAGCATCGTGGTGCGTGCCGTCGAGGTCGTCTACGCCCTCGATGAGGCGCTGCGCCTGATTGCCGAGTACGAGCCGCCAGAACTGCCCTGCCTCGACGTGCCGCCGCGGGCCGGCATCGGGCACGGGGTGACCGAGGCCCCGCGGGGCCTGCTGTACCACCGCTACGAGCTCGACCCCGACGGGCTGGTCCGGTCGGCCACCATCGTCCCGCCCACCTCGCAGAACCAGGACGCCATCGAGGACGACCTACGCCAACTGGTGTCGGAAAACCTGCACCTGGACGACGACCAGTTGACCGCGCTATGCGAACAGGCGATCCGCAACTATGACCCCTGTATCTCCTGTTCCACGCACTTCCTGCGGCTTACCGTGGAACACCGATGACCACGCCATGGGCCGCGGTGATCGGCGTGGGCAACGAATTCCGCCACGACGACGGAATCGGCCCCGCCCTCGCCACCGAAGTCCAGTACCGCAACCTCCCTGGTGTCCGCGTGGTGACCACCGACGGCGAGCCGACCGGGCTGCTCGACGCCTGGGCCGGCGTGACGCTCGCGGTGGTGGTCGACGCGGTGCTGTGCCAACCCGCCATGCCAGGCCGGGTTCACCGCACCACTGTGGACAAGCTGCCGCCGGCGACTGGCGCGGCGGGCACGCATGGCTTCGGGATCCCGGAAGCCGTGGAACTCGGCCGGGTGCTGGACCGAATGCCGCGGCGACTGATCGTCTACGCCGTCGAGGCTTCCGATGTCAGCCTCGGACTCGGGCTGTCCGCACCAGTCGCGACGGCCCTGCCGGCACTCGTCGACGCCGTCCTCGGTGAGCTGGGCGGTGCGTGGGTGTAGAGACGGTGCCGCACCGCGGCGTTACTATTTCTCGGTCAATCCCACACAGCGAGGCCGAGGTGGGCGAGGATCGTCTTATTCGCGGTAAGCAAGGGCATCCCATCGACGATCGCCTGCGCAACGATGATCCGATCGAACGGGTCCCGCGCCCAACGTAGGCCGATCGCCGCTCGGACCACGGAAGAGAACGGCGACGCGGAGACCGACAGGTCGAGCGGTGCGAGATCCGCCAGCACCACGTCGGGGGGATAGGAAATTCTGCCGATTTCGAACAGGTAGGCGATCTCTAGCTCGACCATCGGGGAAATCGCGAGCGGCTCGGTGTCGAGTAGCTGTTGTGAAGCCTCGGGAATGCGTTGTCGCTGACCGTCGTGTAGCCAGACGGCAACATGGGTGTCAAGATACATCCGGGTCCGGACTCCAGTACTCGGACCAGTCCATATGGATCAGGTCGTCTGGGTCACCGACGATGCTACCCGGGTGCGGGGCGAGCCGGTCCAGCTTGGAGCGCGGCTGCTCCGGCACGATCTGCAATCGTTTGCCCTTACGCTCGATTTCGAGCGGG
>DATHTJ010000036.1:0-1826 GCA_035463315.1 Pseudonocardiaceae bacterium
GGTGCGGGTATGGGACGCCACCACCGGAGAACCCCTCCACCACCTCACCAGCCACACCGGCGGGGTGCGGTCGGTGGCCTACTCCCCCGACGGCACCCGCCTCCTCACCGGCGGCGACGACGGAGCGGTGCGGGTATGGGACGCCACCACCGGACAACCCATGGGGTTCACCATCGTCACCCTGCCGAGCGACGAGCTTGCCGTGTTCGATGCGGTCTCCACCGCGCTTGCCGGAGCCAGTGAGGGTGCTTGGCGTTGGCTCGGCTGGAACGTCGTCCAGGATGGACGCCTGACACGTCTCCCCGCAGAGACATATGGCAGTCTCCCCCCGCTGCGTTACCCCAGACGGATACGCAGCTCGGAGACAACCGGGTAGGATCTTTCACTGCCGTCAAGAAATCGGTAAGTTCCGGCCGCAGCCAGAACAGCAGCGCGGTCCCTCTAGTCCAGCTTGTCAATACCGAGCGCCTCGAGCAACTCATCCCTCAGGACCTCGGCGAGGTAATCATGCTCATCGCGCAGCAGCCCCAGGTCGCGGCGTACCCGGTGCCGGTTCTGCGCCAATCCCGACACCAGTGCCGTAGCCTGCTCGTAGGCTGGCTCCCCTCGCCGGGAATCCAGCACCTGCCGGCGTTGCAGCGCAGTGTGTAGTGCCGCGGTCAGCCACTGCTCGGCGATCTCGGGACGCCCGCCCGCCTCCAATGCCTCGCTGATGTAGGACACGGCGTCGGCATCCTCGGACAGCAACGGGCGCAGGGCCGTCAGCTCGGCCATCCCCTCATCCTCACGACCAAGCCGCAGCAATAACTCGGCATGAAAAGCTTGCGCGTAGCCGCCCGGTTCATCATGGACGCGGTACGCCTCGACAGCCCGCGCGGCCAACACCTCGGCGGCCTGCAGATCTCCAGCGCGTTCGGTGAACTCGGCAGCCAACATCAGCGCATACCCCGTATCGGCCGGGTCGGCCACCAAACCCCGATCGACCGCGTCGACCAACTCTGCAGCGACCTCAAATGGCTGATCACGGAATGAACAGCCGATCTTGTCAAGATCGTCGGTGGTGAGTAGCTCAGTCGATGGCATGTGGCACCGTAGCGCCACGACACTCAGCGTGGGTGTGGGTCGGCTCTGGCAAGTCGGTCGCCAGATAGAGGTCCGCATAGCTGAGTATCAGGCTGGGGACGCCATTGACGAGAACACGTTGACCAGTCCAGTACCGACGCCGGTGCAGGGTGGGACATAGGCGATCACCTTTTCCCATCGTGGACGAGTCCGTGCTGCACCGCCCGGTCGGCAACTAACGAGGCGAACACCGTGCGTGCGTCCGACCATTCCCGCGCCACCTGGCGCAAGAGCAGCCGCAGCAACAACGAGTGCGTCGAGCTGCCCGACCTGGTTGCGATACGCGACTCCAAGGACCCCGCCGGGCCCCTCCTAGCGTTCACTCGTGCCGGGTGGCTGGCCTTCCTCGGCAGCATCCGGGCCAGCGACTTCGGCTGACCCGGACCGCGGGTCAGCGTTGCAGTGCGCTGGTGTCGAGCTGGGCGAGCGCTTCGTTGATCTTGTCGAGGTCGAAGCGCGCCGGGTCATAGTCGACCGGCATCCACTCCCGAGACATCTCGTGCTGCGGGTGCTTCTCATCGCCCAGGATGCTCATCAGCTGGTCGAAGCCCCACGGGCCGCCGCAGTCCTCGGGCGGGCAGGCCCGGCGCCCGGTCACGCATCGCGGGTAGGTCAGTGCCAGATCGGCCCGGTCGACGGACTCCACCAGAATGTCGTGATACCAGTCGTCGCCGAAGTCGTACCAGTAGACGAAGCATTCGCCG
>DATHTJ010000037.1:0-9502 GCA_035463315.1 Pseudonocardiaceae bacterium
GGGGTGGACCTCGTGGTGGTCCGGTTGCTCGGCGGGCGGCGGGCCTGGGAGTCCGGGCTCGACGCGCTGCTGCGTGCTGGGCTGCCGGCGGTGTGCCTGGGTGGCGAGGCGACACCGGACGCGGAGCTGATGGCGGCGTCCACGGTCCCGGCGGGGGTGGCGGCGGAGGCGCTGCGCTACCTGGTCGCCGGTGGGCCCGCGAACCTGGCCGAGCTGGCCCGGTTCCTGTCCGACACGGTGCTGCTCACCGGGGAGGGCTTCGAGCCACCGGCTCCCACCCCGGAGTACGGAGTGCACGACGCGCCTGAGCCGGACCCGGGGCTGCCCACCGTGGGCATCGTGTTTTACCGGGCGCACGCGCTGGCTGCCAACACCGGTTTCGTCGACGTGCTGGCCGACGCCGTCCGCGCGGCCGGGGCGAACGCGCTGCCGGTGTTCTGCGGCTCGCTGCGCGGGCTGGGTGACGTGCAGGCCCACGGCCTGCGCGCGCTGCTGGGCCGCTGCGACGCGGTGGTGACCACGGTGCTCGCCGCGGGCGGCAGCGCCGGGGCCGAGGAGGAGTCCTGGGACGCGGGCGCGCTGGCCGCGCTGGACGTCCCGGTGCTGCAAGGCTTGTGCCTGACCACGTCCCGGGCGACTTGGCAGGGCAGCGACGCGGCACTGTCCCCGATGGACGCCGCCATGCAGGTCGCCATCCCGGAGTTCGATGGGCGGCTGGTCTCGGTGCCGTTCTCCTTCAAGGAGCCCGGGCCAGACGGGATCCCGGTCTACGTCGCCGATCCCGAGCGGGCTGCCCGGGTGGCCGGCACCGCCGTTGCGCTGGCCCGGCTGCGGCAGGTGCCCGCGCGGGACAAGCGGCTCGCGATCGTGCTGTCCGCCTATCCGACCAAGCACTCCCGGATCGGCAATGCGGTCGGGCTGGATACCCCAGCGTCAGCCGTGGTGCTGCTGCGCGCGCTCGCCGAGGCCGGCTATGACCTCGGTGAACTGGACGTCGATGGGTTGGAGGGTGACGCCCTGATCCATCGGCTGATCGCCGCCGGTGGGCACGACGTGGAGTGGCTCACCGAGGAGCAGATGGCGGGTGCGGCCATCCGGGTGCCCACCGCGCAGTACGCCGACTGGTTCGCCGGCCTGCCCGCGCCATTGCGCGAGTCCGTGGTGGCGGCCTGGGGCGAGCCTCCGGGGCAGCTCTACGTGTCCGACAACGCGATCTATGTCGGCTCGCTGCGGTTCGGCAATGTGGTGCTGCTCATCCAGCCGCCGCGCGGGTTCGGCGAGAACCCGGTGGCGATCTACCACGACCCCGAGCTGGCCCCGTCGCACCAGTACCTGGCCGCCTACCGGTGGCTGGAGCACTCCTTCGGCGCGCACGCCGTGGTGCACCTGGGCAAGCACGGCAACCTGGAGTGGCTGCCCGGCAAGGGCCTGGGACTGGCCGCTGACGATGCCCCGGATGCCGTGCTCGGGAACCTGCCGCTGGTGTACCCGTTCATCGTCAACGACCCCGGTGAGGGCACCCAGGCCAAGCGCCGGGCACACGCCACCATCGTCGATCACCTGATCCCGCCGATGGCCCGCGCCGACACCTACGGCGACCTCGCCCGCCTTGAGCAGCTGCTCGACGAGTACGCCACGGTGGCGGCGCTGGACCCGGAGAAGCTGCCCACGCTGCGCGGGCAGATCTGGACGCTGATCCAGAGCGCCCAGTTGCACCATGATCTGGGGGCGGACGCGCCGCCGGGGGAGGCGGATTTCGACGATTTCGTGCTGCACCTCGACGGGTACCTGTGCGAGATCAAGGACGTGCAGATCCGCGACGGGCTGCACGTGCTGGGCCGCGCGCCCGAGGGTGACGAGCTGGTCAACGACGTGCTCGCGGTGCTGCGCGCCCGCCAGGTGTTCGGTTCCGGCGCGGCGCTGCCGGGTCTTCGGGCCGCCATCGCTGCGTGCATCGGCCTGGACGAGCAAGGACCGCTTGCCGACGTCGACCGCCTGGAGGCGCTGGCGCGCACGTTGGTGCAGGGCACCCAGGCCGTCGGCTGGGACGCCGGGAAGGTGCCCGCCGTGGTCGCCGAGGTGCTCGGGGAACCGGACGCCGGGGTGGTGTCGGTGTTGCGCTTCGGCTGCACCGAGCTGGTGCCCCGGCTGGCCGGCACCCCCGCTGAGATCACCAACGTGCTGCGCGCCCTGGACGGCCGATTCGTCGAGCCCGGACCGTCCGGTTCGCCCACCCGCGGGCTGGTCTCCGTGCTGCCCACCGGTCGCAACTTCTACTCGGTGGATCCCAAGGCCATCCCCTCCCGCAACGCCTTCGAGGTGGGCGCTGCACTGGCCGACTCGCTGCTCGCCCGGCACCGTGCCGACACCGGTGACTGGCCTGCCTCGGTGGGTCTCACCGTCTGGGGCACCTCCGCGATGCGCACCCAGGGCGACGACATCGCCGAGGTGCTGGCGCTGCTGGGTGTCCGCCCGACCTGGGACGACGCCTCCCGCCGGGTCACCGGCCTGGAGGTGGTCAGCCTGCCTGAGCTGGGCCGGCCCCGGATCGACGTGGTGCTGCGTATCTCGGGTTTCTTCCGGGACGCCTTCCCGCACGTGGTGGCGCTCATCGATGATGCGGTGGCCGCCGTCGCCGTCTTGGACGAACCAGCCGAGGACAACTACGTCGCCGCGCACTACCGGGCCGACCTCGCCGCGCACGGCGACGACCGCCGGGCCCGCACCCGGATCTTCGGTTCCAAACCAGGCGCGTATGGCGCCGGGCTGCTGCCGCTGATCGACAGCCGGCAGTGGCGCACCGACGCCGACCTCGCCGAGGTCTACGCCACCTGGGGCGGCTACGCCTACGGGCGGGGGCTGGACGGTGCCGCCGCTCGACCCGACATGGAGCACGCCTTCCGGCGCATCGCGGTGGCCGCCAAGAACGTCGACACCCGCGAGCACGACATCGCCGACTCCGACGACTACTTCCAGTACCACGGCGGAATGGTCGCCATGGTGCGTTCATTGACTGGGCGGAGTCCGGCCGCCTATGTGGGTGACTCCGCGGTGCCCCATGCCGTGAAGACCCGGTCGTTGGCCGAGGAGACCCGCCGGGTGTTCCGCTCCCGGGTGGTCAACCCGCGGTGGATCGCCGCGATGCAACGGCACGGCTACAAGGGCGCCTTCGAGCTGGCCGCCACCGTCGACTACCTGTTCGGCTTCGACGCCACCGCAGGCGTGGTGGAGGACTGGATGTACCACCAGCTCGCCCAGTCCTACATCCTCGATTCCGGCGTGCAGCAGTTCCTCCGGCAGTCCAACCCCTGGGCGCTGCGCGGGATGACCGAGCGGCTGCTCGAGGCCGCTGACCGGGGCCTGTGGGCACACCCCGACCCGGCCGACCTCGATGCCCTGCGGGCGATCTACCTGGACCTCGAGGGGGACCTCGAGGGCTAGCGCCCCGTGGCGCTGAAGTGCATGAAGTCCACTGGCGCCAGCCACCGCCCGCCCCAGGTCCAGCCCGCCGCCTCGAACGCAGTCACCACGGGACCGTCGGGCAGCGTCATGCCCGGCCGCTGCCGGTCCCGGTCGAGGTAGGCCGAAGCCAGCTCAGGCACCACCAGGTCACCCAGCACGTAAGGGTTGTTGAACGGGTTGAGGTCGATGGCCAGCCCGTAGGCGTGCGCCGACCAGCGGACCTGACCCCGAGTCTGGCGGCAGACGAAGGCCGAGGTGTTGTTGCCGTCCCCCGTGGGTGGCAGGTCCAGCTCCGGGGCAGCCGTCACCCGCATCTCCTCGATAGGGAAGCCTGCCTCGAACAGCTGCCCGAAGATACCGACCACGGCCTGCGCGACATCGGCGTTCACCAGCATCTCACCGGTATGCACGCGGTCGTCGAAGCCGTGGAAGGACATCGTGAGGTAGCGCAGCTGGTCAGCACGCACCGGACAGGTCGGTTGCCAGGTGCTGCGGGCCAGCACCTGCGGGGGCACCGGGTTGATCGTCGACTCGAAAACACCCGAGGCAGGTGGGTCCAGCCTGTCGACGCTGGGCAGCCGCCGGTCCACCAGCGCCTCGGGGGTCGACCGCACCACGCCGTATCCGTCCGGACGCCGCGGCAGCGGCTGGGCGCCCACCACCCACACCGGGGGGGCGGCTACTGCGGTAGGAGCCGCCGGTTGCCGGACTTGCTTGGTCGGGGTCCGCGATGTGGTGGCGGTGACGTGCTCGGCGGCGGTGACGCACACCAGCAGCAAGGCACCAGCGAAGGCACCAGTGAGCAGCCGGAGAAGGTGTCCTAAGCGGAGCGTCACGCCGCTACGATGTCAGACCGCTCCGGCGAGTCCTGGCCACCACGGCGTGATGTCCCGCAGCGCCACCTGATGGGGTGGCGGCTGGCTGCCGATCTGATCGCCACCTGCAGGGACTTCTGGTAGGCAGGACCGGTGGGCCACATGCTGCTGCACCGCAGGCTAGCCGCCGACCTGTCGACCTCGATGATCTACGCTCTGCTGCGCCTGCGGGTGGAGGTGTTCGTGGTCGAGCAGCGCTGTCCGTATCAGGACCTAGACGGTCATGATCTGGACCGTTCAACGCGGCACTATTGGCTCGCGCCCTATGGCGCGATCGAGGACGCGCAGGCCACCCTGCGGCTGCTGGAGCCCACCGAGGATCAGTTCAGGATCGGCCGGGTCTGCGCCGCCCGGCCCGCTCGGGCCCAAGGCGGGATCCGGCGGCTGCTCGAGGCCGCGCTGGCCGAGGTGGGTGATGCGCCTTGCGTACTCGACGCGCAGACCGACTCGGTCGAGCTCTACACGGCCTTCGGCTTCGTGGTGGACGGGGCGGAGTTCACCGAGGACGGCATCGCGCACGTGCCGATGCGCCGCAAGAGACCGACGAGGATCCGCTGCCGATGAGTGCCGCGCGCTACCCGTTCTCGGCGATCGTCGGGCACGATGATCTCCGGCTGGCGTTGCTGCTGACTGCGGTGCACCCGGGGATCGGCGGGGTCCTGGTCCGCGGCGAGAAGGGCACCGCGAAGTCGACCGTGGTTCGGGCATTGGCAGCGCTACTACCCCCGGTGGCGGCGGTACCGGGATGCCGCTTCGGTTGCGACCCGGTGGTTCCGGATCCGGCTTGCCCGGACGGCCCGCACGCCACCGCGGCAGGAGAGACCATCCGCCCGGCCCGGCTGGTCGAGCTGCCGGTCGGCGCCACCGAGGACCGGCTGGTGGGCTCGCTGGACCTGCAGCGTGCGCTCACCGAGGGAGTCTCGGTTTACCAGCCCGGTCTGCTCGCCGCGGCGCACCGTGGCGTGCTGTACGTCGACGAGGTCAACCTGCTGCCCGATCATCTCGTCGACGTGCTCCTGGACGCCGCCGCGATGGGTCGCGCGCACGTGGAGCGCGACGGGGTGTCAGTGTCGCACGCTGCGTCGTTCCTGCTGGTCGGCACGATGAACCCCGAGGAGGGCGAGCTGCGCCCGCAGCTGCTGGACCGCTTCGGGCTCACCGTCGAGGTGGTTGCCTCTCGGGACGTCGGGACACGGGCCGAGGTGGTGCGCCGCCGGCTGACCTACGAGGCGGATCCGGCCGGCTTCGCGGCTGGCTGGCGCGGCGAGGACGCCGCTCTCGCGGAGCGGATCGCGGTGGCCCGGTCGACGCTCTCAGAGGTGGTGCTTCCGGATGGCGAACTGCGCCGGATCGCGTCGGTGTGCGCCGCGTTCGAGGTGGACGGGATGCGCGCCGATCTGGTGTTGGCCCGCACTGCCCTGGCGCACGCCGCCTGGCGGGAAGCCGACGCGGTGAGTGAGGACGACGTCCGGGTCGCCGCCCGGCTGGCGTTACCGCACCGCCGCCGCCGCGACCCGTTCGACCAGCCCGGCCTGGACGGCGAGCAGCTCGAGGACGCACTGAGCGAGGGGGATCCACCGCAGGGGCCGCCGGACGAGCCGCCCGATGGACCCGGAGCAGGCGCTGGTGAGCCGCGAAGCGGCGTTGCCGGCGACAGCTCTGGAAACGGCAGCTCGCCTGACCAGTCGCTGCCCGCGCCGACAGCACCGTTTCAGGCCCGGCTGCTGGCGCTGCCCGGCGTCGGCGCCGGTGCCCCTGGCCGTCGATCCCGCGCCAGAACCAGCATCGGGCGGGTTATCCGCGGGTCCACCGCCGAGGGCAGCGGGCTGCACCTGCTGGGCACGCTGGCCGCTGCCGCCCCGCACCAGCACGCCCGCGGGCGCCGCGGCCCAGGGCTGGTGGTGCACCGGGCGGATGTCCGGCGGGCGGTGCGGGAGGGGCGGGAGTCCAACCTCGTGCTGTTCGCCGTCGACGCCTCCGGCTCGATGGCGGCGCGGGACCGGATGTCGGCGGTGAGCGGCGCGGTGCTGTCCCTGCTGCGGGACGCCTACCAGCGCCGCGACAAGGTCGGCCTGATCAGCTTCCGCGGCACGCAGGCGCAGGTGGTGCTGCCACCGACGTCGGCGGTGGATGCCGCCGCGGCCCGGCTGCGGGCACTGCGCACCGGCGGGCGTACCCCGCTGGCTGACGGGTTGTTGCGCTCGGCGCGAGTGCTGGCCGCGGAGCGGCTGCGCGATCCCACCCGGCGGGCCTTGCTCGTGGTGCTCACCGACGGTCGCGCCACCCACGGCGGGATGGACGCCGCGCTGGCCGCGGCCGGCCTGCTGCGCCGCGACGGGGTGGCCTCGATCGTGGTGGACTGCGAGTCCGGGCCGGTCCGGCTGGGGCTGGCCAGCCAGCTCGCGGTCGCGCTGGACGGCGGGTGCGTGCGGTTGGCGGAGCTGTCCGCCGACGCGGTCGCCGGGGTGGTTCGCGCCGCGAGGTCTGTCGCCTAGCCGGAGGTCCCAGCGGTAAGGAGGTCACCGTGCCCCAGGGCGTGCCGGTCAGCGTCCCCGACGACGGGCTGAGCACCCGGCAGCGCCGTCACCGGGCGCTGCTGATCGTCCATACCGGAGCGATGAAGGGCAAGTCCACAGCCGCCTTCGGCCTGGCGCTGCGGGGCTGGAACGCGGGCTGGTCGATCGGGGTGTTCCAGTTCGTCAAGTCGGCGAAGTGGAAGGTGGGGGAGGAGGCCGCGTTCCGGGCGCTCGACGAGGTGCACCGGCGGACCGGGACGGGCGGGCCGGTGGAGTGGCACAAGATGGGTGAGGGCTGGTCCTGGGCGCGCAAGCAGGGGACGGTGGCCGATCATGCCGCCGCCGCAGCGCAGGGCTGGGCGGAGATCGCCCGCCGGCTGGCCGGGCAGGTCCACGACCTGTACGTGCTCGACGAGTTCAGCTACCCGCTGCACTGGGGTTGGGTGGACACCGACGAGGTGCTGGCCACCCTGGCGACCCGGGCCGGCAGGCAACACGTCGTGATCACCGGTCGGTACGCTCCGCCCGCGCTGCTCGAGGCAGCCGACCTGGTGGTGGAGATGACCAAGGTGAAGCATCCGATGGACGCCGGGCAGAAGGGCCAGCGGGGGATTGAGTGGTGAGACCACCCGTGAGTGGCGTTGCGGAGTGCCGGCTCGCCGGCAATAAGCAGGGCCACTCACGGGTGGTCGTGGCGGCGCCCGCCTCTGGTGCTGGCAAGACCACAGTCGCCACCGGGCTGATGGCCGCCTTGCGGCGGCGGGGCACCGCGGTGGCCGGGTTCAAGGTCGGCCCGGATTACATCGACCCGGGCTACCACGCGCTGGCCACCGGGCGACCCGGCCGCAACCTCGATCCGGTGCTGGTCGGCGAGCAGCGAATCGGGCCGCTTGCCGCGCACGGGGCCGCCGGGGCGCAGCTCGCGGTTGTGGAGGGGGTGATGGGGTTGTTCGACGGTCGCACCGCAACGCCGGGTCGGGGCTCGACGGCCCAGGTCGCCGCGCTGCTGGGGGCCCCGGTGCTGATGGTCGTCGACGTGCGCGGCCAGGGCCGCAGCCTCGCCGCGCTGCTGCATGGCTTCCGGTCCTTTGACCCCGCCGTGCGGATCGCCGGGGTGGTGCTCAACCGGGTCGGCTCGGCACGCCACGAGCAGGTCTGCCGGGACGCGTGCGCCGAGGTGGGCCTGCCGGTGCTCGGTGCGCTGCGCCGGGATGACGCGCTGGCGGTGCCGTCGCGGCATCTGGGGTTGGTGACCGCCGCCGAGCACGCCAACGCGGCGCGGGTGGTACAGCGCTGGGCCGACGCGGTGGCCGCGCAGGTGGACCTGGACGCGGTGGTGTCACTGGCGACCGCGTCGCCGGCAGAACCACCGTGGGACCCAGGCACTGAGGTCGTCGCACTGCCGGGGAAGCCGGTGGTCGCGGTGGCTGCCGGGCCGGCGTTCACCTTCGGCTACCCCGAGCACGCCGAACTGCTTGCCGCAGCCGGGGCCGCGATCGCGCCCTTCGACCCGCTGCACGACGAGTCACTGCCCCCGGGCACGGCCGGCCTGGTGCTGCCCGGCGGGTTCCCGGAGTGCCACGCCGAGGCGCTGTCCGCCAACGCGGCGCTGCGTGTCGAGGTCGCCGCACTGGCCCGTCGCGGGGTGCCGGTGCACGCTGAGTGCGGTGGGTTGCTTTACCTGTGCCGCTCGGTGGACGGCGCACCGATGTGCGGGGTGCTCGACGCCGAGGCGACGATGACCGACCGGCTGGTGCTGGGTTACCGCGACGCGGTGGCGTTGCGCGACTCGGTGCTGCACCCGGTGGGAGCTCGGGTGAGCGGTCACGAGTTCCACCGCACCGCCGTCACGCCGTGCGCCGGCGAACCCGCCTGGGCCTGGTCCGGCGCGCCACCCGAGGGTTTCGTGCAGGGCGGCGTGCACGCCTCGTTCCTGCACACCCATCCCGTTGCGCATCCAGCAGCGGTGGCACGCTTCGTGTCGAGCTGCGGGGAAGGGCGATCGTGACACGAGAGCTGGTCGGGATCGGGGTGGGTCCGGGCGACCCGGACCTGCTGACCATTGCCGCAGCGCGCGAGCTCTGCGCCGCCGGGCGGGTGTTCGTCCCGGTGATGGCCCCCGGCATGGCGGGCCGGGCCGAGGCCGTGGCGCGGGCGCACCTGACCCACGACCGCCTGGAGCGGCTGGTGTTCGCGCTCAACGACGACGTCACCGGGTCGCAACGGCGACGCCACCAGCGGTGGGACGCCGCCGCCGCGCGGATCGTGCAGTACCTGCGCGAGCACGGGGGCACCGCGGCCTTCGCCACCCTCGGTGACCCTTGCGTGTACTCCACGTTCGGTTACCTCGCCGACACCGTGCGCGAGCTGCAGCCCGACGTGCTGATCCGCACCATCCCGGGGATCACCGCGATGCAGGCCGCCGCCAGCGCCGCGGGTCTGACCCTGGTCGAGGGGAGCGAACCGCTCACCCTGCTCCCGCTGTCTCGTGACCTCGCCGCTGTGGATGATGCGTTGGCCCGGGGCGGGACCGTGGTCGCCTACAAGGGTGGCCGCCGGCTGGCGCAGCTGCGCGAGCGGGTCGCGGCAGCCGGTGCGCTGGATCGCGCCTGGTGCGCCGAGCACCTCGGTACTCCTGACGAGCGGATC
>DATHTJ010000038.1:0-20232 GCA_035463315.1 Pseudonocardiaceae bacterium
CCCGCCGGCCGGGCCCACTTGGACGCCTTCGCCGACGTGGTCGCGGACTTCGCTGCCACCAGCCCGCTGGCCGGCCTGCCCGCGCTGCTGGACTACCTGGCCACCGCCGAGGACGCCGAGGACGGTCTCGCACCGGGTGAGGTCGAGGTCGCCCACGACCGGGTCCAGATCCTCACCGTGCACGCCGCCAAGGGCCTGGAATGGGAGATGGTTGCCGTCCCCCACCTGGTCGAGGGGGTGTTCCCCGCGGCCAAGAAGAGCTCGTCGTGGCTGCGGACGGTCACCGAGCTGCCGGTAGCGCTGCGCGGCGACTGCGCTGACCTGCCCCCTTTCGCGCTGCCCGCCGGTGCCGACCAGAAGGAGCTCGGCGAGGCGCTGTCGGCGCACGAGACCGCCTTCGACGCCCGCAGGCTGACCGAGGAGCGCCGGTTGCTGTACGTGGCACTCACTCGCGCCCAGCAGATCCTCCTGGTCAGCGGTCACCATTGGGGCGAAACCGGGAGCGCACCCAGATCGCCTTCGGACTTCCTGCTGGAGGTTCGCGACGTCGAACAGTGTGTGATCGATCAGTGGGCTCCGGCGCCCAGCGATGGCGAGCCCAACCCGCTGGACACCGCGGCGCGGCAGGCGCCCTGGCCGGCCGACCCGCTCGGTGCCCGCCGGGATGCGGTGGCCCAGGGCGCCCAGTTAGTGCGCGACGCGCTGGTGAGTGGCGATGCGAGTCATAGCTCGCATCGCCACTCACCAGGTTGGCAGCGCGAGATTGATGTGCTGCTCGCCGAGCGGGATGCTCGCCGAGCTGAGCAACGGGTCGTCCTGCCCGCGCACCTGTCGGTAAGCCAGCTCGTGGAGCTCGCCGAGGACCCGTCGGCGCTGGCCGCGCGGCTGCGCAGGCCGTTGCCGTTCTCACCGAACCCGAGGGCGCGCCGCGGTACCGCGTTCCACGCCTGGCTGGAACGCCGGTTCGGCTCCACCCGGCTGATCGACCATGATGAGCTGCCCGGTGCGGCGGACGTCGACGCGGCCCCGGACACTGAACTCGGATTGCTGCAGGCCGCTTTCCTCGCCAGTGAGTGGGCGGCCCGCAGCCCGCACGACGTCGAGGTGCCTTTCGAGACCGTGCTTGACGGGGTGGGCCTGCGCGGCCGGATGGATGCCGTGTTCGCCGATACCGATGGTGGCTGGACGGTGGTCGACTGGAAGACCGGGACGGTGCCCGACGAGGTCACGCACGCGGCGAAAGTGCAGCTTGCCGCCTACCGGCTGGCCTGGTCGGCACTGTCCGGCGCCCCGCTGAACCGCGTCCGGGCCGCGTTCCATTATGTCCGCGATGACCGCACGATACGACCCGCCGACCTGCTTGACGCCGACGGATTGCGGGATCTACTGCGCGCCATCCCCGTTGACTGATCGCGATCTCCCGCTGTGGAGAAGGTGTCAACTGAGTGTTGGTACCCAGTGTCTGGGATCTCCGTAGCATATCGCTGCCTACTACGTATTGAAAAGCAACTCCACTGCTAGGTAGTCCACCAGAGGATTTACGTGCGACTACCGATTGCCGCCTGGCCTTACTCCTCGGCAGGGTAGATGGTGCCGAATCGGGAAATGCAACCGATGAGGTGTTTTTCTGTGCCCGGGGGCCCACCGGGACCACCTTTCCTAGGAGGACTTGATGACTGACGCACTGAGCTTTGTGGAGATCGACGGGCAGCATGTGGAGCTGCTGCCGGCCCGTACCGTCCTGTCGCTGTTCAGCGCTGGTGGCCCCAAGGGTGGCGACGCCGGCAACGGTGGCCCGGGCGGCACCGGCGGCGAGGCTACAGGCAAGGCGGCGTTCCTGCACAACTGGTTCTACACCGAGGGCGACGTGTACAACACGGCCACCGGTGCGACCGGCGGATCCGCCGACGGTGGTGCCGCTACTGGCGGTGCTGGCGTCGCTAAGTAGTGAGCCGAGCAAGTGCTGCCAGGCGATAGGTGATCGCCTGGCGCGCTGCTCAATGAGGGAGGGGTGGCCGACCGCGGCCACCCCTCCTTGTCAGGTAAAACCAGTGTCGATGGCACTGGAGTAAGCGGTCGAATGTTCACTCCTACGTACTCGGCGCCTGGAATCTAGGGTAAGTTCGCTGCCGTCTACGTATTTGAACAGCAAGTCGACTACTAGTAGGTAGTGCACCGGGACGAGTTACGTGTGACTACTGATTGCCGCGTGACCTTACTGCGGGCAGGGTATGTAGTGCCAAATCGGTAATGCCGCCGATGAGGTGTTGCAGTCCCGGTGGTCCCCGGGACGACCTTTCCTAGGAGGATTTGATGTCTGACACACTGAGCTTTGCGGAGATCGATGGGCAGCACGTGGAGCTGCTGCCGACCCGCACCGTGCTGTCGCTGTTCAGCGCCGGGGGCGGCGGTGGCCGTGGCGGCAACGGTGGCGAGGGCGGCACCGGTGGCGTTGGCCGGGGCGGCCTCGGTCTCAACCTCTTGAACATCAACCTGTTCGGTGACCAGACCAACAGTGCTGGTGACGGCTTCGGTGGCGCTGGCGGCAGCGCCCACGGTGGTACTGGCGGAGCCGACTACAGCTGAGTTGCGCGGGTGGGCGTCAGGCGATCACTCTGATCGCGTGCGGCGCCGTTCACTGGGAGGGGTGGCCGGATCGCGGCCACCCCTCCCAGTTGGTTGCCAGTATGTCGTCAGATCGCATGGAAAACCGGTTCGGCGAACACCTGATTTGGATTTTCGCGGTAGGTACTCGACGGCTGGGAGCTACGCCACATATGGTCGCCGGCTACGTATTTGAAAAGCAGGTACCCTGAATAGGTAGCGCTCTGGAACCAGTTACGTGTGACTACTAATTGCCGCGTGACCTTACTGTGGGCAGGGTATGTGGTGCCGAATCGGTAATGCCGCCGATGAGGTGTTTTGTCCCCGGAGAGCACCGGGGCCATATTCCCTAGGAGGATTAGATGTCTGACGCACTGAGCTTTGTGGAGATCGATGGGCAGCACGTGGAGCTGCTGCCGGCCCGTACCGTCCTGTCACTGTTCAGCACTTGCGGCTGCGGCGGCGGCAAAGGCGGTGGTCATGGTTATGGCGGCGATGGTGGCGGCCGTGGCGGCGACGGCGGCCTGGGCGGCGACGGTGGCGTCGGCCGGGGTGGCCTCGGTATCAACCTCTTGAACATCAACGCGTTCGGTGACCAGGCCAACAGCGCCGGTGACGGCATCGGTGGTGCTGGCGGTAGCGCCGATGGCGGTGCTGGCGGGGCCAACCGCAGCTGAGTCGAGCTGGTGCGGACGGGCGCTCAGGCGATCGGTCGCGCCGTCGCTGGCTAGGGAGGGGTGGCCGGGCAGGTCGACCTTCTTGGGGCCGCCCCTCCCTTTCGATTACCAGGATTTAGCAGATCGCCTGGACGTCATCGTAGGTACTCGATATCTGGGCTCTCCGTAGAAATTTCGCCGCCCGCTACGTGTTCGACAAAGAGGTCACTTCTAGGTAGTGCACCTGGGGAGTTACGTGTGACTACTGATTGCCACGCGATGTAACTGCCGGGCAAAGTATGTGGTACCGAGTCGGCACTGCCACCGATGAGGTGTTCGCAGTCCCGGGGGTCACCGGGACCACCTTTCCTAGGAGGAATTTGATGTCTGATGCACTGACCCTTGCTGAGATTGACGGTCAGCACGTGGAGCTGCTGCCGGCTCGTACCGTTCTGTCGGTGTTCAGCGCTGGCGGCGGCGGTGGCCGTGGTGGCAACGCTGGCGAGGGTGGCACCGGTGGCGTTGGTAGGGGTGGCCTCGGCCTTAACCTCATCAACCTCAACCTGTTTGGCGACCAGACCAACAGCGCCGGTGACGGCTTCGGTGGCGCTGGCGGCAGCGCTGGTGGCGGTACTGGGGGAGCCAGCAACAGCTGAGTCGAGCTGGTGTCTCGGGGCCTAGTGTCAGGGGCATAAGGGCCTAGTGTCACGGGGCGATCACATGATCGCCTACGGCGCGGCCGGCGAGGGAGGGGTGGCCGATCCGGCCACCCCTCCCTCGCGTTCGCCTGGGGTGTTCATCAGCGGGCGGGGGGTCGAGCGGTCCGCAGCGCGCTGGCGTGAACCTCGCCGTAGGTACTCAGCGTCCGGATCTCCGTAGTTTGTCCCGCCAGCTACGTAGTGGATACACTCTCTTGGGCTAAGTGGTCCACCTGAAAGAGTTAAGTATGGCTACTAATTGCCACAAGGCGTCACCGTGGGCAGGGTATGTGGTGCCGAGTCGGCACTGCCACCGATGAGGTGTTCGCAGTCCCGGGGACCACCGGGACCACCTTTCCTAGGGGGATTTTATGTCTGACGCACTGAGCTTTGCCGAGCTTGATGGGCAGCACGTGGAGTTGCTGCCGGCTCGTACAGTCCTGTCGCTGTTCAGCGCCGCCGGCGGCGGCCGTGGCGGCGAGGGTGGCCTAGGTGGCCCCGGTGGCGTCGGCAGGGGCGGCCTCGGTGCCAACCTCATCAACATCAACTTGTTCGGCGACCAGACCAACTATGCCGGTTCCGGCATCGGCGGTGCGGGCGGCGGCGGTATTGGCGGTGCCGGCGGAGCTGCCTACAGCTAAGTCGCGCTGATGTCGCTGGGCGATCACATGGTCGCGTGCGGTGACAGGAGGGGCGGCCGGATGGTGGCCGCCCCTCCCGCAACATGGTGGTGGAGAGCATGGCCTTACGCAGTATGACCGGAGAAACTAGGTAGCGACGAACCGTGCCGCGTGGCGTTGGGCGTCGGTAGGATGCAGTGGTGCGGCGTTGCTCATGCCACTCACGATGTCTTTTCGGTGCGGCAGTTTTCGATTCGGCAGAGTGGGGTCTCGAGTCGGGGAGGGCGTCATCGATACTGAGCGTGCAGTGGAGTCGGCCAGTGTTGCCGATGCTGCGGTGGGTGGAGTGCCGCGGTTGGCTGAGGGTGTTGAGCTGATCGGGGAGTACCAGGGGTCTGGCTTTCAGGAGCCTCGGTATATCCTTCGCCGGAGTGATGGGCAGGTTATTCAGCTGCCTCGGTTACTGTATCTGCTGGCCTCGAGTGTGGATGGTCGGCGTAATCTGCAGCAAGTGGCGGCGCTGCTGAGTGCCGAGTTTGGTCGGCCGGTTGCGGCGCAGCAGGTGTCGTATCTGATTGAGAACCGGTTGCGGCCGGTGGGGATCATGGCGGCGGATCCCGGTGCTGTGAGCGCCGGGGCGGGGCCGGTGTTGCCGTTGAAGTCGGATCCGTTGTTGGCGTTCAAGTTCCGGGTGGGGGTGGTGCCTGAGCGGGCAGTGTGGCGCATCGCGGGGGTCTTTCAATTCATGTTCTGGCCGGCGGTGATCGTGGCCGCGTTGGCGGTATTTGTGGCCTTGGACGTGGCGATCATTGTCGGGGGTGGTCTGGCACAGATCGTGCCCAGCGCGTTGGCGTTGGTGTATCAGCCGGCGTTGACGTTGCTGGTGTTGGGGATGGTGTTGGCGTCGGCGGCGTTTCATGAGTGCGGGCATGTCAGCGCGTGTCGGTATGGGGGTGCTCGGCCGGGGAAGATGGGGTTCGGGTTGTATCTGGTGTGGCCGGCGTTGTACAGCACGGTCACCGACTCCTACCGCCTGTCCCGCCGCGGTCGGCTACGCACCGATCTGGGTGGGGTGTACTTCAACGCGGTGTTCATCGCCGCGATGAGCATCATCTACCTCAACACGGGGTCACCGTGGGTGCTATTGACCATCGTGCTGTTGCACGTCGAGACCGCGACGCAGTTCTTGCCCGTGATCCGCATGGATGGGTACTACATCCTCAGTGATCTGATCGGGGTGCCGGACCTGTTCAGCCGGCTGGGGCCGGTGCTGGCGAGCATGATTCCCCGACGGCCCACCCACCCCCGCGTGGCGGAGCTCAAGCCCTGGGTTCGTCGGACGATCACCGGGTGGGTGATCGTTGTGGTGCCTGCGTTGTTGTACTGGGTGATCGGGTTTGTGATCATCGTGCCGCAGGTGTTGCCGGTAGTGTGGGACCGGTTGGTGGAGCTAGGGGTGCTGACCGGGGCGGCGGCGGCTGATGGAGCCGTGGCGGAGGCTACCTTGGGTGTGATCCAGATGATTCTGTTGTTGCTGCCCTGGGTGGGGTCGCTGCTGCTGCTGGGCATGATCATGCACGGTCCATTGCGAATGGCGTTGGCCCGCTGGGGACCGGCGCGGTTGCGGGCGAGGAGGTCCTAGTGTCTGCCGTCCCCGTCTCGGACCGCGGTGTACTGCGAGTAGCCGGCCGGGTGCTGCGGGCGGTGGCGGTGCTGGCCGCGGTGGTGCTGCTGGCCGGCTGCCTGGGCACCTCGACTGGTGGCACCAGCGGTAGTACCAGTGACACCAGCGGTAGCACCAGCGGCACCAGCGGTGGCACCAACTCTGGTGGTCACGGTTATGGCGGGCAGGGTGGCAGCGCGGACGGCGGCCCCGGTGGGGCTGGCGGCAAAGGGGGCGATGGCGGTGATGGCTATGGCGGTTGGGGCGGCAATGGCTACGGCGGTAAAGGGGGCAGCGCAGACGGCGGTGGTACGCCAGGTGCCGATGGTGCCCCCGGTGTTGATGGTGCGGATGGGGCTGACGGGGCCCGCGGCGGCAGTTATTCCGGTACCGGTTCGGTCGTTGGTTCCGGACGTCTGACTAGCCGGCTGATCGGCTTGGCCGGGGTCAAGTCGGTGGTGGTCGGGTCCGGTTTCGTGGTTCATCTGGGCATCGGCGGGCCCGCGCAGGCGACGGTGACGATGGATGACAACCTCACCGATCGGGTCCAGGCCACGGTGACCGGCGACCAGCTTCGGCTAGGACTCCTCCCGGGCATGAACGTCCGCAACGCCACCCTGACCGCCCAGGTCACCGTGGGTCACCTGGATCGACTCGACACCAGCGGGGTCAGCCGAGTCGTGCTGGTCCCGGCGCCGGTGGGGCCGGCACTGCACCTGGTCGCCACCGGGACCAGCGAGGTCACCGGCCCGATCCGGGTCGATCGCCTGGTGGCCACCGCGTCCGGTGCCGCCACCCTGGCGCTGTCCGGGCAGGCCGGAGACCTCCATCTCAGCGGGGCGGGCACCAGCCGGCTCCTGCTGGCCGACCTGGCTGTGCAGAACCTTGAGGTCGTGCTGTCCGGGGCCAGCCACGCCACTGTGACAGTCAACGACACCCTGGCCGCGCAGACCACCGGTGCCTCAGCGCTTCGCTACCGCGGCACCCCGAACATCACCCGGCAGCAGACCTCCGGGGTCTCATCGATCGTGCGGGATTCGCCGTAAAGTATGGTGCCCGACCATTGTTCGGCGATCGGTCCAAATCCATCGACAGTCGAAGAAGTCGAGCAGAATGTCACTACGTGAGCACAGTCTGTCACGATGCAGAGATCTCACATCCCGACACTCACAAGTAATTCATCTTCTCGGACATTTCGACCATGGCGATCTCGTCATGGTTAGCATATGCTGACCGCCAGGGGTAGCTCGTCAGCTATTGGCGCGACGCGGGGGGGCGTAGCCAATGTGTCACAGGGGGCAAGGGGTGTCGGCTCTTTATGTCGCGCCGTCAGCTGCGCCCCGGACCAGCGCGGGATGCCGAGCGCGTTGGTTGGGTCAGCTATGAGGACGGATTCCTGGACGCTCATGGGCCGTGACTCGGAGTTGCAGTTCATCGCTGAGCGTATGACCGGTCTGGAACCACGGAGTGTGGTCGTTGCGGGTCCTGCGGGGGTCGGCAAGACGCGGCTTGCCCGGGAGGCGTTGGCGGCGGCCAAACGCAGCGGGCGTTCGACCCGCTGGGCGGCGGGGACGAACGCGGCGGCGAGGATCCCGTTGGGGGCGGTAGCGCATCTGTTTCCGGCTTTGGGAACCGCGTCCGACCCGTTGACGTTGCTGCAGCGCGCGGGTGCCGCGATCGCCGATCAAGGCAAGGGACACCGGCTGATCGTGGGGATCGACGATGCCCATCTGCTTGATGAGCTGTCGGTGACCCTGGTGCACCAGCTGGCCCTGACCCGCTCAGCGTGTCTGGTGTTGACCGTGCGGACCGGGGAACCTGCTCCGGACCCGGTGGTCACGCTGTGGAAGAACGGGCTGGCCGATCGGCTGGAGCTGCAGCAGCTGCCGCGGGTGGAGATGGACCGGCTGGTGACCGGTGTGCTTGGCGGCGTGGTGGACAGCCGGACCATCGAGCGGCTGTGGCGGGCCACCCGCGGGAATGTCCTGTTCCTTCGTGAGCTCGTCGAGGGTGGGTGTGAGACGGGCCGGCTGCGGATGCGCGATGGGGTGTGGCGGTGGGAGGGGCGCATCGAGCCCACGCCCCGCTTGCGTGAGATCGTCGAGGCCCAGCTGGGCGGACTCGGAGCCGACGAGCAGACCGCACTGGAGTTACTGGCCACCGACGAGCCGCTGGGCCTGGGCCGGGTGGCCAGCCTGATCAATCCCGAGGTTGTCGCGGTACTGGAGCGCCGCGGCTTGGTCACCGTGGTGAACAGTGGCTGGCGGGCCGAGGTGTGGTTGGCCCACCCGATCTTTGCCACCGTGGTGCGAGACCAGCTGCCGGAGGCCGAGGCATGCCGGCTGCGCCGCCGGCTGGCCAACGCCCACCTGCCCTGGAAACGCCAGGATGACCTGCTGCGCGCGGGCACGCTGCTGCTGGACAGTGACCAGCCGGGCGCGCACGCCGGCCTGCTGGCCGATGCTGCGGTGCACGCCAACGCGCTGCTTGATCACGACATCGCTGCCCGCATGGCGCGGGCGGCGATCGATGGCAGCGACGGCCGGGACGGGGTGCGGGCGCACCTGGCGTTGCTGGAAGCGGTGCGCTGGCAAGGCCAGCCCGACGAGGCTGAGCAGGTGGCGACCGCTACCGCGCCGTTCGCCACCTCGGCTGAGGACCGGTCTCGCCTGGCCGTGGTGCGGGCACTGAACCTGTTCTTCGGCCTTGGCCAGGTGGCGAAGGCCGAGGGCATGCTGCACAAGGCCTCGGCCGACGCTGCCGACAATGAGACGTGCCGGCGCATCAGCGCAGTACACGGCGTGCTGGCGTTCTTCGCGGGACGGCCGCAGCAAGCCGCGGAGTCCGGCGGCGAGATCCTGGCGTCGGAAGGTGCCAGCGCGGAGGCGATGGTGTGGGCGTCCGGCGCTGCCGGGGCAGGGTTGGCCGCGCGGGGCCGCACCGCCGAAGCATTGTCGGCCGTGGCAGCTGGTTGGGCGGCGCTCAAGCGTTGCACCACCGAGCCGGAGATGGCGCTGTGCAGGCAGACGCTGGCTCATGCCGAGCTGTCGGCGCTGTTGCTGGCCGGGCGCGTCGACGATGCCCAGGCCCGGGCCGTCGAGTTGCACCAGTGGTGTATGAGTCAGGCGCAGTGGGCTGGGGATGCCCTGGCCGCCGCGCATGTCGGGTGGGCGGCGCTGGCCGCCGGGCATCCGCGCACCGCGATCCGTTGGCTGTCCGAGGCCGTGGCTGGTCTGGGTGAGTGTGACCCGGGTGGCTTCGAGCAGCTGTGTATCGCACTGCTGGCTCAAACGCACGCGCAGCTCGGCGACCCCGCGACCGCCCGGCGGGTGCTGGATGGCAGCGGCGCCGCATACGATTCTTCTGGACGTTGTTCTTCTGGGCGTCACTGTGCGGTGTTCGAGCCCGAGTTCCTGCTGGCCGAGGCCTGGCAGGCGGCCGCTGACGGCCGCATCTCCCAGGCGACCGATCGGGCGCTGCGGGCGGCGTCGGTGGCGGCCGGGATGGGTCAGCGGGCCACGGAGGCACAGGCCTTGCACACCGCGGTCCGCCTCGGCCGGGCCGGGCAGGTGACCGGGCGTTTGCGGCAGTTGGCCAGCCAGGTCGATGGCCCACTGGTGGCAGCCTTCAGCGCGCACGCCGAGGCTGCGGCCGCCAGTGCCGGTGAGTCGCTTGACGAGGTGGCCGCCGAGTTCGAGGCGATGGGCGTCCGGCTGCTGGCCACCGACGCTGCCGCGCACGCTGCGGCGGCCCACCAGCGGGTCGGTGACCGGCGTCGAGCGGCCGCCTCCACGGCTCGGGCCGCCAGCCTGGCCCGGGCCTGCGAGATGATCCGCACACCCGCCCTGGAGCAGCTGGCACCGCGACCCCTGACCACCCGCGAGGGCGAGGTCGCAAGCCTGGTCGTGCAGGGCATGAAAAACCAGGCCATCGCCGAGCGGCTGGTGCTGTCGGTACGGACCGTCGAGGCCCACCTGGCCAACGCCTATGCCAAGCTCGGCATCAGCAGCCGTGCCGAGCTAGGCCGGGCGCTGCGGACAGACTAGCTCCCAGGGGGGTCTAGCCTCACGATCATGATGGCGCGGATCGTGCTGTTCGGCGCGACCGGCTACACCGGCCGTCGTACCGCGGCGGCGATGGTTCGCCGTGGCTTGCGGCCGGTGCTGGCCGGGCGCAGTGCCGCCAGGCTCGCCTCGTTGGCGGGGCAGCTCGGGGAGCTTGAGGTGGTCACGGCCGATGTCGGCGACACCGCGTCGGTAAGGGCCCTGATCGACCGGGGTGACGTGCTGGTCAGCACGGTCGGCCCGTTCGTGCGGCTGGGCGAACCCGCGCTGCGGGCCGCCGTCGACGCGGCTGCGATCTACCTCGACTCCACCGGTGAGCCCCCGTTCATCCGCCGGGTATTCGAGGAGTTCGGTCCGCTCGCCGAGCAGACTGGGGCCAGCCTGGTCACCGCGTTCGGCCACGACTACGTGCCTGGCAACCTCGCCGGTGCCCTCGCGCTGCGGCTAGGCGGTGGCGCGGTGCACCGGGTCGAGGTCGGCTACCTGATCACCGGAGTCGGCCGGGCCCAGGTGGTCAGCCGGGGCACCCTCGCCTCGCTTGCCGGGATAGCCACCGCGCAGGCCTTCACCTGGCGGGACGGGATTCGCGCGGAGCCCGCCGGGTCGCGGATGCGGACATTTCCCTTGCACGGGCGGGACCACCCAGCGCTGGCTATCGGTTCCAGTGAGCACTACGCGCTGCCGCGGTTCGCTGGTCCCGGTGGCCTGCCCGAGGTGGACGTCTACGTAGGCTGGTTCGGGTCCGCGACGCGCGCACTGCAGCTGTCCTCCCGGGTCACCTCCGCGCTGCTACAGCTACCCGGAGCCCCGTTGCTGGTGCGCAAGATCGGGGAGCTCGCGGTGCGGCGGGTTGCCGAGGAGCCGGATCCGGTCGCCCTGGCCCGGGTCATCCCGCACTTCATCGGCACCGCCTACGACGCATCCGGGACCGCGCTGGCTGAGGTGCACCTGGTATCCGGCGAGCCCTACCAGCTCACCGCAGACCTGCTCGCCTGGGGCGCGCAGCAAGCCGCCGAGCACGGCGTGTCCGGGCCGGGAGCGCTAGGCCCCGCGGAGGCTTTCGGACTGGCCACGCTCGAGGCTGGAGGTCTCGAGGTCGGCCTGCGCCGCTGCGGCTGAAGGTCTACGCCACCGCAGCTGACTAGGATGCCCCGGTGACTAGCAGGGACACCGTCCGGGTCGGTGCGGTGCTCGTCCTCGTGATGGGGCTGGTCGTGATGGGGCTGGGGTGGCTGCTGTGGCCGGGCACCGGGGGCGGCGATGTCCGCGTGGCTCGCGGCACCGTGGTGCGCGCGGTGCACTGTGGTCCATCCGATGCCCGGGACGGCTTGCGAGTAGAACTGCTCGACGGCCGCGCGGTGCCGGCCTGGCTGGACGGCTGCGGTCACCGTCTGGGTGAGGTGCTGACCGTCGAGGTGCCCGACCCCTTGCCCGCGGGGGATGTGGTCGCTCGCCTGCCGGGGACCGGGGTGCCCGCCGCGACGGTGGAGACCCAGCGCATCGGGGCCGTCGGGGTTGCGGTCGCCGGGATCGCCGGTGCGCTACTGGCCTGGCGGCTGCGCGGTCACCGCAGCTGAGCCAACCCGTAGGGTAGATCCATGCTCCGTATCCCTTCGCCCGCGGTCGAGCTGTACCGAGAAACACTGCCCAACGGGTTGCGGGTAGTGCTGACCCCGGACCGCTCCGCTCCGGTGGTCGCCGTCGGTGTGCACTACGACGTCGGGTTCCGCTCCGAGCCGGAAGGCCGAACCGGCTTCGCCCACCTCTTTGAGCACCTGATGTTCCAGGGCAGCGAGAGCCTGGAGAAGCTCGCGCACTTCCGCCACGTGCAGTCCTCGGGCGGCACGTTCAACGGCTCCACGAGTCAGGACTACACCGACTATTACGAGGTAGTGCCCTCGGCGGCACTGGAGCGCGCGCTGTTCATCGAGGCGGACCGGATGCGGGCGCCGCGGATCACCGCGGACAACCTGCGCAACCAAGTCGACGTGGTCAAAGAGGAGATCCGGCTCAACGTGCTGAACAAGCCCTATGGCGGCTTTCCGTGGATCACGCTGCCACCGGTGCTCTACGACACCTTCCCCAACGCGCACAACGGGTACGGCGACTTCTCCGAGCTCGAGGCAGCCACTGTGGACGACTGCGCGGCGTTCTTCGACGTCTACTACGCGCCGGGCAACGCGGTGCTCACGGTAGCCGGGGACCTCGACGTGGACGATGCCATCAAGCTGGTGCACCGGCATTTCGATGACGTGCCCGCCCGTCCAGTCCCGGTCCGGCCGTCATTCGCTGAGCCAGCACCGGATCGGGAGCGCCGGCACTGCCTGCCCGACCCGCTTGCTCCGCTGCCCGCGTTGGCCATCGGCTACCGGTTGCCCGACCCGACCGTCGACCTCGGCGGCTACATCGCTTACGAGGTGCTCGCCGCAGTGCTCTGCGACGGTGACTCCTCCCGCCTGGAGCAGCGCCTGGTACACACCGACGAGCTGGTAACCGACGTCGGCGCACGCTGCGGGCTGTTCGGTGCGCCGCTGGACGCCCGCGACCCGGATACCTTCACCGTCACCGCGATCCATCCGTCCACGGTGGACGCCAACCGGGTGCTCGCGGCGACCGACGAGGAAATCGCCCGCCTTGCCGCGGCCGGTCCGGATCCCGACGAGCTGGCCCGGATCACCGCCCGGTGGGCCGCTACGCTGTTTCGCCAACACGACCAGCTGGTGTCCCGGACGTTGGCCATCGGTGCTTTCGAGCTGCTGCACGGCCGTGCCGAGCTGGTTACCGAGCTGCCGGCCATGGTGGCCACGGTAGGCCCCGAGCAGATCGCGAGGGCGGCCGCCGGGCTGCGGCCGGACTCTCGCGCGGTGCTGACCCTCGAACCCCGACCGGAGGCATGATGCTGCACCGCAGTGCCGAGCAGATCGGCAGGACCGAGGTGGGGCCGCGTCCGCTGCCACCGCTGGGCTTGTTGACGCGCACCTCCAGCGCGCCCCCCGCTGTGGACACCGTGCTGGACAACGGGCTGCGGGTGATCGCGGTGCGGCGACCCGCGGTGCCGATGGTGGAGCTGCGCCTGGAGATTCCCTTCGGTGGCACGCAACGCACGCATGCGGCCCGCGCCGAGCTGCTGGCCGCCACGCTGTTGCTCGGCACGCCGCGGCGGGACCGGTTCGCCGTCGACCGAGCGTTGGCCGCCGTCGGCGGCGACCTGTCGGCCGGAGTGGACCCCGAGCGCCTGTTCGTGCGTGGATCCGCGCTGGCCAGCGGGCTGGACATGCTGCTCGACGTGCTCAGCGACGCGCTCACCTCGGCTTCCTACACTGCTGCCGACGTGGCTCGGGAACGGACCCGCCTGGTGGAGCGGCTCGCAGTAAGCCGCTCCAGACCCCACGTGATCGCACGGGAGGCGCTGCAGCGGCGCCGCTACGGTGACCACCCGGTCACCCGGGAATGGCCGGAAGCTGACGATGTAGCCGCCGTGACGCCGGCGGCGGTGCGCGCGCTGCACCGCCGCTCGGTGGTGCCCGGCGGCGCGGTGCTCGTGCTGGTGGGCGACATCGACCCGGCCCGGGCGGTGGAAACGGTGGCGGCCGTCCTGGCGGGCTGGCAGTCTGACCGGTCGGCCGCCCAGCTGGCTCCGCTGCCCGAGCTAACCGGTGCTGACCTGCAGTTGGTGCACCGCGAGGGGGCGGTGCAGTCGCAGCTGCGGTTGTCCGCGCAGGCAGTGCCGCGCACCGATGAGCGCTACCCGGCGCTGCAGCTAGCGAACCTGGTCTTCGGAGGGTATTTCTCCTCCCGCTGGGTGGAGAACATCCGGGAGGACAAGGGCTACACCTACGGCGCGCACTGCGGCCTCGAATTCACTCCGCACGGGGCCACGCTGATCGCCGACGCGGACACCGCGAGCGAGGTCACTGCGGCCGCGTTGCTGGAGACCCGCTACGAGTTGGGCCGGATCGCCGTGGTGCCACCCGAGGAGCCTGAAGTGGACAACGCGCGGCAGTACGCGATCGGGTCGCTGACCATCGCCACCTCGTCGCAGCGCGGCCTGGCCAGCCACCTCATCACGCTGGCCACCCTTGGCCTGGACCTCGACTGGCTACGGACTCACGCCAGCCGGCTGCAAGCGGTCACCACAGGGCAGGTGGCTGAGGCCGCCGCCGAGTTCCTCGCGCCCACCCGGTTCACCGGCGTGGTAGTGGGCGACGCCGGGCGACTGGCCAGCCCGCTCGCCGCCTTGGGTGGTGTGGAACTGCCGTGACCTCCCGCATCTGAGCTAGCGCGGGTCTCGTAGATCATGGGACTGGGGTCGCGTAGCCAAATCCTGATCGAGTTCAGGTATTGCCAGGCTGGGCAGTGCACTCTGCGCACTCTGCGCATGGTCGTCGTCCGCGACGGAACGATCGGCCCGCGAACTGGATCTCGGCCCTGTTCGTGTGACTTTTTCACATAAGGAGGCCCAAGGCGGGTACACTGAGGCGACGAAGGAGGGTTGATGCTGCTCGGCTTCCGGGTCGCGAACGCCTTGTCGTTCCGCGACGAGCAACGCCTGTCCCTCGTCGCGACTGAGCTGAATGACGGTTCAGCGCGACCGACCGGCATTCGCGAACGCGGCAAGGAGATCTCGGCCGTTCCGGTCGTTGCCCTCTACGGGGCTAACGCGTCCGGCAAGACCAACGTGCTCGCCGCGCTGCGCCAGATGCGCGCGGCCGTGCTGGGGTCGCTGCGGTGGTTCTCGGACCAGAATCCGGTCCGGCGCGTTGCGTTTGCGCTCGACCCCGCGTTGCGCGAGGAACCGTCGTTCTATGAGATCGAGATCGTCTTGACTGACGGCGTTCGCTATGCGTACGGCTTCGAGATCGACGACGACCGGGTGCGTGGTGAGTGGCTCCATGCGTATCCGAAGGGCCGCAAGCAGATCTGGTTCGACCGTGAAGACGACAAGGTCGACTTCCCCGGTGAGGGGTTGCGCGGAGAGAAGCTCGAACTGGCTCGCCGGACCCGCCCGGATGCGCTGTTCCTCAGCGTTGCAGCGCAGTTCAACCATGAACAGCTCCTGCCGATCTTCAATTGGTTCCGTGACAATCTCTGGCTGATCAGTCCGGAGATGGATAGGGTTCAGCGTGAGAACTTCACGCGGGACCGAGTCCTCCGTGATTCCGGATTTCGTGAGCGGATAACTCGCGTGCTCCAGGTGGCTGACCTAGGCATCACTGGTTTCGACGAGAAGGCTCTCTTGCGAGGAGAGATCCGCCTGCTACATCGGGCCGGAACGCGCGAGACCCCCCTTGACTTCGGCGCCGAATCGCTGGGTACGCGTTTATGGTTCGGTCTGGTCGGTGCGCTCCTGGCTGCCTTCGACGCAGGAACGACCGTGCTCGTGGACGAGCTGGACTCAAGCCTGCACCCCACGATGTCCGCCGAGGTCGTCCACATGTTCTCCGACTCCGAGGCGAACCCGCGCGGCGCGCAGATGCTCTTCACTACCCACGATGTGACGCTGCTGAACACGATCCTTGGCGACGACAGAGTGCTGGACCGCGACACCGTATGGCTCGCCGAGAAAGACTCTGAGGGTGCGACCGAGCTATATCCGCTGACCAGCTTGCGACCGCCCCCGCGTAAGGATGACAACCTCTCTCGCAAGTACCTGCTCGGCAGTTACGGCGGCGTTCCCCGAGTGTCGTCGGGCGCGGTAGCCCGTGAGGTCGAGGAGATCCTCGGTTGAGCCGGCGGCAGCGCGGCAGCGAAGAGCACGCGCGTGCTGGCTCGCGGTCTGTACAGCATCGTGTTGTTAACAGCGTATTCTACGTAGTGCCCGAAGGCGAAGGCACAGAATACGACTATTTCGATTGGCTCGACAAAGACTATGGTCGGCGCGGGGACTTCCGGATCAGGATGCCGCCTGCCCGCGTACGGCGAAATGGACTGTCGCCGTCCCGAGTGGTCGACCATGCCTGCCATCAGGCTCACGAGCCGGACATCACGCAGATCTGGGGATTGTTCGACCACGATGGGCGGACCGAAATTGATCAGATCTGCTTGCGACAGAAGCCGGATCGGGTGAGAGTGGCCCTCTCCCACCCATCGTTCGAGCTATGGCTGCTGTTGCACTTCCAGGATTTCACGCCCGCCGCCCAGCATGGCAAAAATGAGCTAATCATCGATAAGCTCCGAAATGCGCACCAAGCATTCGCAAACTACGGAAGACCCAACAAGCGAATCGACCGACCTCGCTTTGCCGCACTCATGGAGGATGGCGGCATCCGCAACGCGGTGCACAGGGCACGACGCTTGTCACGCCACTTCACCCGCGAGACGCCGAGCCAGCGGGATCCCTCGACTGAGGTGTACCTGCTGATTGAGGCGCTTGGCGTAGTCGCTCCGCCTTCGTGAAGGATGCCCCGGTGACCAAGCTGACCCTGGCCCAGCTCGAACGCCACCTGTTCGCCGCTGCCGACATCCTCCGCGGCCAGATGGACGCCGCCGAGTACAAGGACTACATCTTCGGGATGTTGTTCCTGAAGCGGTGCTCGGATGAGTTCGAGGCCGCCTACCAGCGAGAGTACTGCGACGCGCAAGAGCGGACCGGTGACGAGCAACAGGCGAGTTCGTGGGCGGAGAACCCCGACACCTACGTCGATCTCTTCTACGTGCCGCGCCAGGCGCGCTGGGATGCGATCAAGAAGCTGGTGAGCGAGGTCGGTACCGGCCTGAACAAGGCGCTCGGCGCCTTGGAGCGTGCCAACGAAGAGCTCGCCGGGGTCACGTCCCACATCGACTTCAACAAGCAGGTTGGCCAGGTCAAGCTCACCGATCGGAAGTTGCGCGACCTGATCCGCCACTTCAACCGCTACCGCCTGCGGGGCGAGGACTTCGAGTTCCCCGACCTGCTCGGCGCCGCGTACGAGTACCTGATCGGCCAGTTCGCCGAGTCGGCGGGCAAGAAGGGCGGCGAGTTCTACACGCCGCGACCGGTGGTGCGGATGATGGTGCGGCTGGTCGACCCGCGGCCGGGCGAGCGGGTGTACGACCCGTGCGCGGGCAGCGGCGGCATGCTGATCCTGGCCCGCGAGTACGTCGATGAGAAGGACCCAGCGGGCAGGGCGGGGCGTCGGCTGTCTCTGGCCGGGCAGGAGCTGAACGGCGGCGTGTGGGCGATCGCCAAGATGAACATGCTGCTGCACGGCATCCGCGATGCCGACATGCGCAACGGCGACACGCTCGCCGACCCCAAACACGTCAGCGGCGGCGAGCTTCGCCATTTCCAGAAGGTGCTCACCAACCCGCCGTTCTCGCAGAACTACAGCAAGGCCGAGGTGAGGCGGCGCTTCCCCCAGCGGATGCGGTATGGCTGGTGCCCGGATAGCGGCAAGAAGGCCGACCTGATGTTTGTGCAGCACCTAGTCGCCGTGCTGGCGCCTGGCGGGCTAGGGGCGACGGTCATACCGCACGGCGTGCTGTTCCGCGGCGGCGAGGAGCGGAAGATCAGGGAGGGCCTGCTCCGGGAAGATGTGATCGAGGCGGTGATCGGGCTCGGTCCGAACCTGTTCTACGGCACCGGCATCCCGGCGTGCGTCCTCCTGCTGCGTTATCCGCGCAGCAAACCGCCGCACAAGTGGAGGAAAGTGCTGTTCATCAACGCGGACCGCGAGTTCACGGCTGGCCGGGCGCAAAATCACCTCGGCTTCGAGCACGCCGAGAAGATCGCCACCGTGTACGAGCAATGGCGGGAGATCGACGGCTTCTCCCGGGTGGTGTCGGTTCAGGAGTTGCTCGACGCCGACGCGAACCTCAACATCCGCCGCTGGGTCGACAACGCGCCGCCGCCAGAGCCGCAAGACGTGCGAGCGCACCTGCACGGGGGTGTACCGCGCGTTGAGGTCGAGGCGGCGGCCGACGTGTTCGCCGCATTCGGCGTCGACGTGCTCTCACTGTTCGCCGAGCGGGATCCGGACTACCTGGACTTCACGCCGGAGGGACCGACAGCAACGGGGGCCCGGCTGCCGGAGCTGGCGGCAGCGCGCAGGGAGGAGCTGCACGGCGCATACCGCGCCTGGTGGGCCGAGCACGCGAAGATGCTGGTCGAGCTGCCCGACACCCACCAGCTCATGACGGTCCGCGCTGACCTGCTCGGCTCGTTCGGCACCGCGTTGGAGCAGTTCGAGCTCCTCGACGAGTTCGCCACGGCCGGGATCATCGCCGCCTGGTGGGGGGAGAACAAGTACGACCTGCAAGCGCTCGCTGTTGGCGGCTTCGAGCGGGTGATCGAGGGTTGGGCGACCACGATCGAAGCGATGCTCGCGCCGGAGGAGGGGCCGGACGGGAAGGTCCAGCAAAAGTCGGCCGCGGAGCGACGCAAGGCGCTCGACCACAGGTTGGTGCCGCACCTGCTGCCCGACTTTCTCAAGCAGTTGGAGGAGGCCGAGGCGGTGCACGCCGAGGCAGATTTGGCGTACAAGACTGCACAGGCATTGCTCGGCCAGGATGGCGACGCCGACGAGGAGGCGGACGAGGCGGAGTCAGTCGAGGAGGAGATCACCGAGGCGGACCTAGAAGCTCTCAAGAAGAAGCGGTCGGCGGCACAGCGCACGCGGGCTGTGCTAGGAAAGACGTTTCTCGCCGAGCTGAATGCAGCGATCACTGCGCTTAACCCGAACGCCCAGCGTGATCTCGTGCTGGACATCTTCGACGACGATCTTGCCAACCGTTTGGACGCCCGCATCGCAACCCAGTGCCGCGCCATGATCGCCAGGTTCCAGACTTGGACGGACAAATACGCCGTCTCTCTGAGCCAACTCGAAACCGCGCGTGAATCAGCAGCTCAGCGCCTGAAGACACACCTCCGGGAGCTTGGTCATGACTGAGGTCCCGAAGGGCTGGATCAAGACGACGTTTGGTGCGATCTTCGAGCAGCGTCGAGAGTATGCTAACGGAGATGAACGTCTACTTTCCGTCACCTTGGACCAAGGCGTAATTCCGCAGGAACTTGCGGGACGCCGCGACATATCCAGCCACGATAAGAGCTTGTACCGCAAAGTCCACCCTGGTGATATCGTCTATAACACTATGCGCATGTGGCAGGGCGTGTCGGGCGTCTCTAATCTAAGAGGAATCGTTAGTCCGGCCTACACGGTATGTTTACCTAAGGGGGGAACCGATCCACAGTTTATAGCTAGAACACTTAAACATCCTAGATATGTAACAACTTTTCGATCTTATTCACAGGGGATGGTAAGCGACACCTGGAATCTCCCCTTCTCATCCCTCGCAAATATCTCTATTATTCTTCCTTCGGCTTTGGCGGAGCAGCGGTGGATTGCGGAGATCCTGGACGACCTCGACGAGCAGATCACTGCGGCAGAGGCCTTGATAAAGAAGCTTCAGCAGATGCGAGTCGCGGCTGCGGATAGCTTCATCTCGGAGAGTTCTGCCCATTTTACGCCTCTTGGAGATCTCTTAGCGGAAAGCCCTCGAAACGGATATTCTCCGAAAGGTGCCGAGGACTGGACAGGAATCGTAGCGCTTGGACTGGGTTGTCTGACACATCGCGGCTTCGCGCCGATCGAGCTCAAGAGTGTCCCAAATAACGATCCGCGCATCAAGTCTGCGCTCCTCAATGAGGGCGATCTACTCATGAGCCGATCTAACACGCCCGATCTCGTTGGGCTTGTGGGTCGGTACCGTTATGTTGGTGGACCTTGTATCTACCCAGATCTGATGATGCGCTTGAGGCCGCGTCCCGAGTGCAATCCGGAGTTTCTTGAGTTTGTCCTCCGAGCGCCAAGAGTGCGGCGCCAGATCCAGGCGTCTGCGCAAGGAACGAGCGGCAGCATGGTCAAGATCAATGCTGATATCGTGAAAAGATTGCTCGTTCCTGTTCCTTCTAGACACGATCAGGTGCACGTCGTCGCCAGGGTGCAAGCC
>DATHTJ010000039.1:0-3182 GCA_035463315.1 Pseudonocardiaceae bacterium
AGCTGGTCGAAAAACTCCGGCCGCAGGGTGGCGACCACCTGCACCGGACCCGCGAGCGCCGGGTGCAGCAGCTGCGCGAAGTGGGCTCGGTGCCCGGGTGGAGTCTGGGTGAGCAGCTCCTCGAACTGATCCACCACCAGCAGCAACCGCCGTCGCCGACCGCCTGGGGCGGCCAGCAGCAGCTCATCGGCCAGCCCGATCAGGCCAGTGTCGTCGAGCTGGTGGCGCACCTGCGCCACCGTCCAGTCCAGCCCTAGTTGCCCTGCCGCGGCGGTCAGTTCCCGAGCCAGTGCGGCCACCGGGTCGGCGCCGGGCAGCATCGGGGGCAGCGTCCACCAGCCCGGCTCGTCGGCCATCACATGCAGCAACCCAGCCCGTACCAGCGACGACTTGCCGCACCCCGAGGGGCCCATCACCAGCAGCACCGCCTGCTCGGCCCGCTCAGCGGGAGACCGCACCAGCCCGGCCAGTTGCTCCACTTCGCCGCGGCGACCAAAGAACACCCGATGCTCGTCGACGTCCAACGGGCGCAGCCCCGGAAACGGCGACTTGTCGTCCGGCCACCCGAAACCCCCGGCGACATCCACCCGACGCAATGCCTCCACCAGCGCCGCACGAGCCGTGACAGGATCCCGCGTCAGGTCGGCGTACTGGGCGGACTTCAGCAGCGGGTGCTCCACCCCCGGCTCAGCGCGCACCGGCAGCAGCCGGTTGCCCCGCGACAAGGCAATGCTGACCTCAGCCGTACACCACGTCGACGCCACCGCGGCGGAGGTGACCACGCAGACCACCGCATCAGCCCAGCGCAGCCGCTCATGCAGCCGCTTGTCCCACTCCTCGCCCACCGCGATGCCAGTGCCCGGATCCTGATCCAGGAACACCTCGTGGCCCTCGGCAACCAGCCACTGGTGCAGCTGACCGGCACACTCCCGGTCCGCACCGGCATAGCTGACGAAGACCCTGGCCACCGCCCCTCCCCCTGGCCTCACGGCAACCCTATCGGCCTGGGTTCGACCCGTGAGCGGCGTTGAGTGCCATAGCTCGAATCGCCACTCACGGGTCGAACAGCGCGCCAGGGAATCCGTTGGTCGGACGGGCCACCAAGGCGAGACTGCGGCCATCAAGATCGACGTCCGCGGCACTGCGCCGGGTGCGGCCACCTCGGCGCGTGGACAAGGCCAGCGGGAACGTCTCCGTCGCCATCGAGGCGGCGAAGGTAGGTTTCATGGATGGATGAGAACAGGGCCCGACGGGTCGCCGACGCGCTGCGCGAGCGCGGTGTCGACGCCCATCTGGCCAAGGCCGGTGTGTACCAGTGCGGGGTGCGTGTGTCGCTTCCCGACGGGCGAGAGGCGATGTGGGACACCGACGGCACGGCGAGCCTCGAAGCGCAAGTGATGCGCGACGGTGTCCTCGTCGGCTTCGTTCCCGTCATCGAAGGCTCCGAAGACTTCGATGAGTCTCAGGTGGTTGACGCTATCGCCAGAACTGACTACGAGCAGCCGATCGCGCGCCAGCACCGCACCGCACCGCCACCCGGTCCGGCGCTGCCGCGCGAAGGCGGCCTGTTTCGCCGTTTCCTCGACGGTTTCCGGTATCGATAGCAGCGGCTCGGGCCGAAGCCACGAGGGATCGTCACCAGCTTTGGATCGACGTGCTCTCTTGATCAAGCCGCGACTCTTCGGCGAGCCTCATCGAATCGACCACTTGCCCGGGTGGGAATGGCGATCCCTCACGACGCGGTCGCGCTGAGGACCAGCTGCCGCCCCAGTGAGTCAACCTGACGCCCGAACAAGCGGACCTTCAAGCGTGGTGGCGGCTCAGTCAAGCACGGACAGGGTGGCGACGAGAACGGCGAGGTAGCCTCCGGCGAGGAGGCACGTGAAGGCGAGCGCCACCTGGTGTCGCCACGCGCGCCGGGACCGAGACGCGGACAGCTCGCGCCAGCGGCGCACGGCCAGCGCGCAGCCCAGTAGATACGCCGCAGTCGAGGCCGTCCACAGCAGCGGGGGTACGACCTGCCAGAGTCCTGCCCGCCAGGTGACGAGCAGCAGGAGGGCCCCGGTCACCGTCGCGTTGAGCAGGACTGCGCGGTCGGGCGCGGGCCGGAACCCCGCCGTCCGACGGCGTAGCCCGCGACCGATCATCGTTACGGCAGCCAGCGGCGGCAACAGGAGGGTCAGGAGCAGCATCGGGTACTGCGCCGGGGGGACGCTCTCGTCGTCGGCAACCGCCACGCCGAGCAGGCGCAGCGCGGTCGCGTCCACGGACCGGTCGGTGTTGCCAAGCAGCACCACGGCGCGGTCGCCGGTGAAGCCCACGAAGCTGCTCGACCCGCCGGTAGCACCGTTGTGCCAGGTCACCTGGCGGCCGTCGTAGTCGGTGACGTGCCAGGCGAACCCGACCTGCTCCCCGGCATCACCGGCCGGCCAACGGGGCCGAGCAGCCGGTGAGCCCGGCGCGGTGCCGTCCCTCACGGCCGTGACAAGTCGCACGAGATCGGAGGCAGTCGACCACACTCCCGCGCCCGCCGGCGCGTGACCGGTGCCCAACCACGGGGCCACCTGCTGCCCGCCGGCGTGGTGCGGCCGGGCATACCCCGGCGGCGGAGCTGCGTCGCCGCTCAGAGTAGTGGAGGACATGCCGAGCGGGTCGAGGATGCGTTCACGCACCAGTTCCGGGTAGGTCGTGCCGGCGCGGTGCGCGAGGGCGTGGCCCAGCAGCGCGGCGCCGAAGTTGGAGTAGGCGTAGTCGCCCTTACCGTCGATCTCGACGCTCGCGGCGGCGGCCAGCAGGTCGTCGGCTTCTTTCGCCCTGTACGGGTCGGCGCCGGTCCAGCTGGCGCGCACGGCATGCAGCAGGCCCGGTAGCCCATCGGGGGCCACGACGGGCAGGCCCGCCCGGTGGCTGGCAAGCTCGGCCAGCGTGATCCCGGCGACCTCGGGATCCGCGAAGCGGGTGCCGGGATACAGCTCGCGCAGCGTGGTCTCCGGCGTGATCCGCCCATCGGCCACCATGTCGGCGAGCAGCATGCCGTTGAACACCTTGGTGACCGAGCCGATCTCGAAGGAAGTGTCCGCGGTGACGGCGGTGTCGGGGGCGCCGCCGGTCAGGCCGACTCCGGCGGTCTGCACGGTTGCGCCGTCGACCAGCCCGACGGCCAGGCCCAGGTGGCCATGCCC
>DATHTJ010000040.1:0-7024 GCA_035463315.1 Pseudonocardiaceae bacterium
GACGATCCCCGCCTCAAGGATCCGGCCGGTACCGACTACTTCGATGAGCTGCTGCAGCGGATCCGGGACATCCGGGCATCCGAGAAGCGCTTCTATCAGAAGGTCCGGGATCTGTTCGCCGCCACCAGCGCTGACTACGACGGCACCTCCGATACTGCCAAGACCTTGTTCGCCACGATCCAGAACAAGCTCATCTTCGCCGTCACCGGCCCTCGCCCAGATGCTCGCCGCCGCCGGACGTGCCGACGACGCACTGGCCGAACTCGAATCGCTCCGCCCGCTCCTGGCTGTGAGCTTCGGCGCTGACTCGACCCAGGTCCGCAACCTCGACAAGCACAGTGACCGGCTAGGGTCGCTTAAAGAACACAGCTTATCCCGGGGGGATAACGAGCTGGGCCGGTGACCAGACGAGTGGTCGTGCCGCGGTTCTGGGGCCGCGGGCAGCGAGGCAGCAGCGAGATATTCCAGAAGAACTGGATGCACGGGAACAGCGTGGCACGGCGTTCCAGGTGCCTGTCACGGGTGCTGCTGGCCGGGTCAGCAGACCGTCTGACTGCGGCCGGACAGCTCTCCTGTCGAGTTCGGGACACGGAGTGCGTTACTGGCAGGGAATGTTGGAGAGGCCGGCGTTGGCGTTGGTGGCGCGGTTGGTGCAGTTGACGATGTTGCCCAGGTCTTTCTTGGTGATGTTGATGGCGTAGCCGGGGGCGTTGACGGTGGCGGTGTTGCCGTGGAAGGTGTTGCGTTCACCCCAGCCGTCGAGGATTCGGTGAGTTTGGAAACCGTCCTTGGGGGCATTTGTGCCGATATTGTCGGCAATGGTCCAGTCGTTTCCTTTGATATCGACCCAGGAATCCGCGGCGGTCATGGCCGCGCCGGACACGATGTTGCCGCGCAGGATTCCACTGCTGGTGCCTTCCTTGACGTCGATCGCCTCGGCGGTGGTGTCGGCGATATCGTTGCCCTGGATGAGGTTGCGGTCGCTGCGGTCGGGTTCGCAATTGGTGTGCGTGCACCAGTTGCTGCGGGCGCTGCCGATATAGATGCCTTCGCCGAACTTCTTCTTGCGCAGCCCAGTGCGGCGAATGGTGTTGGCCCGCACGGTGTTGTCCGAGCTGGCGGTGCGCAGGTGCAGCGCTTCATCGCCGACCTCGTGGATGAGCAGGCCTTCGATGAGCGCGGCACGAGTGTTGTCGAGCATGAGGCCCTTCTGACCGCCGTGGATGGTGAAGCCGGACAACTGCCAGTGGTCCGCGCCGCGCAGGTGAAGGGTGTAGCCGGTCTCCTTGATGGGACCACCGTCGAGGATCGCCGCCCTGCTGCCGCACAGGGTGATCGGCCGGTCCGCGGTTGCGGCCGTGGTGATCTCGAACCGGCCGGGGTAGGTGCCATCGCGCAGGTGGATCACCATGCCGGGCTGGGCGTGCACGAGGGCATCGCGGAGCTGGTCGGCGGTGGACACGTCCTGGGCGGCGGGGTCGCCGCAGCGCACCGTGGGCGGTGGTGGGCCGGGGATGGGTTGGCTGGGGCGGGGCCCGGTGGTGGGGGCGACGGTGGCGGAGTCGACGGTGGGGGCGTCAGGCGTCGCCGGGCCGGCGCAGCCGGCCGCGAGCATCGCGGCGAGCGCCAGCACCGTGACCAGTCGCCGGGTCACTGCGCGGCCGCCGAGACGACGGGGGTGTCGGAGCGCGCGGTGAGCGGATGGTCGGGGTAGGGGTGGGCCGGCTGGCGCCGGCGCCGGCGGCGCCGACCGAGCAGCGACGCGACGATCGACAGCAGTAACAGCGTCCACATGGCCAGCAGCGGGTGGTCCCGGAACAGCCAGCGCAGCCGATCGCTCAGGCTCTTGGTGACCTGCCATTGCTCCTCGGAGTTGTTCGAGACGGTGACCGCGGCGACGGCGTCGGCGTCGAGCCGGGCCAGGTCCAGGCCGCTGGGGCCGCTCCCGGCCAGGGTATTGCCGTGTGCCGCCGATCCCTGGGCGGCGCCCTGGAAGGACACGCCGTGGACCCGGGCGGCGCTGATGGTGTTGTCATGCACCTGCGCCCGGGCGGCGCGGACCTGGACCCCGGTGTCGGCACCGGCGATGGTGTTGTGACCGACGGCCACGTCAGTGGCGCCGTCGCGGACCGCGATCGCGGCGCCGGCCGAGGAGGTGACGGTGTTGGCGCTGATCTGGGTGCGGTTGGCTGCGTCGCGGACGACAATGCCTTCGGCGTTATCGACCAGCTCCGTGCCTGTCACCACGGTGTCGTCGGCGTCCCAGACCAGCACGCCGTTGCCCGCATTGAAGGCGATGGTGGAGTCCTGGAGACGGAAGCCGCGTTGGCCGTCCAGGGAGACCCCGGCGGCGCCGGGTCGTTCGGCCAGCGGCCGCCCGTCGAATCGGATGCCGTCGGTGCCATTGTGTTCGACGGTCACGTTGCTCAGGGTCACCTCCGAGGCGCCCCGGTTGGCGACGATGCCACTGCCGGCGTTACTGCTGGTGGTGCTGGTACGGATCGTGGTGCCGGTCGAGCCCTGGTGCAGCAGGATCCCGTCGGCGGCGGCGTGGTCGAAGGTGCTGTCGGCGACGGTGAGCCCGAGGGTGTCGGAGCTGAACAGCCCGTAATGGTTGGCGCGCACGGTCGTCCCGGTGATCGATCCGGTGCCGGGAGCGGAGTCGTTGCCGGTGACCGCCAGGCCGCCGGTGCGCCCGCTCCAGAAGCCAAGGTCGGAGAACCCGGCGAAGTGGGTGTGCAGGTTCGAGCCGGCAACCCGGATATAGGAGCGGCCGTCGGTAACCTGCTGGTCGGGCTTGCCGGTGGCCGGATCCCAGCTGGTCAGCGTCACGGGATGGTCCGGGGCGCCAGTGATCGAGATGGCGCCTTTCCACCCCACGATGGAGGTGAAGCCGGCGGGCGTACTGATCATCCGCAGGGTGGTGCCAGGGGCGTGCAGGATGAGCTGGGCGCCGGGCCCGATCAATACCGAGTTCATCAGGACGATGGTGCTGGCGTCGATGCGCCGGGCCGCTTTCAAGATCAGCAATGAGTCCAGGGTGTAGGGGGCGGGGCGGGCGGTGAGGACCAAGGTGTGCATGCCGTGTTCCCGGTTCCGGTAGGGCAGGCCGTTCCACGGGATACCGCGTAGCTGGCTGAGCAGCCGGGTGTCCTCGGTGGTGACCAGGGCCGCCTGCGTTCGAGCCTGCTCGAGCTGGGCCAGTTGCGGGTCGATCGCCTGGACAGGGTGAACATGGGGGCTGCCGGCCAGCCAGCCAGGGACGTAGACGGCCGCGGCGAGGACGGCGGCGAAAGCGAGCAGGCTGAGCCCGATCGCTATCCGTGGGCTGCGGCTGGATCGCTGGGCCGTCGTGCTGGTGCGCATGGTCAGGCCTCCCTTGCGGCGCCGCTGAGCGCGTGGCTGGGTGTCATGTGGCTGGGGGTCACGTGACTGGGGGTCACGTGGCCGGGTGTCAGGCTGGCCGCGTTCTGCCCTTCACCGCCGATGAGGTCAGCCCGCCGGGTCAGCCAGCCCTGCTTGTTCATGGTCAGGAACGCGTAGGTCTTGATCGGCAACGCCACGAGAATGATCACTGCGGTCACCAGCGGAAGCAGCCACACGTCTGCGGGCCGGCGCCGCAGGTGCGACATGCTGCGCAGCGCGCGGCTCAGGAACAGCCAGATCAGGGCCAGCGCGAGCGCGATCGTGGTGCGAGGGTAGAACGCGGCGGCAATGACGTAGTAGAGGGTGGCGCCCATCGAGATGGGCGTGAGCAGGATCTGGAACACGGTGAGCTGGGAGATCGCCGGGACCTGCCACACCCAGCCCTTCCACAGCGCGGTGAGGTAGCAACGGTAGGAGTTGCGGCTCCAGCGGAGGCGTTGCTTGCAGAAGGCCCGGAAGGTGGCCGGGAACATGGACAGCGCCCGGGCGGTGGACTGGTGCACGGTGCGGAAGCCGCTGGCGAGTACTAGCCAGGTCAGGCGGCCGTCGTCACCGGCGATGCAGCGCCGGCCGAGGAAGAACTCGTGTTCCAGGTGTGGCAGCACCGGGAGCACCACCGAGCGGCGGTAGGCGGCGGTGCGGCCGGAGACGCAGACCACCGCCCCGGCGCGGCCGGTGGCCGGCACGTAGTCCAGGTAGCGGTTGTCGATGATCCAGTCCGCGACGCGGCGCCACACGCTGGTGTTGGGCTCGAAGACGTTCTGCTGCGTGCCCACCGCGCCGACCAGGGGGTCGACGAAGGGCATCTGAACCGCGGCCAGCAGCCCGGGAACCCAGCGGGTGTCGGAGTCGGTGAGCACCACCACCTCAGCAGTGGCGGCCCGGATACCGACGCCCAGCGCGGAGCGTTTGCCCTGGTGGGCGACCATGATGACGTGCAGGCGCGGGTCGTTGCGGGCGATCAGGCGGCGCTGGGCCTCGGTGTCGGCGACATCGAGGACGATCACGACCTGGTCGGGGTTCTCGGCCAGCCAGGTGTCCAGGCATGCCTCGAGGACATCGGGGTCCTCGTGGTAGGAGGGGACGACCACCGAGGTCGTGGTGCGGAAGTCGTTCACGGTGGGCCGGTACCGCATCGAGAGCAGCTTTCGCACCGCCCACACCGACCAGGACAGCACTCCGACCAGACCGATCGGCAGCAGCAGCCACCAGTTCTCGGTGATGGACGCCCAGCCGTCGGGGACGAGGTCCATGACCGGTTTTCTCCTTTCGACGTAGCGGGCTAGACAGTGGGGAAGGTGCGCTCGGCGCGGCCAAGGGCGCGTATCGCCCAGCCGGCGTCCTGCCAGCGCCGCGCATCCACGGTGTTGCGGGCGTCGATGAGACGGGCGTGACGCACGATCTTGCCGAGGACGACTGGATCGAGCTCGCGGTAGTCGTTCCACTCGGTCAGGTGCAGCACGACATCCGCGTGCTCGCAGGCCTTGCCCGGCTCGCGGGCGTAGTCCAGCGTCGGGAACACCGCCCGCGCGTTGTCCAGTGCCTCCGGATCGTGCACCCGAACCTGGGCTCCCTCGAGCTGGATCGCCGCAGCGACCTTCAGGGCCGGTGAGTCGCGAACGTCGTCGCTGTTGGGCTTGAAGGCCGCGCCGAGCACCGCGACATTGCAGCCCAGGAAGCTGCCGCCGACCATGTCCCTGGCCAGGTCGACCACCCGTCGCCGGCACCGCATGTTGATCTCGTCGATGTCCCGGAGAAACGCGAGTGCCTCGCCCACACCCAGCTCGCCGGCTCGGGCCAGGAAGGCCCGAATGTCCTTGGGCAGGCAGCCGCCGCCGAAGCCCAGGCCGGCATTGAGGAACCGTCGCCCGATGCGGGCGTCGTGCCCGATCGCGTCGGCAAGGGTCACCACATCGGCGCCGGCGGCCTCGCAGACCTCAGCGATCGCATTGATAAAGGAGATCTTGGTCGCCAGGAAGGCGTTCGCGGAGACCTTGACCAGCTCGGCGGTGGCGAGGTCGGTCGCGATGAAGGGGGTGCCGGTGGCGAGCATCGGAGCGTAGAGCCGGCGCAGCTGCGCCTGCGCCGGCGCGGAGGTGGTGCCCAGCACGATGCGGTCCGGGGCCAGGGTGTCCTGCACCGCGAAGCCCTCGCGCAGAAACTCCGGGTTCCATGCCAGCTCGGCGCCGGCACCGGCCGGGGCACGCTGGGCCAGCCGGGTCCGCAACCGGGCGGCGGTGCCGACCGGCACGGTCGACTTGCCCACCACCAGGCAGTCCCGGTGCAGGTGCGGTGCCAGCCCGTCGATGACCGCCTCGACATGGCGCAGATCGGCGGCGTCCGAGCCCGGCAGCTGCGGGGTGCCCACGCACACGAAGTGGATCTCGCCGAAGTCCGCCGCCTCGACCAGCGAGGTGGTGAACCGCAGCCGACCCGACGCGGTGACTCTGGCCAGCAGCTCAGGCAGGCCTGGCTCGAAGAACGGGGCCCGGCCCTGCGCCAGCGCGGCGATCTTGTCCGGATCGGCGTCCACCCCCAGCACCTCGTGGCCGATCTCGGCCATGCACGCGGCGTGCACGGCGCCCAGATAGCCGGTGCCGATCACGGTGATGCGCATCGGCCGGTCCGCGGATCCGGGCGCACCATGAGCATCACTCGTGCTCACTTCAGCAGAGTCGCCGGTCGTCGTGATAGTCATGAAACCGTCCTGTTCGGTGGAGAGGCCGCTACGGAACGTGTCCGGTTGGAGTATCGCGCGCACGTGCGCGATCGCTACACGTAACATTTCTGGGCTGAACGACGATTTTCACTGACTTAGGGTCACCCGTCCGGACGCCGGTGGTGCCAGACCGGCGATGCCTGCGCCGTACTGCCGGGGTTCGCACCTGATCAGCCGTCCCGCCTGCGTCCGGCCCGGGGCCTGCGATGCGCCACCGATAGACTGGCTGTGTTGTGCGCACGTCAGCGGCCATTGAAGGGAACCGAACTCCTTGACCGAGATCATCCTGCCGCCGGACGGGGACCGGATCGAGCCGGTCGACATCCAGCAGGAGATGCAGCGCTCCTACATCGACTACGCGATGAGCGTGATCGTCGGACGGGCGCTGCCGCTGGTCGAGGACGGGCTCTAGCCGGTGCACCGGCGCGTCCTGTACTCGATGGGCGAAAACGGCTTCCGGCCCGACCGGTCGTTCGTCAAGTGCGCGCGCGTCGTCGGCGAGGTGATGGGCAACTACCACCCGCACGGCGACAGCTCGATCTACGACGCGCTCGTGCGGCTGGCCCAGCCCTGGTCGCTGCGCTACCCGCTGATCGACGGGCAGGGCAACTTCGGCTCGCGGGGCAACGACCCGCCCGCGGCCATGAGGTACTGTGTTCCGGGCGATTCTCGTGTCCGGATGGCCGACGGCTCGTCGATTCGAATCGGCGACATCGTTCCGGACGCACCACCGAACAGCGACCACCCGGTCGATCTCAAGGTGCTCGACCGCAGTGGCGATCCCGTGCGCGCGGAGATGCTGTTCCACTCGGGCGACCACCCGACGCTGCGTGTGTCGACCGTCGAGGGCTACGAGCTGACGGGCACCCGCAATCACCC
>DATHTJ010000041.1:0-9266 GCA_035463315.1 Pseudonocardiaceae bacterium
GCGCTGCTCCGGTAGTGCACGACGACCGCCGCACCGGCCGCCGCGAAAGTGCGGGCGATACCGCTGCCGAGGCCGCCGCCCGCGCCGGTCACCACGGCCACCGTCCCGCTCAGGTCCATGCCACCAATCCTCGCACCCCAGACCGTCCATTCAGGAGATCTGTGCGCAGCGCTGGCGGTGCTCCCTGACGTGAGATGCTGAATTGTCAGCGCTACACCCAGCAGCGTGTGGAGATGACCGCGGTGCAACACGATGGGGGCGGAATGACTGCTCTGTTCGCCCTCGCTGCGTCGCCTGACCTGTTTCACGCTCGGATGCAGATGGCGCTGTCGTTGGGCTGGCACATTGTGGTGGCCTGCTTCGGGGTGGGGTTCCCGGCGATGGTGCTGTTCGCCGAGTGGCGCGCGCACCGCCGCGGGGATCAGGACATGGACGCGCTGGCGCACACCTGGGCCAAAGCGATGGGCGTGTTGTTTGCGGTGGGCGCGGTGTCGGGCACGATCCTGTCCTTCGAGATGGGAATGCTCTGGCCGGGGCTGATGGAGCGGTTCGGACAGATCTACGGGTTCCCGTTCACCCTGGAGGGATTCGCCTTCTTCATCGAGGCGATCTTCGTCGGGGTGTACCTGTACGGGTGGAACCGGTTGCCGCCGCGGATCCACCTGATGTCGGGCCTGCCGATGATCGCCGCTGGAGTGGCCGGGGCGTTTTTCGTGGTAGCGGCGAACGGGTGGATGAACACCCCGACCGGGTTCGAGATCCGCAACGGGCAGGTGGTGAATACCGACCCGTGGGCGGCGATGTTCAACCCCTCCACCGCCTCGCAGTCCGTGCACATGATCCTCGCCGCGATCATGGTCACCGGTTTCTGCGTCGCGTCGGTGTATGCGGTGGGAATGCTGCGGGGCCGACGGGACCGCTACCACCGGCTGGGTCTGCTCGTGCCGCTGACTGTCGCGGCGGTCACGGCGCCGATCCAGATCGGCGTGGGTGACTGGCTGGCCAACGTGGTGGCCAAGTACCAGCCGGCGAAGCTGGCTGCGATGGAGGGGCTCTACCAGTCGGGGACGGGCGTGCCGTTGTCATTGGGTGGGATCTACCTGGATGACAGGCTCGTCGGCGCGATCGAGATCCCGTACGGGCTGTCCTTGCTCATCCACCATGACCCGAACGGCTTCGTAGCCGGCCTGGATCGGGTACCGTCTGGGCTGCGCCCGCCGGTGAACGTCGTGCACCTGTCCTACAACGTGATGATCAGCATCGGATTCGCGTTGCTGGGGCTGGCGGCCTGGCTGGCCTGGGCCTGGTGGCGACGTCGCGACATCCCGCGCACCCCGTGGTTCCTGCGTGCCGTTGCGCTGTCCGGGCTGGCAGCGGTGGTAGCGCTGGAGGCCGGCTGGGTGGCCACCGAGGTGGGCCGCCAGCCCTGGATCGTCTACGAGATCCAGCTGACCCGCGACGCGGTGAGCACCGCACCAGGCCTGCGCTACGGCTTCTACCTCGTGCTGGCGGTCTATCTCGTGCTCACCGTCATGACGGTGTACGTGCTGCGCCGCCTCGCCGGGGCACCCCGCGAGACGTCGATCGCCCCGCAAGAGCCCGAGCCGCAGGAGCAGCGAATCGGAGGCACGACCTGATGCCCGCCGACGCACTTGGTCCCCCGGAGGCGGCATCATGACCGCAGCCGAAGCCGTACTGACCATCATGTGGGTCGGCCTCACGGCCTACGCCCTGCTCGGCGGCGCCGACTTCGGCGCCGGGTTCTGGGACCTGCTAGCCGGGGGCACCGCACGGGGACGCTCTCCGCGGCGGCTCATCGAGCACTCCATCGGCCCGGTGTGGGAGGCAAACCACGTCTGGTTGATCTTCGTGCTCGTCGTGCTCTGGACCAGCTTCCCGCCGGCGTTCGCCGCGATCGCCTCCACCCTCTATATCCCTCTCACGTTGGCCGCGCTGGGCATCATCGCCCGGGGGGCGGCCTTCGCGTTCCGCCACTCAGTCGACCAACTCGCACTTCAGCGGCTCTTCGGGGCCTCATTCGCGTTCTCCTCGGTGACCACCCCGTTGTTCCTCGGCGCTATCGCTGGTGCCGTCGCCTCGGGACGGGTCCCTCCGGGTATCGCCACCGGTGACGTGATCACCAGCTGGCTCAACCCCACCTCGATACTCGGCGGTGTTATCGCCGTCGGCGCGTGTGCCTTCCTCGCCGCCGTGTACCTGTGCGCCGACGCCGAGCGCCACAGTGACCGGGAGTTGGTCGAGTACTTCCGCACTCGTGCAATCGTGACCGCCGTGCTCATCGGAGTCATCGCGCTGGGAGGCATCGCCGTGCTCCACGCCGACGCACCTCAACTCTTCGACGGTCTCATCTCGCGCGGTCTACCCCTCATCGTGACCTCCGCAGCAGCCGGGATCGGCTCGATCCTGCTGCTGGCCCGCAAGCGATTCGGCCTGGCCCGAGTAGCCGCCGCCCTCGCAGTCACCGCCGTCATCTGGGGATGGGGCGCCGCTCAGTACCCCTACCTCCTGCAACCCGAGCTCACCGTGCAGGCTGCCGCCGCGCCCGGGACCACGCTGCGCGCGATGCTGATCAGCCTTGTGGTCGGCGCGATCCTGCTCGTGCCCTCACTCGCCTTCCTTTTCACCCTGTTCCAACGCAGCCACTCCGAGACGAGCCAGACGGTGAAACACTGACCAGCAATCGAGCGCAATCGACGGTGCCAGCCCGCCTGATCATGCTTCGGAGGTGAATCGCCGAGTGGGCACTCCGGTGTTGTTGCCGACATTGCAGCAGCCCACAGACGCCGAGGCGCTGCGGTTCGGCCCGCGTTCGCTGACCCATCGGGAGCTCGGTGTGGTGACTGCGGCGTTGGTGCCTCAGCTGTCCCGCGCCCGCCGGGTTGCGGTCTGGGCTGCGCCGGAGCTGGAGACCTGCGTGGCGATCGTGGCAGCGCTGGCGGCCGGCGTGCCTGCGGTGCCGATCAACCCCAAGCTGGGCGAGCGGGAACTGCAGCACGTCGTCTCCGATGCGACGCCGGACCTGGTGCTCACCGCGCCGGGAGCCACGTTGCCCGCAGTGTTGCGAGCCGTCCCGCGGTGTGATGTCGATCTGCGGTGGGGAGCCGGGCCGATGCCGTCCGAGCCGGATCCCGAGTCGCCAGCACTGATCGTCTACACCTCGGGCACCACAGGCCCGCCCAAGGGCGTGGTGCTGCCGCGGCGCGCGCTCGCCGCGGACGTCGATGCGCTCGCCGCGGCCTGGAGGTGGACTGCCCAGGAGGTCCTGGTGCACGGACTGCCGCTGTTCCACGTGCACGGCCTGGTGCTTGGTGTGCTCGGGCCGCTGCGGCTCGGAGGCACGTTGCACCACCTGGGCTCGTTCTCGGTCGAGGGGACGGCCCGGGAACTGGGTGGTCGTGCATCGGATGATCGGGCGACGATGCTGTTCGGGGTGCCCACGATGTACCACCGGCTGGCCGTGGCAGCTGAGCGGGATCCCCAGGTCGCTGCGGCGCTGGGCCGGGCGCGGCTACTCGTCTCGGGCTCCGCTGCGCTGCCCGTATCCGACCACCAGCGAATTGCGGCGGCTACCGGCCAGCACGTAGTGCAGCGGTACGGGATGACCGAGTCGCTGATCACCTGCGCGGTGCGGGTCGACGGGCAACACAGGCCGGGCACCGTCGGGCCGCCGCTGGATGGCGTGGCGCTGCGGCTGGTGGACGAGTGGGGCGGGGTCCTCGAGGGCGCCGACGACGAGACCGTGGGAGAGATCGAGGTCGCCGGGCCGACGCTGTTCCTGGGTTACCTCAACCGGCCCGATGCCACCGCCGCGGCGATGCACGACGGCTGGTTCCGCACCGGCGATCTCGCCACCCGAGGGCCGGACGGGCACCTGCGGCTGGTCGGGCGCCGCGCCACGGACCTGATCAAGAGCGGTGGGTACAAGATCGGGGCGGGGGAGATCGAAAACGCCCTGCTGGAGCATCCGGGGGTCGCTGAGGTGGCGGTCACCGGGGAGCCGGATCCCGACCTCGGAGAGCGGGTGGTGGCCTGGGTGGTCGCTGCCTGCGATCCGCCGCCCGGCGCGCAGGATCTCGCCGAGCACGTCGCGCAGCTGCTCGCGCCGCACAAGCGGCCCCGCGTGGTGCACTACCTGCCGACGCTGCCCCGCAACGAGATGGGCAAGGTCCGCAAAAGCGAGCTACGGCAGTAGGGTGTCGCTTCGGTCCGAACATCTGGGGGTCGAGGAGTGGGCGCAGCGCGGGCGGTCGGATTGCTGCTTGGTGTCGCTGCCGATGCGGTGCTCGGTGATCCGCGACGCCATCACCCGGTGGCGGCCTTCGGGCGGCTCGCCGCGACCACTGAACGCGCCTGCTATGCCGAACACCGGCTCGCCGGGCTGGTGTACACCGGCGCCCTGGTCGGTGGTGCAGCGGCGGTCGGTGGCCTGCTGGAACGAGCCGGGCGGGGGCGGATCGCCGTGCAGGTGGCAGGCACCGCAGCGGCCACCTGGATCGCGCTGGGCGGGGCCTCGCTGGCCGAGGAAGGCGCCGCGATGGCCCGAGCGCTGGACGCCGGGGACCTCGACGCCGCCCGGGCCCGGCTACCGCACCTGTGCGGCCGCGACCCGGGCGATCTCGATCTGGCCGGGATGGCCAGGGCGAGCGTGGAGTCGATCGCCGAGAACACGTCCGACGCCGTCGTCGCCCCGCTGGTCTGGGGTGCGGTAGCCGGGGCGCCAGGACTCCTGGCCTACCGGGCGGTCAATACCCTGGATGCGATGGTCGGGTACCGGTCGCCGCGCTACCGGCGGTTCGGGTGGGCCGCGGCGCGGCTGGACGACCTGGCCAACCTGTTGCCGTCCCGGACCGCGGCCGGGCTGACCACCCTGTGCGCGCCGGTGGTGGGCGGTTCGGCCCGCGGGGCGTGGCAAGCCTGGCGGCGTGACGCCGCAGCGCATCCCAGCCCCAACGCCGGGCAGGTCGAGGCTGCCTTCGCGGGCGCGCTGGAGGTGCGGCTGGGAGGGCGCACGGTCTACCCGCACGGCACCGAGCAACGCCCGGTACTGGGCCACGGCCGCACCCCGGATGCGGGCGACGTCACCCGAGGGATCGAGCTGTCCCGGGTCATCGGGCTGGTGGCCGCGGCGCTGTGCGCCGTACTCGCCGTCGTGGCTCAGCGGCCGTAACGGTCGGCGAGCGTGGCCACCGGTGGATCGTGCGGATCATCGGCATCCGCAGACCACTCCTCGCGACGCCACCCGGTGGCTTCCCGCCAGGCGAAGTAGGCCAGCCCCAGCGGCGCCATCGCGCCGAAGGCGAGCCACTGCAGCGCGTAGGCGAAAGATGGCCCGGAGTACAGCGGCGGTAGCGGCAGCGCGGACAGCACCCCAGGGGCGCCGTCCACCAGCTGGACGTAACCCGGCTCAAGGCGCACCCCGGTGGCGGCGCTCACGGTGCGGGTATTGACTGCGTACACCTGCCGGTGACCGTCCTGGACCACGACCTCACCGCCCTGTGGGTCCGGCTCGTCGGCTCGCAGCCGGCCGGTCACCGTCACCTCGCCACCCGGCACCGGGGGATAGGCGGGCACCCGCACCCCCGCGGCCGGGCGAAGGTAACCGCGGTTCACCAGCACGGTCGATCCGTCGGCCAGCCGTAGCGGGACCAGCACCTCATCGGCCGGCTCACCCTGCACGGTGCGCAGCCGGACCACCAGCTCGGCGCTGGGCAGGTAGTGCCCGGTGATCAGGACCTGCCGCCACTCGGTACCCGCGCCGCGGACCTCCTCCAGCGGCTGCGGCGGGATGCTGAAGGAGCGCTCGATGGCGGCGTTGCGCTCCGCACGCTCCGCTGCGCGGCGGAACTGCCACGGCGCGAGCACGGTGAACGCCGCGACGGCGAAGCAGACCACCACCGCCGTGAGCGCCACCCAGCCGGGGCGTAGCAGGAACCGCCACTGCACGCCACCACGGTAACCGGTGCTCATCCCAGCACCGCCCGCGCGGCGGCGGACGCGCTCGCGCCGTACCCGCCACCGAACAGGACTGCGTGCACCAGCAGCGGGAACAACTGGTGCAGTGGGGCGCGCTGGTGCCAGCCGGGCGCCAGCGGGGCGACGTCCTGGTAGCCGGCGAGCAGCCGCTCCAGGTGCGGGTGGCCGAACAGGGCGAGCATCGCCAGGTCAGTCTCCCGGTGCCCGCCGTGCGCGGCCGGATCGAGCAGCCACACCTGCCCGTCGGCGGCGGCGTGCACGTTGCCCGACCACAGGTCGCCGTGCAGCCGGGCCGGTGGCTCAGCCGGTCCGGCCAGCTCGTCGATCCGCTCGCAGACCGTGTGCACGGCCCGGGCCCCGGCGGAGTCCACCGCGCCGCGGTCCACCGCTGTGCGCAGATAGCGCAACACCCGGTGCTCGGCGTACCACTGCGGCCAGTGTGGCCCGGTGACGTTGGCCATCGGAGCGGCCCCGATCCACGCCTGCTGCGGTCCCCCGGGCGGTGCGGCGCCGAAGGCCGGAGCGCCCGCGGCGTGCAGCGTGGCGAGCTGGCGCCCGAGCCGCTCCGCCGCGGTGCCGTCCAGCTGGCCGGCCGGCACGTGTTCGGTGACCAGCCACTGCCCGTCGTGTCCGTGCACCTGCGGCACCGGCGGTCCACCGGGTACCCGCAGCCAGCGCAGTCCGGCCGCCTCGGCCATGGCCTGCCCGGGTTCTCCCCGCTTGGCCACCACGGTGCACCCGTCGCTCAACTCGATCACCCAGATGTTGCCGTGGGGCGTTGCGGCTCGTACCGGCTGGCCGGTAATCGCGGTGGTGGCGTCGCTGGCTGCTGTCATAGCCGGCTTCGTACCCACGCCAGCAAACCGGGCACTGCCGCGCACACCATGCCGAGTACCTCATCAAAGCGGTGCCTGCCGTCGAGGTACGGGTCGGGCACGTCGAGGTCTCCGTCGGCACTCGGGTCGAACGATCGCAGCAGCACCACCCGCTCCGGTTCGGCCACCAGCCGCCGCAGCGTCGCGAGATGCTCGGAGTCCAGCGCCACCAGCAGATCGGCTGATAGGTGGTGTGAGCCGACCTGCGCGGCGACGTGCTTGCAGTCGTAACCGGCCCGGCGCAGCGTCTCGGCGGTGCGCTGGTCGGCGGGGTTGCCGACGTGCCAGGAACCGGTTCCCGCGCTGCTCACCCGCACGAGGTGCGCCAGGCCCTCCCGGCGCAGGGCGTCCGCGAAGACGACCTCAGCCATCGGGGACCGGCAGATGTTCCCGGTGCAGACGAAGACCACAGATAGCCTCTTTTGCGGGATGCTCATAACCCCAGTCTGAACTGTCGCCTGATGCGCAGGTTCCGGCCATGAGCAACCCACCACCTCACTGCTGCCCGGGGCAGGCCAACAAGCTCGCCGTGCTGCTCGACGCGCTCCACACTGCGACCACACGACCATGATCCGCGCCTGCTCAGCGGCTCCGCTTGCGGCGCCACCGCTGGTCAGGGGTGGGACCGCCCAGTGGATCAACCAGGGACCTGCTCACGACGTATTAGGTACGTCACTCAACACCGGTGACCACGCTTGCTCCTCCTCGCACGTCAGCGGCAGAGCAACCCCCCACGACTGCCCGCCTGTGCCCACCGGTGCCCACGTCTCGTGCGACCACACCGCGACCACAGACGGCGATAGCAGGGCTCTGCCCGCTGCGCCTGATGACAGCAGACGTCGCCACCGGCAACACCGCCTGTCCCCGTTGGGGTGCCTGGACTCTTCAGGCGCCACTGGTGAAGCCCGATCCGATGAGGCGGACGGCATGACGCCCCTGCCGCCCTGGCACGCTGCCCGGCTGCCCGTTCTGCTTGACGCGTTGGGTGGTGTCCCGATCTCCGAGGCCGAACGCCGGTCTCTGGTGTGGCTGGCCGGGTTCGAGGCGCACACCGTGGAGAACATTGCCGAGGTGATCATCCGTGCCCGGCAGACCCGGTATCCGAGGTGTCCGATTTGCCCACTACCGGTGATCTTGCGGAAAGTGGCTCCCGGCCAGCGGTTTCCCTGTGATCGGCGAGCACGTTTCCCCAGGTCGGTTCACTGAGTATCCGTTGGGGTCCACGGTGTGCAGTGTCCACCACCAGGCACCCGCGTAGCCTGTCGCTACCTCCTTGCCGAGGTTCCGCCCTGGGGTCGCTCCCCGGGACATCGGTGAGGGATCCCGGTGAAGGACAGGGGTTTTCGTGGACGTTGAGGACCCGCGGACGATCGGTGCTCGGCTGCGGCGGATTCGGAAGGCCCGGGACAAGTCGCTGCGGGTGGTCGCCGAGCTGTCCGGTGTCCTCAGTGCGGCGAGCTTGAGCCGGATCGAGAACGGGCTACGCACGCTGGACAGCCGCTCTGAGATCGTCGCCCTGGCCAACGTGCTCCAGATCTCCCCGTCCGAGCTGACCAGGATGGATGTGCCTGCACCCGGTAACGGTGTGACCGACATGGCCGTTGAGGCGCTCCGCGTCGCGTTTATGGCGGTCGATCATGATCAGCCCGGTGGGGAGGTTCTGCCGGTTGAGGCTCTGCGTGCCAGGGTGTTGGCGATCCTGGATGCTCGCTGCCGTCATGACCGGCAAGGTGAGGCCGCTGTGGTCCTGCCCGGCCTGATCAGGGATCTGCACACCAGCATCGCGGCTGGTCGCGACGTGGCCGAGTTGCTCGATCTGGCGGTGTTGCTGCACACCCAAGGCACCGGTGCATGGCTGCGCGTGGTGGGTGGCCCGCTGGATCTGCGGCGGGATGCGGCCCGGCTGGCCCGCCAGGCAGCGCAAGACCGCGACACCCCGACCGCTCGGGGGATAGCCACGGTCGGCACTGTGGGCGTGATGCTCGCCGCGGGGACCTTTGACCTGGCCGGCGGCGAGCTTGACTCGGTGGCTGTCCCGACCACCAGCTCAGAATCGGTTCAGCTCGCGGGCATGCTTGCGCTGTCCCGGTCGCTGGTGGCCGCTGCGGATAGGCGGCCTGCCGACGTTGACGCCGCGTTGGAGTACGCGGGCGAACTGGCTCAGCACACCGGAGAAGGCAATGCGTACTGGATGGGGTTTGGTCCCACCAACGTCGGGCTATGGCGGATGGCTGGGGCATTGGAGGTCCGCGATCACGAACAGGCGGCCGCCGTGGCTGAGAGTTTGCAGCCGGACGTACACCCGAACCTTCCACGCCGAGCTGTCTACTGGGTTGACTACGGTCGCGCACTGGCCCGGCTGAGGGGACGCCACGACCATGCAGTGAGGGCGTTGCG
>DATHTJ010000042.1:0-4369 GCA_035463315.1 Pseudonocardiaceae bacterium
CATCGTGAGAGAGTGGTTTCGTCACCTCCTTTCTATCGACCAGAGAAGCCGTTGCCTATTATTTCACGCGGCGTGTCGCCAGCTTTCTAGACAATGATCCTTGATTAACTCCCGACTGGGAATAATTGGGGTTTTGCATAAACCTCTCAGTGTGTCATGGCGGTTCAGGCCATCGACAGCCGGTGCGACGGGCTCTCCGTTCGGGCCGGGGTTGGGCCAGTGCCACTGGCGCATCGAACGCACGCGCGGGACGGCACCACACATCGCCACCCCGAGATCCTCATGGTCGCCGGTGGCGAAGACGCCGCCACCACCGTCCATGAACTGCGTGATGGCCCGCAGTTCCGGCTCGCTGATCTCGCCACGGGTGGGATGGAGCCACCTCCTGGCAACCCGGCGTCACCGTCGGTTCGGTGCTGCCATGACCATGGCCGGTCCCCACTCTCCGCAGACGCCAGCTTGGCATCGAGGGAATTCACCGCGCAAGGCTGAGCTGAAGGTTCTGTGCAGGAGTACGCCAGCAGCGGCAGCGCATCACCAGCACGAGCGTCGGCGGCCATCCGCTGCGGCAGGATCGGCGGGTCGAAGGTCACCCCGCCCGCAGGGCCGGTTGCTCGGTCACCTCGACCAGCGCCGCGTGATCCAGCGTCCCCACCGTGACCGGGTTGCGGAACAACCGAGCCTGCTCGGTGGCCCAGGAACGCAGTGAGGAACTCCGACCGCATGATCATGATGATCCGCAGTCGCGGGTCGGCATCCAGGGCACGCGCCACCAGGCTGAGGAAGGCGTCGCGTTCGTCCGCTCCGGACAGGCGATCAGCTCCTCGACCTGATCGACAATCGCCAGCACAGGGGTATTTGGGCGGCCGTTCGCGGTGCGAAGCTCGTCTGCCCGGTGCTGCCAGACCAGCACCCCGATAATCAGCAGCACGGTGATGCCGGCCAGCGGCAACGACTGGCGCCGAAGGAGTTCCGAACCCTACGGAAGAGCACCCGTGCTGCTGTTCAGATTGCCGGTGGCCACCCCGAGCAGGGTCACCAGCAAGAACAACAGCACCTGCACCGGCAACGGCGAGCGCTTGCGTGCCATACCCCAGCCTCCCCGCCGCCCGGCACCTGGCATGATCCGCGGCCATGCCGGCCGCCGCCACCGACATCATGACCCCGCTGTGGCGTGGCGTGGTGGTCCTGCGGATCGTCACGGCGGCCTTCGCAGTCGCGGCGATCATCGTGCATCACGACGGCTACGCCCGGCCGGGCCTGGGGTGGGCGGTGCTTGCCGGGATCGCGCTCTGGACCGTGGTGACCTGCCTGGCCTACAGCTACGACGTCACCCGCCGGATCCACGTCATCGTGACAGACCTGCTGGTGACCCTGGCGTTGCTGGGTACCTCGGCGCTGGTGCTGTCCCCCGAGCAGCTCACCGAGGTCACCCAGCGCACCCCGTTGCTCACCACCGTGTGGGCCTGTGGCCCGGTGGTTGCTGCTGCGGTGCACGCGGGCCCGATCGCGGGGGCACTGGTCGGCGTCGCCGTCGCCTTGGTCAACGTCTGGGTGCGCGGGTTCTTCAGCACCGACCTCGCCCGCGACACGATTCTGCTGGTCGGGACCGGTTTCGTGCTCGGGCTGGCCGCGGCGGCGGCTCGCCGGGCGACCGAGCAGCTACGCCGGGCGGCCCGCACCGAGGCGGCCACCGCGGAACGGGAGCGGCTGGCCCGGTCCATCCACGACAGCGTCGTGCAGGTGCTGGCCCGGGTGCGGGCCCGCGGCGGCCAGCTCGACGGGGAAGCCGGCGAGCTGGCCCGGCTGGCCGGGGAGCAGGAGATCGCGCTGCGTTCCCTGTTCTTTGCCGCGCCTCCGGGCGCCACCGGTGAGCAGGACCTGGCCGCCGCGCTTCAACTGCTGGCCAGTCCCCGGGTCGAGGTCTCGGTGCCCGCGACCGCGGTCCCACTGCCGGCCTGCGATGTCGAGGAGCTGGTCGCCGTCGTTCGGGAGGCGCTGGCCAACACCGCCCGGCACGGCGGTCCGGCAGCGAGGTCGTGGGTGCTGGTCGAGGATCTTGGCGAGGAAGTGGTGCTCACCGTCCGCGACGACGGTGTGGGCATCGAAGACGGGCAGCTCGCCGACGCCGAGGTTGGTGGCCGGATGGGAGTGTCGCGTTCAATCCGCGGCCGGGTGGCCGATGTGGGCGGCACCCTGACCCTGGACACCGGCCCGGGGCGGGGCACCGAATGGGAGGTGCGGCTGGCCCGCATCCGGCTCGGCCAGCTGCGGTGACGGCCCGGGCCATGACTCGGGTCATGGTGGTCGATGACCATCCGATCTGGCGTGCCGGGGTGGCCCGCGACCTCGGCGAGCGGGGTTTCGAGGTGGTTGCCACCGCGGCTGATGGCGCGACCGCGCTGCGCATTATCCCGGCGGCCCGTCCAGACGTCGTCTTGATGGATCTGCATTTCGCCACCGGCGAACCGTCCGGGGCCGAGGCGACCCGGCGCATCATCGACACCTGGCCCGACATCCGGGTGCTGGTGCTGTCCGCCTCCGGCGAGCACGCCGACGTCCTGACCGCAGTGCAGGCGGGTGCCTCGGGATACCTGGTCAAGTCGGCGTCGGTGGAGGAGCTGGTCGAGGCCGTGCGCCGGACCGCCGAGGGGGACGCAGTGTTCACTGCCGGCCTGGCTGGCTTGGTGCTCGGCGAGTATCGACGGATGGCGCGGGACCCCCGGCCTGACGTGCCGCGGCTCACTGAGCGCGAGACCGAGGTGCTGCGCCAGGTGGCCAAGGGGCGCACCGCCCGGCAGATCGCCGAGGCGCTGGTGATCAGCCACCGCACGGTGGAGAACCACGTGCAGTCCACGTTGCGCAAGCTGCAGCTGCACAACCGGGTCGAGCTGGCCCGCTACGCAATCGAGCACGGCTTCGACACCCAGTAGGCAGCCCTTCAAGGACCGCCAACCCCGGCTGGGGCTGCTCTCAACGGCTACCAACGCCCGCGCTGCTCGCCGGCAGATGGCTGAGCTGGGCGCTGTGGGGTTGGTAGCCGTCTAAGATGATCAACAAGGGGGTTGGTAGTCCTTGAAGGGCTGCCAACCTCGAGGGCCAGGCCAGCTGCGAGAGCAGAGCTGGGTAGCTCGTCAGGGTTGCCTGACAAGAGGTTCCTCTCACCTGCCGGGAACCGTATCGTTCTTGGTGGCATCCCCGTCTCCGGGCCCAGGTGGGCCGTGTATAGGGGCCGCCGACCGGGTATCTGGGGGAGTGGGGTGATACCCGGTCGGCGGGCCAGTACGCCAGCTTCCCGGGGAATGCCCCGCTGGCGCAATCAGCCGAGCAGGTGCCCAGCGCACTGCTGAACCATCCCGACCACCACCCCGATCCGCGGAAACGCCCCCGGTACGCTGGCGCACCCGGCGCAACCGGGAGTACTCGCAGGGACGGTGGGTTCAACGTGGAGTTCGAGCTTGAGCGGGATGCGTTCGCCGAGGCGGTCGCGTGGACAGCGCGTGGCTTGCCGGCCCGGCCCGTCGTCCCGGTCACCGCGGGCGTGGTGCTTGAGGTGACCGACGGCACGATGATTGTCTCCGGCTTCGACTTCGAGGTGCTCAACCGCATCGAGGTGCCGGTCACCGACAAGTCCGCTGGGCGGGTGCTGGTCTCCGGCCGGCTGCTCGCCGAGATCGCCCGCGCGCTGCCGCCCAAGGACGTGCGGGTAGCCGTGGAGGGAAACCGGCTGGCGGTGCGATGCGGTTCGGCCCGGTTCAACCTGCCGCTGTTGCACATCGAGGAATACCCTGCGGTGCCGGAGCTGCCCGCCACCTCAGGCACGGTGCGCGGTGACGTCTTTGCCACTGCCATCTCCCAGGTCACCGCGGCGGCCAGCCGGGACGAGACGCTACCCATGCTCACCGGGGTGCGCATGGAGATCGGCTCCGAGACGCTCACCTTCGCCGCGACCGACCGCTACCGCCTCGCCGAACGCCACATCCCGTGGACGCCGATCGGCGCCCTCGAGCCTGAAAGCAGCACTGCGGTCATCGTTCCGGCCAAGACGCTCGCCGAGGCCGCCAAGTCGCTCGGCTCGGCCAGCGAGGTGCTGCTGTCCATGGGCGATGCCGCCGACGCGGGTTTCCTGGGCTTCTCCGCGGGCGGACGGCAGACGCTGACCCGGCTGCTGGACGGCGAGTTCGTCAAGTTCGCGTCGTTGTGGCCTACCGAGGTCACCACCGCCGTGGAGGTGGAGGTCGGTCTGTTCGTCGCGGCGCTCAAGCGGGTGTCGCTGGTGGCTCAGCGGTTCGCGCCGGTCCGGCTGGCCTTCTCCGAGGGCACTGTGCAGCTGTCCGCGGAGGCTGACGACGAGTCCAGCGCCGAAGAG
>DATHTJ010000043.1:0-6712 GCA_035463315.1 Pseudonocardiaceae bacterium
GTCGTCCTCTGCTGAAGCTTGGTGTGTAGCCGGTGGCACCAGCTGCAGCTGTTTAAAGCCCGGCTCACCGACGTCGACACCGGGGCGCTGCGACAGGTGCTCACAGCGGTGTCTGGCTGCGGGAACCTGGCGTGGGCATCTGCGGCGAAGATCGCGTGGCCAGAGTGGCGAGCCCCATGGAGGCATTGGTCACACCTTTCGACTTTTAACTGATTCGTGACAGCGTGGGGTGTGTCCGTCGCTCAGGCTCGGCGCCATGACCGAACCACGGACGTCAGAGGACAATCGATCGGGCCGGCGCGGCGGCTCGCCGGGCTGGCACCGGGAGCTCGTTGAGTTGGGGGCGCTGTTCTTGGCCGTCGCCGTCGCCGATCTGTTCGCCAACATGCTCGCCCACCGCCCACTTGGTCCGGTTGTGCTGATCGGCCTGGGCGTGTCGTTGCTGCTCAGCGCGGCGTTGCACCGCCGATGCACACACCGCCCCGCCCGGGCGCCGGCCCTGCCCTGGGCGGCCCGTCCGGCGCCCAACGCCGCCGGGAGCAGCCGGGGGACGGCGGGAGGGAGGAATCTGTGGCGCGTGCGGACGGTAGTGCGCGACAACCCGGGCAGCCTCGCCGCGCTGGCCGCCAGCCTGGCCAGCCACGGCCTGAATATCCTGTCCGTCCAGGTCCACGCCGTAGCCGACGGGGCGGTCGACGAGTTCCTCCTCCAAGCGCCCTCGGGCACCGCGGGCAGCGACGTCGCCGCCGCGACCGAGACCGGCGGCGGGCGCGACGTTCACGCCGTCCGTGCCGACATGCATGACCTCGTCGACGTTCCGACCCGCGTGCTCACGCTGGCCGCCCAGGTGACCGGCACCGGGACGCAGCTGGCGGCGGCACTGCGCGCGTTGCTCGGCGCGTCCACCGTCTGCCGAAAGGACCAGGTTGGCGAGGACCAGAGCGAGCCGGACGGGGTGGACGGAACGACGATGCGGTTGGGTGATCCCGCAGGCGGGGTGCTCACGTGTGAGCGCGCCACTCTGCCCTTCACTCCAGCAGAGTTCGCCCGGGCCCGGGCCCTGCGTGACCTGGCGCCTCCGCCGCCGCTCGTCCGGCTCACCGCACACTACTGGGCCCAGCTACGGCAGCCGGCAGCCAGCGAGCGGGGGAACGATCAGCACGATGACCATAACCCCGGGAGCAGCCAGTGACCTCGACCACCGAGGAGCCCGTTGGGGGGCCGTAGCTGATGGTTTGTGGGTGTGCTCACCGGGAAGGTGGTTATCCCGACCCCAACCAGCGGAGGCATACCGTGAGCCAGGACCAGTTCACCCAGCAGGATCCCACGGAGCAGCACGCAGCACCGGGCAGCGGCGATCGGACGGTGGAGTATCCGGGCCGCACCGGCGATATGGACGTGCAGCCTGACCACGGTGAGCACAGCTACCGGGGCACCGGACGCCTGGAGGGCAAGAAGGCCGTCATCACCGGCGGTGACTCCGGCATCGGCCGGGCGGTGGCGATCGCGTTCGCCCGGGAAGGGGCGGACGTGCTGATCACCTGCCTGGACTCCGAGAAGGACGACGCGCAGGAGACGGCCCGCTGGGTCCTCGACGCCGGCCGTCGGGCCGTCACGGTGACCGGTGACCTCCGTGACGAGCAGCACTGCCGCGAGGTGGTCGACCGCGCTGGGCAGGAGTTCGGGCAGATCGACGTACTGGTCAGCAACGCGGCTTACCAGATGTCGCAGGACGGCGGGCTCGATGCCATCAGCACCGAGCAGTTCGACCGGGTGATGAAGACCAACGTCTACGCGCTGTTCTGGCTGTGTAAGGCGGCCGTGCCGCACATGCCGACCGGATCCACCATCATCACCAGCTCTTCGGTCCAGGCGTTCCAGCCCTCCCCGCACCTGATGGACTACGCGGCCTCCAAGGCCGCGATCATGAACTTCACCAAGGCACTCGGCCACGACCTCATCGAGCGGGGTATCCGCGCCAACTCGGTCGCCCCCGGTCCCGTATGGACCCCGCTGATCCCCGCCACCATGGCCGAGGACAAGCTGGAGTCGTTCGGCGCGCAGGCGCCCATGGGGCGGGCGGCGCAGCCAGCCGAGCTCGCACCGTTCTACGTGTTCCTTGCATCCCAGGAATCGAGCTACATGACCTCGGAGGTCATCGGGGTGACCGGCGGGTCACCGATCACGTGAGACCCGATGAGCGGATGCCCTCAGTCACGTTCTCATCGTCACAGGGTGTCCTTGGCCGGGAGCGCGCTCGGCTATCGTGGGTGCTCAGCGGTGGGGCCCGCCGTCCCGCCGAGGAGTCGGCTCGGGAGAACCGCACAGCGAGTGCCGCCAACGGTCCCTACCAGTGCTGAATGTCGCTGGTAGGAGGCCGGGTATGGGATCGGGGAACACGCGTTCGGTGGCCGGTCCGGTTGATCCGGACGTGGATCTGCATGTGCCGGAGCAGCGCCGCGAGCTGGGTGAGCATCCGGTGGCGGTGCTGGGATCGATCGCGATGGGCGGGGTGGCCGGATCGCTGGCCCGCTACGGGCTTGGCGTGGTGTTCCCTCGTGATCCGGGTGAGTGGCCGTGGGCGACGTGGGGCATCAACGTGACCGGGTGCCTGCTGATCGGTGTGCTGATGGTGCTGATCAGCGAGAGGGGGATCGGACACCGGCTGCTGCGCCCGTTTCTCGGGGTCGGGGTGCTGGGCGGCTTCACCACGTTCTCCACCGCCATGGTCGACGTGCAGCAGTTGGTCGACGAGGGTGCCGCCGGCCTGGGCCTGCTGTATCTGGTGGGCACGGTGGCCGCGGCGATGATCGCGGTGATCACCGGTTCCGGGGCGACCCGGTGGGCACTGGGTGTGGCGCAGCGGGAGGGGAAACGGTGATGAAGCTGCAGGGCTCGGCATTGCGCTTGACGATCTTCGTCGGCGAGTTCGACAAGTGGCACCACAAACCGCTCTACACCGAGATCGTGCATCGCGCACACCAGGGCGGTCTGGCCGGGGCAACAGTGCTGCGCACCGTGTCGTGACCGTGCTGTGGGTGGCGCTGGGCGCCGCGCTCGGCGCACCCGCGCGGTATCTGCTGGACCGGGCGGTGCAGGCCCGGCACGACTCGGTGTTCCCGTTCGGCACGCTAATGGTCAACGTGATCGGATCGCTGCTGCTCGGGTTTCTCGCCGCCCTGCCCGCCGCCGGCCCGGTGATGGCGGCAGCGGGGATCGGGTTCTGCGGGGCACTGAGCACGTATTCGACGTTCAGCTACGAGACGCTGCGGCTGCTGGCCGACCGTGCCCGGTTACTGGCCGCACTCAACATCGGTATCAGCTTGATCGCCGGCCTGGGTGCCGCATACTGCGGCATCGCCCTTGCGCAGGCCTGGTAGCGCGGCCTACCGGGCCAACGCCGAGCCCAGGTGCAGCGCCGACGGGCCATCCGCGGACCGCTCAAGGCACGGTAGGTGTCATTCCACGGCGAGCTGGCCCACACCAGCGCGGCCAGCGCAGCGTCTCCGGTGAGCTCGGTCAGGGCCTCGGCGACGGCACTGGGCCGTCGTGTCAGATGGCGAGATCTCGGCGGGCGTAGCCGCAGACACCGATGATCATCAGGACGACGGCCACCGCCGACAGCCCGGCCATTGCCCCCCAGTCCGGTGGAGTCTCGGGGACCAAGGCCAGGTGTGCAAACGGGGAGAGCCGACCCACCCACTCGGGTGCCCCGACGCTCTGCGCCGTCACTTGCAGCAGGAATCCGCCCACCGCGGGCAGCGCGCCGACAGCGAGTACCGCCCTCGGAGCCCAGCCCAGCGCCAGCACCGCCGCGCCGAGGCACAGCAGCGCGACCGGTGTCACGTTGAGCGCACCGGCGAGCGCGGCGCCCACACCGAGCGGTGCCCCGGCTGCGGCAGTCCCGACCCACACCGCCACCCCCGCGCTGGCCAGGAGCAGCAGGACCCCGGCCACGGTCACCAAGATTTCCGCGCCGGCCAGCTGCCTACGCGACACCGGCAGGCCGAAAAGCAGCACCGTGTGCCGACTGATCTCGTCCGCGCCCGCGGCGGTGATCCGCGCCGCGGCGTACACCCCTGCGGGGATCCCGAGCAGGCTGAACATCGTCGCCGCGTATCCCGGCACCGAACCCAACCCGGCGAAACCGGCCTCGGCGGCGAGTTCGGCGAAGCGGGCATTATCGGTGAGGAACTCGGTGATCGAGACGGCGAGCAACCCGATGAGCAGGTAGTAGGCGCTGACACCCAAAGCCCAGCCCGTCCACGGTCGGATTGTGCGGCGGACTGCGAACGCTGTGACCGACCCCAGCAGCCGGATTCGGGGCCGGCGGCTCGTCGACACGCTCAGCAGCCCACTGCCGACATCGCGACAACGCGCGGCAAGGACCGCGCCGGCACCCAGAAGCAGCGGGACAGCTGCCAGTATCAGCAGCGGACCTGGCCGCTCAGCCGCGTAGGGCTGGAGTTTGGCAAGCAGACCAAACGGTGACACCCAGTGCAGCCATGTCAGAGCGGCGATACCGTCGGCGACCATCCGCATCAGTAGCGTCGTACCCAACACTGCCACCGACAGCCCAGTCGCGGAAGCGCGAGTAGGCATGATCTGAGCAGCGAACCCACCCATCGCGGCAAAGATCAGCCCCAAGCCGGCAAGCCCGGCCCCGTGCAGCACGGCCCCGGTCGCCGCGGTCCCGGCGACCACGAGTGCCGCAGCCACCCCGGCACCGACCACCACTACCGCACCGGCGAGCATGGTGAAGCTGCGGACCACCAGGTCGGCAGATCGCACCCGACCGGCCAGCAGCAGATCCCAGCGCCCGGCGTCCTCCTCACCGCGGGTGACTCGGGTGGCGGTCAGCAGCGCCCATACACCGATCAGGACCGCCAGGGGTGTGCCCGTGCGCCAGACGGTGAACCCGCCGGGGTCGTCCAGCGCGACTGGCGACCCGAATAGGGTCCGGATTGCCGGATTAGCTGCCAGCGCCTGCAACGCTGGGCCGTCGAGCGCACCAGCGAAGGTGCTCTGGTATTGCGTGGCGACCACTGCTGACATCCCCGCCGCGACAACGAACACGACGGCGGCACCACGGCGAATGTGGCGGCAGGCGAGGCCGGTCAGCGCAGGCCCGACACGCTGCGGTGCAGAGGTGACCACGAGCGACGGCGTGCGGTCCAGCGCGCCGGTGGTCATCGCGCGGTCTCCCCGTAGTAGTCGAGAAAAATCTCCTCAAGGGTGGGTTCCCGCATCTCGATCGACGTCACCTCGCATCCGGCCAGAGCGCGCAACGCTGGCCCTGGCGGCCCGGCCAGCGAGAACCGCAGCCCACCCTCGCCGAGGTTCTCGACACCCAGCACCCCAGGTAGGCCCGTCAGCTCTGGTGGCGCTCCGGTGAAAGAGACCTTGACCTCGGTGCGTCGCAGGCGGCGCAACTCCGCGATCCTGGCCACCTCCACCAGCCGGCCCGCTCTCAGGATTGCGACCCGGTCACACACCGCCTCGACCTCTGCAAGCTGGTGGGAGCTGAGAAACACCGTCTGACCCCGTTCGCGGGTCTCGGCGATGCAGCGCCGGAACTCCCGTTCCATCAGCGGGTCCAGACCGCTGGTCGGCTCATCGAGCACCAGCAGCGGCGCTCGGGTCGAAAACGCCGACACCAAAGCGACCTTCTGCCGGTTGCCCGTCGAGTACGCCTTCCCCGGCTTGTCCAGGTCAAGCTCGAAGCGTCCGACCAGCTCGTCGCGGTAGCCGAGGTCAGTACCCGGCCCGATCCGAGCCAGCAACTCCAGGATCTCGGCACCGGTCAGCGACGGCCACAGCACCACATCAGCAGGCACATACGCCAGATGCCGGTGCGCCCGACGCACGTCGGCTGCATCATCAGAGAATACTCGCGCGGTGCCCGCCGTCGGTCGAATCAACCCCAGCAGCATCCGAACCGTCGTCGACTTGCCAGCACCGTTCGGTCCCAGGAACCCGAACACCTCACCAGGCCGCACCGCCAGTGACAAATCCTCCACGGCGGTGGTGCACCCGAACCGCTTCGTCAACCCCTCGGTCTCGATGGCGAGCCCACCTGCCGTAGGCGGGGGATGCAAAGCCGAAGCAGCAGACACGGGAAACCCTCTTTCAACCGACCGACAACCATGCCGACCAGGCTTCCCGGCGCACCTGGAACAGGAAGATACCCCTACCCGGATCACCCGCCAACCCTTCCGTCACCACCCGGATTTCAACCGGCGCTCACAGCCCACGCGGCACGAGCATCGCCCTCATACCACCAGCTACCTGAAGTCAAAAAGGTGCTGTCTGCTGCCGGCCAAGCACTGGTCGACTTTTCCGGGCAGAAAACTCACACCCGAAGCATATCGAGCTGACCGTTCCACTCCACAATGGACAGATCTTGATCTCCGTCGGGACAACAGGATCTGAACCTGCGACCCCTTGATCCCCAGGACGTAGGAATAGGCGTCTGTACTGGGTCAGTAATGGTGCCAGTGCCGCGCGTGCGACCAGTCGATGTGCGGATCGTCTGCCTGTGTGCAGGGCGTATGGTCCCCAAGTGGTCCCAAACCGCACTTTTCGTCCCGAACCCGGATCCCCGGATCGACGTCCCCATGGATACCCACCGTGCATGGATGAAGACAACCTGTAAATCCGTCGGCGTATGCCTACCAAGGTTCGAATCAAGCTGGAGATCACCATGGCGCTG
>DATHTJ010000044.1:0-9165 GCA_035463315.1 Pseudonocardiaceae bacterium
GGGCGCACCCCGACGGCGGGGTAGCGCCGCTGCCAGCCGGTCAGGCGCTCGCTCAGCGGGGCGTGCTTGACCTGGCGGACGGTCCGGTCCCCGGCGAGGCGGTTCATCACGCCGTGTAGCGCGTGCACGGCCAGCAGCTCCACGCCGCGCCGCTGAGCGGCGTCGAACGCGAAGCCAATCGCCGGGTCGTCGCCGGAGTCGGCCCCCACGCCGAGCAACACCGGCCGCTTGTCCGGGTCGGGTTGGCGCCGCCCGCGCACCACCACGACCGGGCTGTGCGCCCGCCCGCTGACGTCCAGGGCCACCGAACCGAGCAGGATTTCATCGGCTGCCCCGGTGCCGACCATCCCGAGCACTAGCAATACAGCGCCCTCGGAGGCGCCGACAAGCACCTCGGCCGGGTTGCCTGCGACGAGTTCGGTGGTGACGGGCAGGTCGGGCGCCGCGCGGTGCGCCTCGGTATAGCCGCGCGCGCGGATCGCCCGCGCCCGGTGCCGTTCCGGCGAGTCGGCCGCGCCGCGCAGGTATGGCGCGGCGTGCACGAGGTGCAACCCGACGCCGCGCCGGCCAGCCTCATGCACCGCCCAATTCACTGCGTGCAGCGCGGTGTTCGAGCCGTCGACACCGACCACGACGCGATGGCCAGCTGCCCCAGTGATGGTTTCGTTCACCTGTCCGCCCTCCGGCGCTCGGTGATCTCGGTCCTCCCGACTGTCGCATTGACCCGGGTGGCGGCAACAGTGCCGAGCGACCCCCCGTCGGTAGGACAAGGGGCCCGGAAGATGTTCGGTCCGATTACATACGATCGCATGAAGATCGATGCTGGTTTCCTTGATCGCGGTCCGCTTAACCGGCGTCGCCACGACGGCACCACCAACCAACGCTGCGGACCCCAATTCACCGTCGGTTTAAACCCACATCCACCGCTGAACTCGGCAGCGGGCGCCGCCGGGGCGCTCTGCCGCAGAGGGAAGCGCCGAAGCCAGGGTGTTGTGCCGGAGCAGGCACTGATCCGCCCAGGTGGAACAGCAACAGTCCGGTATCGCTATCGCGCATCCAGATAACCTACACCCGCTGAAATGGCCGCTGGAATAGTCTCCGGAATAGCCTCCGGAGTACTCGACTAAGCGGCGATACGCTCAGCACCGTCGACCAGCAGCGGCAGCGCACCCACCACCACTCCACCGGTTTGGTTGATACGTTCAACACCAGGTAAAATATCCTCGGCCTGCCCGGCAATCGTCTTCACGTTCTGTGAGCAGTCATCGAGATTGTCGGCGATACGGTTGAGCAGCACCCCGATCACGAAGAGGTAGATCGCCAGAACGGCAATCAACAACGCGATGACGACTACAGTTAAAACGATAAGTGTCATCTCCCATCCTTTCCAATCGGGGTCCCGGAAGCTCGGCCACGGTCAGTCGCGCGTACTTCATGTGCGGGAACGGTCTCCCGTGCTAGGAGATGCGCGCGACGACCGGTGCCGGCGAGTGGCGAGGAGGAGAAGCGTCGTTGCTCGGAAGTCGTATCGAGGTGCGGTGTGCGGTGCTGTGCTTGCGTAGTCAGCCGGGCTGCTGGCGCGGTCGGTTACACAAGGTAAGGCTTGAGTAGAATCCCCAGCTGCAGGGTCAGCATCCGCATCCAGGCTTGGCCCACCTCTGATACGGCTGCCGGCTCAGGTATCTTGCCGAAGACATAGTCACCGTCGGGTGTTGGGGCGATGGTGTTCAACGCGGTCATGACTCTCATTTGAACCCATCCCATGAGGGCGATGGTCAGATCAGCCGGAATGACCACGTGGGGATGCGTCCCGCCGTCCTTGACGTGAGCGTCGGCGACTTTGGACATGTAGGCGTGGAAATCGCCATCCATCGGCTTCGTGGTGCTCTTGGTCCACCACGCCTTGAGTGTCATCTTACGTTGCGCAAGATGCGACGTATCCTGGAAGTATCCCGCCGATTCTGGTCGGGAAAGCAAGTAATCGTAGGCAAGGGTGACCACGCCACCTGCCGCTGGTCCCAGCAGCGGACCGGTCTTGCGCAGGATCGACGCTTCCTTGCCGCCAAAACCGGCAAATTCCGCGTAGGGATGGAACTCGGCGGCTTCGTGACGGCCGAGGGGACCGTCCGGTTCTGTCAGGCAGGGCTCAAGGATAATGCCCAGCTGTAGCATGAACTGGTTCATCCAGGCGGCCCCGGTGGCTGAAACAACGTTGGTATCAAAGGTTTCGCCCAAAGCCTCGAGAATCCGTCCCTGCATCCACGCGGTGAGAGCCAGGATCAGCTGGGGTGGGAGCGGAATCTGCACGCCTGGGAAAGTCACCTTCGTCCCGGGCAGGTGGCTGATCCTTCGGAGGAAGGCGGCCAGTTCACCGTCGAACGGTCCATCGATCGTCCTATCCAGCCACTCCTTTATAATCAACTTGTTGATCGGTTGGTGCAATCCATTCATCAGTGGAGCGAACTCCGGGCGCGTCATCAAATACCCGGATATTTCCTCTGCGATACGCTGGGAGAGCGCTGGAATGTCCTGGCCGGTCTCTCGGACGGCCACTGCCTCGTACGCCCTGAACCCGGCAAAATCGGCCAGTGGAGCGAATTCTGGTGTTACCAACCGATCGTACTGTTCTACGTCGTGCACTTCTTCAGTCCTGCTGCTTACGGTCATGATCCGCTCCTCTCTATTCAGGATCTCCCGCGCGGCAGCTGGCCTGTTGGCGCCAACGACAGCCTCACGCTCGTTACGGGTCAGAACCTGGACAGGAATAAAAGATCGGGCACGTCCCTGTTCATATCTAACGGTCCGGTCGTTACGCCGTAGTTGCATTGATGTGACTAATCGCAAAAGGTAGTTAAATCCCCGTTACCGGTTCGTGACTCCAGGTAACGTTCAGTGGCATGTGATGGGCCCGCGCGATGGCCGAGTCGCCCTCGCCCGTCCAGTCCTGGGCCTCGTCCTGGTCGCAACCGGCGCGCAGCGCGTCCAGGAGCTTATCCTCGGCGCGGTCCAGTGCCCCGGCGCTGCTCCGGCGCTCGGACCTCGGTTAGGCGTCCACCGACCTGAACCGTGTGAAGACCTCGGCCAGGGCGCGCCGGGAAGTAGCCGGTAGGGGTGGGTTCTCCACGGGGGCCCATCCGATGCGCAGGACGATCTGGGGGAAGCCGAACCCGTCCAGCACCCGGGTACGGACCAGCTCGCGGGTGGCCTCGATCTCCAGCACCTGGCTGAGCGGGCAGGTCGCGAGCCGGAAGTTGGTGGCTGCCAGCAGCACCGCGCTCATTGCTTCACCAGCGCGCAGCCGTGACACCGGTTCGTCGGTCGCGGTGGCCAGCACCAGCAACTCCCCGGCATCGTCCTGGTCGCCCGCGGGTGGTTGGGTGAGCACGCCGTGGGGGAAGGCACGCATCGTGACGTCGTCGTGGTGGGTTTCGTGGGCCGGGATGTTCGAGGCTGGCACGCCCTCGACGGCAAGGGAGCTGCGGCCAGCCCAGATGGCCAGCTCGCTGGCGTAGTCGGGGTTGGCCTCCTGCCGCAGCGATGCCTCGGTGATGGCCGAGGCCAGCCTGAAGCGATCGTGCGGATCGGTGGTCGGCACCAGCACGGCGCCCTCCTCGGCGGCCAGCTTCGTGAGGTCGTCGAGCACACTCGTCGGCACCGCCCAGGAGCTGAACCTGCGGCGGTCCGTGCGGCGGTGCGAGATCGCCGATGCCAGTGCGATGTCCTCGGCGCTGGGCGTCCGCTGGTGGAAGCAGACCGCCGCGAGGTGGTCGGGTTGGCTGGAGTTCGGCAGCCGGGTCACCGTGGTGGCCCAGCCCTCGGCGGCCAGCGCGACGCGGAGGTGGTGCAGCGCGGCACCGCAGCTGAGCAGCAGGTCGCAGCCGTCGGGATCGGTGACGGGCAGCAAGCGGGAGGTGTCGGCGAACAGGTGCACTGAGCTATCGGCCAGTCTCCACTGCCATGGCTGGGAGTTGTGAATCGACGGGGCGCGGGTGGCCAGCGACACCGCAGCGCGCACTGTCGGTTCGTCGGGAATCTTGCTCATGATCGTTACCTCCGAATGGCTGCCTGTAGTAGCAGCCGCCGTTCCGCGGACCCGATCTCCGACCGCACCGCGGTGATCGCGTCGGGGTTGACCGAGATCGAGGTGATCCCCAGGCGCACCAGGTGTTCGGCGAACCCGAGCTTGTTGGATGGGGCCTGCCCGCACAGCGATGTGGTCATACCGGCCTGATGGGCGGTCGTGATGATCCGGTCGATGGTGTCCAGCACGGCAGGGTCGGACTCATCGAACAGGCCGGCGCAGACCTCGGAGTCGCGGTCGACGCCCAGCACGAGCTGGGTGAGGTCGTTGCTGCCGATCGAGATCCCGTCGATGCCCAGTTTGGCGTATTCCGGGATCCAGTACGCGATGGAGGGGACTTCGGCCATCACCCACCGGTGCAGCCCGCGCTGCCGGCCCAGTGGGCTGGCGTCGATGGCCTGCAGGCACTCCTGCAGCTCCCAGCGCGTCCGGACGAACGGGATCATCAGGTGCAGGTTCGGGGTCTGCTCGCGCACCCTGGCCAGCACCTCCAGCTCCAACCCGAACAGCTGTGGTTCGCGCACATACCGGTAGCAGCCGCGATAGCCGATCATCGGGTTGCCCTCGAGTGGTTCGAAGTCGCTGCCACCGGTGAGGTTGCGGAACTCGTTGGTGCGGAAGTCGATGGTGCGATAGATGACCGGCCTGGGCGCGAAGGCCGAGGTGATCCGCAGCAGCGACGCGGTCATCTTGTCGATGAACTGATCGCCGCCCTCCTGGGCCAACAGGTGCCGCGGGTGCACACCGTTCAACGCGTCGGTCACCATGAACTCCGCGCGTAGCAACCCGACCCCGTCCACCGGCAGTGCGGCCACGTCCTGGGCGTGCTCGGGCATCGCCAGGTTCACATACACCTTGGTGCCCAACGTCTCCGTGGTCGGCGCGGCCGCGGCGATCCGTGGCTCGGTGCGGACCGGCGAGCCGATCCGTCCGGCGAGCACCTTACCGGCGGAGCCGTCCACAGTGATCAGCTCACCATCCCGCAGCACCTGGGTGGCCCTGCGGGTGCCGACGATGCAGGGCACGCGCAACTCTCGGGCAACGATGGCGGCGTGGCAGGTCATGCCACCGCCGTCGGTGACCAGTGCCGCCGCCCTGCGCATGGCAGGTACCCAGTCCGGGCTGGTCATGGGGGCGACCAGGATCTCACCGTCCTGGAACCGGTCACCCTCCGCGGGAGAAGCCAGCCTCCTGACCCGACCGGTCGCAGTCCCGGGAGATGCTGGGAGGCCGCTCACCAGCACACTCCCTGGGGTCGTGGGGACCGCTGTGGACTCCGCAAAGGTGGTGATCGGCCGTGACTGGACCAGCCAGGTGTGGCCGTCGGCGATCGCCCATTCCAGATCCTGTGGGCTGCCGTAGTGCTCTTCGACGCGCAACGCCAGCCGGGCAAGGCCCAGCGCCTCGTCGTCGGTGAGCACGCGCTCGGCGCCGGTCTGGGGGTCGAGGTCGATGCGCAGGTCGGCACCGTGGGGACCGCGCACGATCTTGTGAGTCTGGTGGCCGACCCTGGCATGCAGCAACCGCGGTCCGCTCTTGGCCATCAGGTAGGTGTCTGGCTCGATCGCCCCGCTGACGACCACTTCGCCGAGGCCGAATGCGGCCTCGACGACGATGTGGTTGCGGTCGCCGGTCGAGGGATCGGCGGTGAACGCCACCCCGGAGCGTTCCGAGTCGACCATTCGCTGGATCACCACGGCGATCGCGGGCTCCTCGTCCATCCCGTTGCTGGCGCGATAGGCAACAACGCGGGGGCTGTACAGCGAGGCCCAGCAGTCGACCACGCGTGCCAGCACCTCCTGCGGACCGCTGATGTTGGTGAAGGTGGCGTTCATTCCGGCGAACGATGTGCTGGCACCGTCCTCGGAGGTCGCCGAGGACCGGACGGCGACGACGGGATCCTCACCCAGCTCGCGGTAGGCACGCTCGACCTCCTCCCGTACCTCCGTGGCGACACCGGCCTTGTGCACCATCGCCCGTATCCGCTCGCACGCCGCGGGCAGCTCGGTGGTCTCAGACGATGCCAGCGCCGCCTCGAACGCCTCGCGGACGTCTTCGCGCAATCCGGCACGATCCAGTGCGGCCAGGTATGCCTGGGCGGTCACGACGAAGCCCGGTGGCACCGGAAACCCCGCCCTGGTGAGCTCACCGAGGTTGGCGCCCTTACCGCCGGCAATCGCCGTGTCGTCCTTGCCAAGCTCGTCGAAGCTCCGCACATAACCAGGCATGTCATCTCCAGCTCTCAGCGGGAACGGGCGACGTCCCCCACTTCGTGTACTCCACCTCGTCGATCTCTGCGGTCGCTTTCACAGTTGCATTCCGTGTTGCTGGCCAAGCAGAGTCGGAAGACCTTGCTCACGGGGTCCAAAGGTGTGTGGCGGCGGCTCACCGGCCGTCCCCGTCCGGCGCAGCAGCGCGGCGCCAGGCGGCCTCACGCAGCAGTCGCAGGCCGTTGAGGCCCACGATGACGGTGGAGCCTTCGTGCCCGAGGACGCCGAGCGGCAGCGGCAGGTGGCCCACGAGGTCCCAGATGACCAGCGCGGAGATGAACACCGAGGCGATGATCAGGTTCTGGACCACCAGGCGGCGGGCCGCGCGGGAGAGGGCGATGACGGTGGGGACGGTGGCGAGTTCGTCGCGGACGATGACGGCGTCGGCGGTCTCCAGGGCAAGGTCGGAGCCGGCGCGGCCCATGGCGATGCCGGTGTGGGCGGCGGCGAGGGCGGGGGCGTCGTTGACGCCGTCGCCGATGACCAACACCTTGCGCCCAGCCTTCTCCAGTTCCTGGACAGCGGTGACCTTGTCCTGGGGCAGCAGGGCGGCGCGGACGTCGGTGATGCCGACCTCGCTCGCGAGGCGGGCGGCGGCGCGCGGGTTGTCGCCGGTGACGAGCATCGGGGTGGTGCCGGTCAACACCGTGAGGACGGTGATGGTGGCGGCGGCGTCGGGGCGGAGCCGGTCGGCGATGCCGAGCACACCGACGGGGGCGCCGTCGCGCTGGACGAGCACGGCGGTGCGGCCACCGTCCTCCAACTCGCCGGCTGCCACCGCCGCGCGGGTGGATGCTGTGTCCTGGGCGCCGTTGATCAGCCGGGCGGGGGCGCCGACCGCGATGAAGGCGCCGTCAATGGTGGCGGTGACGCCGATACCCGGGGTGGAGGTGAAGTCCTCGGCGTGGGGGATATCCAGGCCGCGCTCGTGGGCGGCGTCCACGATCGCACGGGCCAGCGGGTGCTCGCTGGAGTGCTCGGCTGCAGCCGCCAGAGTCAGCAGGTCGTCCTCGGTGAGGCCGGTGCCGGCCAGGGGGTGGATCGTGGTGACGCGGGGGGTGCCCTCGGTGAGGGTGCCGGTTTTGTCGAGCGCGATCGCGTCGACCTGGCCGAGGCGCTCCATCACGACGGCGGACTTCACCAGGACGCCGTGGCGTCCGGCGTTGGCGATAGCGGACAGCAGCGGCGGCATGGTGGCCAGCACCACCGCGCACGGCGAGGCGACGATCATGAAGGTCATCGCGCGCAGGAGCGAGCCGGTCAGGTCCGCGCCGAACGCCAGTGGGAGAGCGAAGACAGCCAGCGTCGCGACGACGATGCCGATCGAGTAGCGCTGCTCGACCTTCTCGATGAACAGCTGGGTTGGGGCCTTGGTCTCGCTCGCTTCCTCGACCATGGCCACGATCCGGGCGATCACGGAGTCGGTGGCGTCGTGCTCGACCTTCACCCGCAGGGCGCCGGTGCCGTTCAGAGTGCCGGCGAAGACCGCGTCCCCGGCCTGTTTGGTGACTGGCAGCGGCTCGCCGGTGATGGTGGCCTGGTCGACCTCGCTGGCCCCGTCCAGCACCCGGCCGTCGGCGCCGACGCGCTCGCCGGGCCGGATGAGGGTGGTGTCGCCGACCGCGAGGTCCTCCGTGGCGACCGTCTCCTCGCGGTCGTCGTCCAGCAGCCGGGTCGCGGTGGCGGGTGCGAGGTCGAGCAGGCCGCGCACCGAGTCGGCGGTGCGCGCGGTGGCCAGCGCCTCCAGGGCGCCGGAGGTGGCGAAGATGACGATCAGCAGCGCGCCGTCCATCATCTGCCCGATCGAGGCCGCGCCGATCGCGGCGGCGATCATCAGCAGGTCCACGTCGAGGGTCTTCTCGCGTAGTGTCTGGAGGCCGGCCCAGGCCGGCTCCCAGCCGCCGGTCACGTAGGCGACCGCGTATAGAGGCATCCACGTCCAGGCCGGCGCTCCGGTCAGGTGCAGCGGCAGCGCGAGCAGGAACGCGACGGTGGCCGCAGCCGCCCAGCGTGCCTCGGCCAGCGCGAACACGCGCGTGCGCCGCTGGGGTGCGACGGCTTCTCGGGTGGCTGCGGTCGGGGCCGGGCGCTCGGTGAGAGTGGAGGACATAGCGGTGGTGTTCCTTCTCGCAAACAGCGCGAAGCGACCTGCCCACCGTACAGGAATAGATGAACAGTTATTCATTCTTTATCGGTAAGATGGCCGCTATGGGCCACGGAGTCGACGAGAAGAGCACCGCCACCACTCGCGAACGCCTGAATACCGTGGGGGCCACCGACGTCGCCGCCACCCTCCAGGCTCTGGCCACCCCTTCCCGGCTGCGGATCCTCGCCCGTCTCCAGGAAGGCCCCTGCGCGGCCGGTGACCTGGCCGAGGCCGTGGGCATGGAGCAGTCCGCCTGCTCTCACCAGCTCCGTCTCCTGCGCAACCTCGGCCTGGTCACCGGCGAGCGCAACGGCCGCTCCATCGTCTACGCCCTGTACGACCACCACGTCGCCGAACTCCTGGACCAGGCACTGTTCCACGTCGAGCACCTGCGCCTGGGTCTGCCCGATACTCCCTAAGTGAAATAGGCCGCCGGCGAGGTGCCCGCGGCTCGGGTCCTTTTCCGTCGGCCCTTTCCCGAACCGGACAGGCGAGTTTCCCCGCATCCGGCTCTCCAGTGTTTATTTCCGGGTGGTGGTTGTAGCCCGTCCGGCGTGGATGTCCTGGTGGCATTGTTCGCAGACCACGAGGGTCTTGCGTTTGCGCTTAGCCATCAGATACACCCACGATGGCCGTTCTGGCCGACCTGGCTTGTTGAGATCGGCGAG
>DATHTJ010000045.1:0-2625 GCA_035463315.1 Pseudonocardiaceae bacterium
GATGTAGCTCGGTTTGCGATGTTGCGGTGTAGCCCCGACGGGATTTGAACCCGCGCTACCGCCGTGAGAGGGCGGCGTCCTAGGCCGCTAGACGACGGGGCCGCGAGAACGCGATGATTGCATTCGCTGGGGTACCAGGACTCGAACCTAGACTAACTGAACCAGAATCAGTCGTGCTGCCGATTACACCATACCCCACCGGTTGTTCGATTCTGGCCCTCGGCCGGGCCGGAACCTGTGCCGGAGGGAGATCTTAGTCGACCGACCGAGCAGGTTTCCACCGGGCTATCTTCCCCCTGGGCTATCTTCCCCCTGGGCTGCCGGCGGCTCATCCGGCGAGCCGGGCGACCAGCGAGGGAAGCTCACCTAGCCGCCCGATCACCGAGATTCCGGCGCTCTTCGGGAGTTCGCCGCAGCCGGAGCGGTCCAGCCACACCCCGTGCAGCCCGGCGTTCCGCGCGCCCTCGGCATCGGTGTCAAGCCGGTCGCCGACATGCACTGCCTGGGCGGGCAGCACGCCGAGGGTGCGGCAGGCCCGCCGGAAGATCGCGTGGTGCGGCTTGGCCACGCCGAGCTCCCCAGAGATCAGCACCGCGTCGAAAGCGGACTCCAACCCCAGCGCACCGAGCTTCGCGCGCTGATAATCACCGGCTGCGTTAGTGATCGCGGCCAGCCGCAGACCGAGGGCCCGCAGCGCCCGCAGGCACGGCAGCGCGTCGTCGAAGAGCCGCCAGGCCCGCCGCATGGCAGCTGCCCTACGCTCCTCGCGCCGGACTACCTCGCCGTGGCAGAGAACCTCCCCCCGGTGTGCGAAGAAGTCCCTGGTGCGCTGTTGGCGCATCGTGTCAAAGTCAACCTCCCCAGCAAGATAGCGCAGGTAGTGCCGGTCAGTGAGTACGCACCACTCAGACCATGCCTCGTCAGTGCCGAGGAGCTCACGCAACCCGGCGCGAGTGGATGCCTCGTAATCGACCAGAGTCGCGTCCACGTCGAAGCAGACGGCAGCGACCGGAAGTGTGACTAACGGGGCGGGGCATGGGACAGGGCTCAGCTCGGGCGCAAGAGTCACTCGGTGCACGTTAGATCGTCAGGGGCCGCGCCGACTCTGCTGACCCGGTGAACTTCACGATCAACCGCCTGGTTTGTGACCGTGCTGCACAGCGGCGCGTAACCGGTGCAGCGAGCGATCCCGGCCCAGCCACCCCATCGATTCACATAACGGCGGGGACACGGGGTGCCCTGTCACCGCCCCGTCACCGCACTTGACTGTCGGACCGATCAGGCGCACCATCGCACTGTATTCAACAGACGTTGAAAGAGATGCGGCATGGAACGCACGGTGTGTTGCGTGGTAGGTGGAGGCCCGGCCGGCATGATGCTCGGTCTGCTACTGGCCAGGGCCGGCGTCGCGGTCACCGTGCTGGAGAAACACAGCGACTTCCTGCGCGACTTCCGCGGCGACACCGTCCATCCCTCCACACTGACCCTGCTCGACGAGCTCGGCCTGGGCGCGAAGTTCGCGAAGATCCCACACCGGCTGATCCAGCAGGTCCAGACTCCGGTCGGCAACGACCTCGTGCAGGTCCTTGACTTCCGCCGCATTCCGGGTCCGCACAAGCACTTGGCCTTCGTCCCGCAGTGGGATTTCCTCGACCTGCTCGCCGACGCCGGCCGTGCCGAGCCGACCTTTACCCTCCGGATGCACACTGAGGCGACCGGGCTGGTCACCGAGGGCGGCACGGTGGTCGGCGTGCGGTACCAGTCCGCCGACGGCATCAGTGGAGAACTGCGGGCGGACCTCACAGTGGCCTGCGACGGGCGGCGTTCAGTGCTGCGCGACGCCGCCGGGCTGCGCGCCCGGTCCTTCGGGGTACCGATGGACGTGTGGTGGTTCCGGCTCCCGCGCCACGAGGGCGACCCAGAAGGCGTGGCCGGCCGCTTCGGGTCTGGGCAAGGCATGGTTCTCATCGACCGCGGCGACTACTTCCAGTGTGCCTACCTGATCCGCAAGGGCTCCGATGCCGCACTGCGGTCGGAGGGGATCGAGGCGTTCCAGCAGCGGGTGGTGGCGATGCTCCCGTGGCTGGCCGGCCGGATGGGGGCGGTGCGCTCCTTCGACGATGTGGCGCTGCTCGACGTCCGGCTGGACCGGCTGCGCCGCTGGTCGACCGAGGGGCTGCTCTGCCTGGGGGACGCCGCACACGCGATGTCGCCGGTCGGCGGGGTCGGCATCAACCTCGCCATCCAGGACGCCGTGGCTGCGGCCCGCCTGCTGGCCGCACCGCTGCGCCGTGGCTCGCTCACCCGCCGCGACCTCGATCGGGTGCAGCTGCGGCGGTGGGCACCCACCGCGCTGACCCAGGCGGCGCAACGCATCATCCACGCGCGGGTGCTCGGCCCTGCGCTCGCCGGCGACATCACGCTGGGGGCCGGATCGGGCCAGCTCCCACTACCCATCCGCCTGCTGCAGCGATTCCCCCTACTGCAAGCCGTGCCCGCCACGGCGGTGGGTATCGGGCTACTCCCCGAGCACGCCCCACCCTTCGCCCGTGGTAGCTCTTCAAGGACTACCAACCCCCGTTCCACGCGTCGCTAACTGCTACCAACCGCTCCACCGGCTGCACA
>DATHTJ010000046.1:0-54937 GCA_035463315.1 Pseudonocardiaceae bacterium
CTGGTTGCGCCAGCCCACCCATCGGGTGCGGGCCCATCTGGCCAGCGAGTTGGGCGTGGACCCCCCTGCGCCGCCGCCCGAGGCGGCCGATCCGGAAACCACCGAGATACTGCCCCAGGTGCCTCGCCACGGCCCATCTGAGGACTCATCGCCCGGTTCGGGTCGGTCGCTGCTGCTCACCGGAGGAAACCCGGGGGTGACGCGGTGAGCGGCACAAACGGTCACCGCCGACCGGATGCCGATGCGGCAGCGACCCGGCCCGTCATGCTGGTCCGCTACCGCCCCGGAGTGATCGGGGAGACCGCCCGCACCGTGCACGTGGTCCCGCTGCCCACCAACGGGCAAGCGGGCGCGGTCAGCGCCGTATGTGGCGCGATCTTAATACCCGACAACATTGAGACCGTCACCCCCGGCCAGGGCATGCCCTGCACTATGTGCGTCCTCAACCACGTGACGGGCACTACTCAAGCCGTGGAAACACTCACCAGCAACCCGAACAACGCGGGCCCGGGGCTCGCAGCCGGTGAGGTCACCTACCACGACTGGGACTGGCCAGTGACCCACCACCGCAGTCAAGCATGGCTGAGCCTGCACCGCGACGTATCGGCCCTTGCGATCCCGATCCCGCTGTGCACCGAGGTCACCCAGATCCTCACCGCCCGGCGCTGCGCACCGCCAGTGCTGGCCCATCCCTACACCCCCGAACACCACATCGTGCTCACCGGAGAACGCTACGGCGTGCCACTGCCCTGGCCCCACCAGGTACACCAGGTCACCGGCGTGATGCTGCTGCCACCCGCCGTCACCCCACGCGGACCGATCATCTGGGCCCGGCCCCCACAGGAGAACTCCCTGCGGTTATGCCGCGAGATCGACCTATTCGGGGCGCTGCGCACTGCCCTGAGCAACCTCCCCCCGCATTCTTGAGGATCAGCGAATCGCGCTAGTCAGCCCGGAACGCTCGCTCTTACAACCTGCCCTGCAGCTGGGCCCGCAGTTCGGGGGTCAGCAGCTTGCCGGCCCGGTCGACGAGCAACGTCATCTCATAGCCGATCAGACCGATGTCGCAGCTCGGCGAGGCCAGCACGGCGAGGCTGGAGCCGTCGCTGATGGACATGGTCAAGACGATGCCGCGCTCCATCTCCACCACGGTCTGGACCACTCCGCCCGCCTCGAAGCAGCGCGCGGCGCCTTGGGTGAGGCTCACCAGACCCGAGGTGACTGCGGCAAGCTGATCGGCGCGATCTCGGGGCAACCCCGACGACGCGACGAGGAGTAGTCCGTCAGCGGAGACGACGACAGCGTGCGCCACACCGGGCACCCGCTCTACGAAGCTGTCCACCAGCCAGCCGAACTGGCCGGGCTGGACCGGATGCTGCGGCGCTGCTGTCGTCACTACTGCTCCTCCTCGAAACGTCCCTGCAGGGTGTCGGTCATGGTGAGCTGCTCATCAGGGCCGATGCGGGCGTGCCGCCCGACGCGCAATCCGTGCTGGTATCTACTCAACCGGCCACGCACATCGTCCGGGCTGCGAACCGGACCAGCAGGCGTCGGCGCCGAGCCGAAATGGCCGATGCCGTCCGCACCGGACACGAGATGCGCCAGCGGCTGCCGCTTGGGCAGCCCAGCCTGGGTGACGCCGTGGTCGACCGGGGTGCGCAGCGCTTGCGCGGCTTGCCATCCCTCGTCCAGCGGGGACCGCCACTCGTGGGCGTTGATGCGGGGGGCGTTGATGCGGCTGGGGGTCCCATTCGGCAGCGCGGGCAGCTCGGTGGTGTCGCCGGGCTGGTAGTCGTTCGCCGACGCCGACTGCCGCTCGCGGAACCAGGCGGAGACCATCTCGAAGATCTCCTCGCGGACCTCCTGCGGCGGCCCGGCTACCGCGGCGGTGCCCAGCGGCAGTGGACTCGCCAGCGGATCGGTGGACGCGGGGACCGGAAAGCTAGCCGCCACCGTGCCCCCATCCAGCTCATCGGAACTCGGCTCGCGCTTGGGTGCGGACCCATCGTGGCCGAAGAGCTCGAGCCACTCCTGCTCGGCAGTGCGCGGGCTGCTGGGCTGCGACGTCACGACTCCGATCGAGACCGGGCTGAACAGGTCCGCCTCGGTGGCCTCGTCGATCACCGACACCTGCAGCGGCAGCTGCCCGTCAGTCCCGCTCCACTCGGTGGTGGCCGGCGCCTCGGGGACCCCGTGGTTGCACGGTTGGGTGTCGTTGGCCGCTGGGTCGACTGCCACCGCTGGCTCGACTGACACCAGGGAGCAGGGCAACAACACCGTCGCAGAGATCCCGCTCGCGCCGAGGCGCTGGCGCAGCCGCACTGTGATGCCATGCTGCGCGGCCAGCCTGCTTACCACGAACAGGCCCATCTGACGGGAGACCGACGCATCGACCACCGGTGACGAGGCGAGCCGGGCGTTGATCACCTGCAGTTCCTCAGGCGGCAGCCCGGGCCCCGAGTCGATGATCTCTACCAGCAAACTCCCGTCCTCGGTGAGCGTGCTGCTCAGGGTCACTGTGCTCTCTTGCGGCGCAATACTAGTGGCCCCAGCGCTGATGGCATTGTCCAGCAACTCGGCGATCAGGCGCACCAGGTCGTTGACGACCGGACCGGCCACCACGGCGGCCGGGGATCGGCGCACGGTCACCCGCTGGTGCTGCTCGACCTCCGAGACCGCGTCACGCAACACGTCGAGCACCGCCACGCGCTCTTCTTCGCCGCCATGGGGCAGCTTCCCGCCGGCGATGACCAGCAGGTTCTCGCTGTGGCGGCGCATCCGGACAGCAAGGTAGTCGAGCTGGAGCAAGCTGCTCGACAGCTCGGGGTCGTACTCTCTGCGGCGCAGCTCGTTGATCAGCTGCCGCTGCCGCTCAACGAGGTCCTGGTTGCGCCCGGACAAGTTGAGGAAGGTGTCGTTGAGGATGCTGAGCGCGACGGCCTGCTCGACCGCTTTCGGCAGCTGGCGGTCGGCGACGTCGGCCGCGGCGGTGCGTAACGGTCGCAGGAGCGAGCGCATCACGACAAGCAGCGTCACCACAGCGACCACCAGCAGCGCCGCGACCACGGCGCCATTCCACAACGCCCGGTGCCACGCCCGGTCGCTACCCGCCACGGTGGCCGTCCGCAACTCGTTGAGCTGGGCGATCTCCCCCTGGCGGATCGCCTCGACGGTGCCGACGGCGGCGGCGTTCCAGTCACCAGGGACCGTCGCCAGTGGTGCTGCCCGCACCGCCCGATCCAATGCGATGTCCAGCAGCCGCTTGCGATCGATGACTGCTCTGGCGGTGAAGAGCTGCGGGGCGGGCACGGCCTGGCTGAACTCGCCGGCAGCGGCGTCAAACCGGGCGTCGGCGGTGCGCAGCACCGCCTGCTGCTCCGCAGGCAGAACGCCGGACAAGATCGCCGCGAGCAACACCGCGTGCTGCTGGGAGGCCTGCTCCTTGGCGACGGCGAGCGCGTTGAGGCCGTCGGCTTGCCGCGCCAGTGGGCCGCGGGCGCCGTCCACCAGCGTGCGGTCGAGATCCAGCAGCGCCGCGATGAGGTCGGAATAGGCAGTGACCGCGTTGCCCGCTGCGGCATCAGGCGCGACGGCGTTGCGTTCACGAGTGGCCTGCCGCACGGCGGGAAGCCCGGACAGCCGGCCGATCGCGGTCCGGTAGGCCCCGGCCTCGGCCGCGGCGAGTGAGTCGGCACGGAAGTCGACCGTACGCAGCATCGCGACAGCGGCATCCACCCGCTGGGTCTGGGCCTGCAGCGCGGCACGGTCCGCAGGGCGATCCGTGGCGAGCGCCGCGGCCACCAGCTGCCGTTCCCCTTGCAGATCGTGCACCGCGAGGCCGACCTGCTGAGCGAACCCGACCTGCCGCGCTACCGCGGCGAGGTCGTTGGCCTCGCGCACCAGGTCGGTAACCCGCAGCACGCCGAGCGCCCCGGCAAGCACCAGGGGCACCAGCAGCACCGCAGTAAGTGTGGTGCGCAGCCGCCAGTTCCGCAGCCGCCAACGGCCGAAACTCAGCGCAGTCGTCTCGTCACGGAATGTGACGCCGCCAGGGCCGCCGGAACGGCCGGAGGGGGGTCTTGCCCTACCTTCGTGGGCGGCCACGCTGCGCACTCTCCCAACTCGACGGACATCCCCGGATCAGGCGCGAGCAGTCACCGACCTGCGCATGGCGTGTTGGACCAGCGCGATGAGGGTGTTCTTGGTCGACTCCCGCTCACGAGCGTCGCACGGGACGATGGGTACCGCGGAATCGATGGCCAGTGCTTCCCGGACGTCCTCAACACTGTGGCTGAGCACCCCATCAAAACAGTTCACCCCGACCAGATAGGGCAGGCCCCGATCCTCGAAGAAGTCCACCGCCGCAAAGCAGTCAGCCAGCCGACGGGTGTCCACCAGCACAACCGCGCCGATCGCGCCACGCACGAGGTCATCCCACATGAACCAGAAGCGGTGCTGCCCCGGGGTGCCGAACAGGTAGAGGATCAGCTCTGCATCCAGGGACACCCGGCCGAAGTCCATCGCCACTGTGGTGGTCGACTTGTCCGGGGTGGCCGCGAGGTCGTCCACCGCGGTACTCGCATCAGTGAGCACCGCCTCGGTGGTCAGCGGCGCGATCTCGGACACCGAGCCGACGAGGGTTGTCTTGCCGACGCCGAAGCCACCGGCCACGACAATCTTCGCGGAGATCGCCCTAGGCCCGCCCGCGGGTTCCCGTGCGGCGGGCTGAGCGGGCGCAGCCACGCCGGGCTGGACCGGTGGGACCCACGGGGCCGAGGGGGCCCAGGGGGAGTTGGCCCGATCAGAGTCGACGAAGTCCACTCAATACCCTTTCCATCAAGGCCACCTCCGGCATGTCGCCAGAGGCGTTCGCTGTGCGGTGCACCACGACCAAGCCGATGTCTGCCATATCTCCCAGCAGGACGCGGGCCACACCCAGCGGCAGGGATAGTAGAGCGGCGACCTCGGCCACCGATCGGGGGTCACGGCACAGCTCGGCCACGGCGCGGTGTTCCACACTGATCAGCCCCGCCATGTCGCGACCGTGCTTGCCGGTGGACACCAGCGTCTCGACCGCGAGATCGACTACCGGCGAGGTGCGACCCCCGGTCCAGACGTAGGGCCGCGCCGCGGACACAGAGACCTCCGGCTCACCCCACTCATCGAAACTCGCAGGTCTTCCGACCGACACCGGCTCCTGGGTGGTCGATGACTTCTCCGACCGCTTGCGGCGCCCGCCCCCCCGTCGGGGACCACCACTGAAGTTGTTCAACACATCAGCGAACGACGGCTCATCACCGTCACCGCCAGTTGATGTGCTCACCACAACCTCACCACCCGAGTCATCGGCCCAGCGCAGTCATCGACCCAGTGCACCGTGCAGTTCGGTGCGCTTCCGCGGGGTGAGCTGCTGGCTAAACCGGTCGACCAGCAGCGTCATCTCATACCCGACCAATCCGATATCGCAGCCCGGGGCGGCCAGCACCGCGAGGCTGGAGCCATCGCTGATCGACATCAGCAGCACGATGCCGCGCTCCATCTCGACCACCGTCTGCACGACCTGGCCCGCGTCGAAGCAGCGAGCCGCGCCCTGGGTGAGGCTGACCAACCCGGACGCCACCGCGGCGAGCTGATCGGCACGGTCCCTGGGCAGGTAGGCCGAAGCGGCGAGCGGCATACCCTCGGCCGACACCACCACAGCGTGCGCTACCCCGCACACCCGATTGACAAAGTCGTCCACCAACCATCCGAAGTGGTCCGGCTGCGTCTGGGGAACGGTCACTTCGTCTCCTCTTCTCCATCCTGCTGCTCGTGTGACCGGTCGGTCTCCTGGTTGAGGTTTTGCCGCGCCTGGCGCCCTTCGCGGATGCCCTGCTGGTAACTAGCAAGCCGGCCGCGAATCGACTCCGCGCTGCGCACCGGCGCACTCGTGGGCTCGGTGGGCTCGGCGGGCTCGGCCGCACCCGCGGCCCCGGGCACCAGCAGCGCCCGGGGCTGCCGCCTGGGCAGCCCCGTGGCGGTCAACTCCGCACTCACCGGCATGGCCAACGCCTCCGCCGCCCGCCAGCCGTCGTCCGCAGCACCCCAGTCCGCGGCCGGTGCACCGGCTGGACGCGTGGGCCCGGGTGCCGGTGCCGGCTGGACCTGTGATCGAGGCTTGCCGGCATCGCTGGACTCGGCCAGCGCTTTCCCCGGCTGCCGACGCAACAGGGGTGCAGCGCCGGTCGCAGCGGGCGTTGCCGGGACCTTCCGGCTCCCTGGGGCTTCTCGCGTCGCCGCAGCCTCTGCGGTCACCGCAGCCTTCCAGGTCGCCGGCGCTTCCCGGGTCACCACAGGCTCCGGTGTCACCACAGCTTCCGGCGCCACCGGAGCTTCCGGCGCCACCGGAGCTTCCCGCGCCACCGGAGCTTCCCGCGCCACCGGAGCTTCCCGCGCCGCCGCTGGCCCGCTCGACAACGGCGAAGTCCAGCGCACCGGGATGGCCTCGTGCTCCTTGAACCACGCGGACGCCACATCATCGAAGATCGGCGTGGAGTGCTGCAGGGTCACCCGCTGCCCCGGCCCGACGGGGCCCATCACCGTTGCCCGTGCCGGTCGGAAAAGGTCCGTACTGGATTCGCTCTCGGGCAGATCCACCGGGCTGTCCACCGGGGGGCTGGCCGGCGGACCAGGCGGAGCAGGTGGCGGTCCTGCCGGAACCAACCGCTTGCCGGTCCGGACCGGCAGTTTCGTGCCGTCCGGAGAATCCTTCGGGGCGGGCTGGCGGCTCCACAGCTTGGTGCCATTGCCGTTGGTCTCGGGCGCACCTGTGGGGTCGCCGTCCATTCCAGGAACCGGGGCACCGTTGCTGCTGGGAGAGCTGACAACCAGCGGCGCGTCCTCGGCCCGATCAGACCCGTTGCCTGCGGCCAGTTCCGCAACGGCCGCCTCGTGCGGATCCATCGACTCCGGCACCAGCCGAACCAGCCGGGGCGGCATGGTGACGGAGGCCCAGACACCCACACCGCCCTCGCCGCGGCGCAGCCGGACATTGATGCCGTGCCGGACAGCCAGCCGGCCGACGACGAACAACCCCATCCGGCGCGACACCGAAGCGTCCACCACCGGGGGGTTGGCCAGCCGCTCGTTTGCCCCGGTGAGCTCCTCCTCGGTCATCCCCACGCCGCGGTCGGTGACCTCGATCGTGACCGAGCCATCAGCACCGAATACGCTGGAGATCATTACGTGGCTATCCGGGGGCGAGAACTGGGTCGCGTTGTCCAGCAGCTCAGCCAGCAGATGCACCAGGTCGCTCGCTGCCCGGCCGAGCACCAGAACGACGGGTGGCTGCTGCAGCACGAGCCGCTGGTACTGCTCCACCTCGGACACCGCTGCGCGCAGCACGTCGACCAGCCGAACCGGACGGCCCGACCGGTTGGCCGAATCAGTGCCGGCAAGGACCAGCAGGTTCTCGCTGTTACGCCGCATCCGGGTGGCGAGGTGGTCCAGCTGGAACAGGTTTTCCAGCTGTTTCGGGTCCTGCTCCCCGCTCTCCAGCCGGTCGATGAGCTTGAGCTGCCGCTCGACCAGCCCCTGAGTGCGGCGTGACAGGTTGACGAAAATGTCGTTGACGTTGGCGCGTAGCTGGGCCTGCTCGCCGGCCAGCCGAACCGCTTGACTGTGCACCTCGTCGAACGCCCTGGCAACCTGGCCGATCTCCTCGCGGGTACTGACCGGTACCGGGGCGATCACCTGTTCGGGCACATCGCCATCGCGGATCCGGGCCATCGCCTCGGGCAACCGGTCGGCGACGTCAAGCGCCGTGCGCTTGAGCACACCGAGCGGCCGCAGCAGCGCCCGAGTGATGAAGACGCCGACCACCACACTCAGAGCCAGCGCAAAGAACAGGATGACCGAGTTCAGGCCAGCCGACATGCGCACCTGGTCGCGCAGCGCCAGCGCAGTCCGATCGATCCGTTGCCGCAACTCCTTCTCGACGGTGGCAACGTTGCCGATGACCACCGCGTTGCGCGTGTCCCATTCCTCCGGCGAGATGTTCAGCGGTTCGCCGGCGACACCGCGGTTGAGCACGAGTTGCAGCAACCGCTGCCGGGACGCCTCGGCGTCCCCACCAACCCGGGCTGCGTCAGCGCGATCAGCTGGCGCCAGTGCCCCCCGGAATGCGTCCTGTGCGATACCCAGCCGCACGGTCGCCGTCCGCACATCCTCGATCTGGCCGGGGGTGAGACGGTTGGCGTAGATGGCCGCAGAGACGATGGCGTGCTGGCGACTGACCTGCTCGCGACCAACGAGCAGCGCATGCTCGGCGGCGGCGTCGTTGGTGACAGCGACGTCGTCAAGCTGACGGGTGAACACGGCATCCAGCTCGATCAGCGGGTCGATCGTGGCGCTGTACTCGGTGACCACCATCTCCACCGGACCAAAGCCGGTGATCACGCTCGCCCGCAGTGGTCCCAGCGCGCTGAGCTGGGCGAGGGCCGCCCGGTAACCGGTGGATTGCAGGCCCGCTACCTGGTCACTGGCTGTCGCGACCACCTGTGACATGCTGTCGACAGCGCGGAACTGCAGGTTCAGCGGTTGCGGATCCCCGACGCGGCCCTTGGCGACAAACGCCGTGGCCATGTCCCTTTCCTGCTGCACAGCACCGATCAGATCGGACAGCTGCTGCTGCACGCGGGCGATCTGGGAAATCCGGGCGTAGCCGGGTCCGGCGTCGGCCTGGTCCACGATCCGCAGCACACCCGCGACGAGGGCAACGATGGATGGCACCAGCAGGACGGCGGTCAGCTTGACCACCACCGGCCAGTTGCGCCAGTGCCACCGGGATCGGGAAGTCGTCGGGACAGCCGTTGGCGCCGCCTCCGCGGGACCAAGTACGTCGGCGGTCATGACCAGCCTCCCGCGGCGGCCGAGAGTCGCGAGCTACTCGCTGGCACAGTGGGGTCCTCTCCCGGGTTTGACGATGGCCGGCAGGCGCAGCCGGCTCGCGCCACAGGCCGCCGCGGTCGTGGACCGCCCGCACTGCGCGGACGGGGCACCTCTGGCACCGAGCCGGATACGCCCGTTCTCCGTCACGGACGATACGACGGCCTGGGCAGGGCCTTCCCGCGGGTCTCGTAGACCGTCCTCTCTGAGCCCCGGGCGCGCCAGTGTCCTGAGTGCACAACACCTGGTCGGTCTAGATGACTTGACCAGAATGGCCGTACCTGACTCCTCTGAGTGATCGCCGGGGTGCCGTCGGGGGCGGCTCGCTCCTAGAGTGACCGGCAGGGCCTCAGTCCTGCGTCGCCGCACCTGCCACACTGACTCGCACTCGAGCCATTCACCGGCCGCAGTGCTTGTCAAGTGCGGAGGAACACGTTGAGCCCATCGCCTGAGGCCGGACCACTCATCGTCCAGTCCGACAAGACGCTACTGCTGGAGGTCGATCATCCGGCGGCCGGGGAGGCGCGTGCCACGATCGCGCCCTTCGCCGAGCTCGAGCGTGCACCCGAACATGTGCACACCTACCGGGTCACCCCACTGGCGCTGTGGAACGCGCGAGCCGCGGGGCACGACGCCGAGCAGGTCGTTGACGCGCTGGTGCGCTTCTCTCGATACGCGGTGCCGCAGCCGTTGCTGGTCGACGTCGTGGAGACGATGGGCCGCTACGGCCGACTGCAGCTGGTGCATCATCCGGCGCACGGCTTGGTGCTGGTATCGCTGGACCGCGCTGTGCTCATGGAGGTGCTCCGGCATCGCAAGATCGCCCCGATGCTGGGCGCGCGGGTCGACGACGACACCGTGCTAGTGCATCCCTCCGAGCGCGGCCGGCTCAAGCAGGCGTTGCTCAAGGTCGGTTGGCCGGCGGAGGATCTGGCCGGCTACGTCGATGGCGAGGCGCACCCGATCGAGCTGGCCGAGAACGGCTGGTCGCTGCGCGACTACCAGCGCGACGCGGTGACCGGCTTCTGGGCCGGCGGTTCCGGGGTCGTGGTGCTGCCCTGCGGGGCGGGCAAGACGCTGGTCGGGATTGCCGCGATGGCCCAAGCGCAAGCGACCACACTGATCCTGGTCACCAACACCGTCGCCGGCCGGCAGTGGAAGCGCGAGCTGATCTCGCGCACCAAGCTGACCGACGACGAGGTCGGCGAGTACTCCGGTGAGCGCAAGGAGATCCGCCCGGTGACAATCGCGACCTACCAGATCATGACGCGCAAATCCAAGGGCGAGTACCGCCACCTCGATCTGTTCGACTCCCGGGACTGGGGGTTGATCATCTACGACGAGGTGCACCTGCTGCCGGCACCGGTCTTCCGGATGACCGCCGACTTGCAGTCCCGCCGGCGGCTCGGTCTGACCGCCACCCTGGTGCGCGAGGACGGCCGGGAAGGTGACGTGTTCTCCCTGATCGGCCCCAAGCGCTACGACGCGCCGTGGCGCGACATCGAGTCGCAGGGCTGGATCGCGCCGGCGGACTGCGTCGAGGTACGGGTCACCCTGACCGACGCCGAGCGTCTGGGCTACGCCACCGCAGAAAACGACGAGCGCTACCGGGTGTGCTCCACCGCGCGCAGCAAGCTGTCCGTCGTCCGCGCCATCATGGACCGCCACCCTGACGAGCCGACCCTGGTGATCGGCGCGTACCTGGATCAGTTGGAGGAGCTCGGCGAGGTGCTGGACGCGCCGGTAGTGCAGGGCTCGACCCGCAACTCCGAGCGGGAGGCTCTCTACGACGCGTTCCGGCGCGGCGAGGTGCGCAGGCTGGTGGTGTCCAAAGTGGCCAACTTCTCCATTGACCTGCCGGAGGCATCGGTGGCGGTGCAGGTCTCCGGCACGTTTGGCTCCCGGCAGGAGGAGGCCCAGCGCCTGGGTCGATTGCTGCGACCCAAGGGCGACGGGCGGCAGGCGCACTTCTACTCAGTGGTCTCCCGAGACACCCTGGACACTGACTACGCCGCGCACCGCCAGCGCTTCCTCGCCGAGCAAGGCTACGCCTACCAGATCATCGACGCCGACGACCTGCGCTGACTCCATTTCCCGCAGTCTGGATCCAGACTGCGGGAAAAGCTCGCGGCTGGTGTCAGCGCCGGCGTAGGCGGCGGATGAGGAGGGCTAGCAGGAGTAGTGCGGTGAGGGCTGGTATGAGGCGTTTGGCGACGGCGCTGCCGGCCGCGTCGAGCAAGTCGATCTCCTCGGTCACCGGCGGTGCCACCGGCAACACCGGGCCCGGCTGCGGCGGCGCGGAAGCGGCTGGTGCGGGCCCTTCCTGCGGTGCCAGGCTGGTGGCCAGGCAGTCCGCAAACTGACTGATAATCTTCCCGCCGACGTCCTCGATCATGCCGCGACCAAACTGAGCTGGCTTGCCCGTGATGGTCAGGTCAGTCGCCAGCGTGACCGCGGTACCCGCTCCGTTCCCGGCGAGGGTGGCGGTCACCGTGGCCGCTGCGGTGCTCTGCCCCCCGGACGCCGTGCCGGTCGCCTCGATCACGGTGCGGTGCGCCGCCTCGTCGGTCTCGGTGAAGCGGCCCGATCCCCGGTACTGCAAGGAGATCGGGCCCAGCCGGACCTTCACCAACCCGGCGAACTCATCGCCGTCAGCCGACGTGATGGTGGCTCCCGGGAAGCACGGGGCGACCCGTTCGGGATCCAGCAGAGCCTGCCACACAGTGTCTACCGGTGCCGGGACGGTGAACTTGTTCTCCAGCTTCATAGCAGTCAGCCTCCCACCCCGGCGGCCGCCGCGACCGCCCGCCCGGTGAGCACCCGGGCCAGGTGCTCGCGGTAGTCCGCGTCGGCATTGCCGTCCGACATCGGGCTGGTGCCCTCCGCCGCGTGCTCCGCCGCCGCGCGGATCGTCTCGGCGTTGGCCGGCTGACCGACCAGCGCCTGCTCGACGCCAGTCGCCCGGACCGGGGTGGCGCCCATGTTGGTCAGTGCCACCCGAGCCTGCGCGATCGACCCGCCCTCGGTCCGCACCGCCGCAGCGACCGCGACGATCGACCAGGCCTGCGCGATCCGGTTGAACTTCTCGTAGTGCGCGCCCCAGCCGGTTTTCTTCGGAATCCGTAGCTCGACAAGCACCTCGTCGGGCCCCACCGCGGTGGTGAACAGGTCAACGAAGAAATCCACGGCCGGCACGGTGCGCCGCCCACCGGGCCCGACGATGACCATGTCGCAGTCCAGCGCCACCGCCGGGGCCAGCAGGTCACCGGCGGGGTCGGCGTGCACCAGGGCGCCGCCGACGGTGCCGCGGTGCCGGATCTGCGGATCACCCACCGTCTTCGTGGCCGCGGCCAGCAGCGCAGCGTGCTCCCCTACCAGCGGGTCGTTGATCACGTCGTGGTGAGTGGTCATCGCCCCGACGACGAGGGCGTCGCCGTCATCGCGCACGCCGCGCAACTCGTTGATCTTGTTCAGGTCCACGATCGTCGTGGGCGCCGCCAGCCGCAGCCGGAGCACCGGCACCAGGCTCTGGCCACCCGCGAGAACCTTGACGTCCTCGCCGCCCTGGGACAGGGCCTGCACCGCTTCCTCCACGGTGGTGGCAGCGACGTAGTCGAACACTGACGGTATCACCGGGCACCTCCGCTGTTGTCGCGGGCCGACTGCACCGCTCGCCACACCCGCTGCGGCGAGCACGGCATCTCGATGTCGGTGACACCGAGATGCCGCACCGCGTCGATGATCGCGTTGACCACGGCTGGGGTGGAGGCGATGGTGCCGGCCTCGCCGACCCCCTTGACGCCCAGCGGGTTGGTGGTGGACGGGGTCTCAGTCCGGTCGGTGGTGAAATGCGGCAGGTCCGCCGCGCCGGGCATCAGGTAGTCGGCCAGCGTGCCCGTGATGAGCGTGCCGGACTCGTCGTAGACAGCCTCCTCGAACAGCGCCTGCGCGATGCCCTGAGCGAGACCACCGTGCACCTGCCCGTCCACGATGAGCGGGTTCACCACGTGCCCGACGTCGTCCACGCACACGTAGCTGCGGATCGACACCCAGCCGGTCTCGGTATCCACCTCGGTGGCACACAGGTGGGTGCCGTGCGGGAAGGAGAAGTTCTGCGGGTCGTAGGTGGCGTCGGAGTCCAGGCTGGGCTCCACGCCTTCGGGCAGGTCGTGCGCCGCGAACACCGCGAGGGCGATATCGGCCACGGTCATGCCCTTGTCGATGCCTTTGATGGTGAACGTGCCGCGCTCGTAGTCGAGATCGGCCTCGGCGCACTCGAGCAGGTGCGCCGCGATCTTGCGAGCCTTCTCGATCACTTTCTCGGCAGCCTTGACCACCGCGATGCCGCCGACAGTCAGTGACCGCGAACCGTAAGTGTCCATCCCCTTGTGCGAGGACTGGGTGTCACCGTGCAGCACCTCGACGTCCTCAAAGGCGACCCCGAGCTGGTCGGCGACGATCTGGCTCCACGCGGTGTCGTGCCCCTGCCCGTGCGCCGAGGAGCCGGTCACGACCTCGACCTTGCCGGTGGGCAGCATCCGGATCGAGGCGTGCTCCCAGCCGCCCGCGCCGTAGGACAACGCTCCCAGCACCCTGGACGGCGCCAGGCCACACATCTCGGTGTACGTGGAGATACCGATACCCAGCTGCACCGGATCGTCCGCCTCCCGGCGGCGGCGCTGCTCGGCACGCAGACCGTCGTAGTCGAACAGCTCCTTGGCCCGGGCGGTGGCGGCCTCGTAGTTGCCCGAGTCGTAGGTCAGCGTGGAGACCGTGGTGTACGGGAACTCGTTGTGTTTGATCCAGTTGCGCTCCCGCAGCTCGAGCGGCTCAATGCCGAGCTCGGCGGCAAGCTCATCCATGATCCGCTCGATGGCGAACGTGGCCTCCGGGCGTCCGGCACCGCGGTAGGCGTCGGTGGGGGTCTTGGTAGTGAACACGTTCGTGCAGGCGAAGTGGTAGGCAGGGATCTTGTAGATGGAGTTGTACATGAAGGCGCCGAGTAGCGGGATGCCCGGGCTGACCAGGCGCAGGTAGGCACCCATGTCGGCGAGCAGCTCGACCTTCAGGCCGGTGACGGTGCCGTCGCGGCGGGCGGCAATCGTGATGTCCTGGATCTGGTCGCGGCCGTGATGTGCCGAGACCATCGACTCGGATCGCGACTCGGTCCACTTCACCGGCTTGCCCAGCCTGCGGGCAACCAGGAACGTGATGATCTCCTCGGGGGTCACCTGCAGCTTGCCACCGAACCCACCGCCGACATCGGGCGCGATGACCCGAACCTTGTGCTCCGGAACGCCGAGAGTCAGGGCGATCATCACCCGCAAGACGTGCGGAATCTGGGTCGCCGACCACATCGTGACCTGCTCACCGGTCGGGTCCACCACCACGCTGCGTGGCTCCATGAACGCCGGGATCAGCCGCTGCTGGCGAAACCGGCGCCGGACCACGACATCAGCGTTGCGGATGGCATCCTCGACGTTGCCGCCGCTGCCGGCCGCACCCGAGTCGAACACCCACAGTGCGTTGCAGTTGGTGCCCAGCTCGGGGTGCACCAGGGTGGCGCCGTCGGCGAGCGCGGCCTCCAGGTCGAGCACCGGCTGGTGCGCGTCGTAGTCGACCTCGACCGCATCGGCGGCCTCCCTGGCTGACGCGGCATCGCGGGCCACCACGATCGCGACCCCCTCGCCGGCGAAGTGCACGGTGTCCGACGCCAGTGGAGGGGCCTGCGGGGACTTCATGTCCGGGGTGATCGGCCACGCGCACGGCAGGCTGATTCCCTCGGCGCCCAGGTCAGTGGCGGTGAACACGCCGTGCACACCAGGTAGCCGCTTGGCTGCGTCGGTGTTGATCCTGGTGATCTTGGCGTGGGCCAGCGGGCTGCGTACCACGGCGAGGTGCAACATCCCGGGCAGCGTGATGTTGTCCGTCCAGCGGGTCCGCCCGGTGATCAGCCGGGCGTCCTCCTTGCGCTTGCGGGCCCGGCCGACCTCGGCGGTCGTCGACTGCGCAGCGGTCATCAGTTACCCCCCGTGACAGCAGGCTGCATCTTCTGAGCGGCGTCGAGCACGGCGCGCACGATGTACTGGTAGCCCGTGCAGCGGCAGAGGTTGCCCTCCAGGCCCGCTCGCACGGTCTGCTCGTCTGGATTTGGATCGTCGCCAAGCAGGTCGATCGCCTGCATGATCATCCCAGGGGTGCAGAAGCCGCACTGCAGGGCGTGGTTGTCGTGAAAGGCCTGCTGCATCGGATGCAGCTGCCCATCGCGGGCCAGGCCCTCAATTGTGGTGATCTCACTGCCGTCGACCTGGACGGCGAAGACCGAGCAGGACTTCACGCTCCGGCCGTCGAGGTGCACGGTGCATGCGCCACAGTTGCTGGTGTCGCAACCGACCACGGTTCCGGTCTTTCCCAGCCTCTCCCGTAGGTAGTGCACCAGGAGTGTTCGCGGTTCGACGTCGTCGACGTAGGAGACCTCGTCGACCATGACAGTGATGCGTGCCACGGGCCAACTCCTCGCCCCGGCCGGGCACCGACCGGATGTGGTATGTGACCCTCGGTGACCGGAAATCACCGAGGAGCCGCCACGGCGAGGTGGCGGTCGGCCCCATCCCACCGCGCATTCCATACCGAAGCAACGGAGTCCGCTCAAGAAGAAATCTGCAGCTCAATGCTCCGGGAGGTGGTCCTCCATAAACTCCGCAACTGCGGACTCAAAACGATAAAATCTCCGCAAACGCGGGACCTCAGGCTGGGAGGTCGGCCGGTTCCACCCGAAAGGGGGAGGGCCAGCATCTTACTGCCCAGCCGGACGGGGGTGCCTACCGCAGCCGGGGTGGCGTCTGCTTCTTAAAACCGAAGGGCTCGAGGTGGTGGTCCAAAATGCCGTCGAAGGCCACCGCGATGTCCTCGGTCGTCCAGCTGTCCCGACGCAGTACCGGGTCCTTAAACTCCGGCTGGCGCACGATGTGCAACTGGTCCCCGGTGAACCGGATGAGCTGCCCGGTGATGCCGTCGGCGCGGTCGGAGAGCAGGTAGGTGATCAGCGGGGCCACCCGGTCCGGGGTGCGCTGCCGCGTGACGTACAACTGAATTGCGGGGGAGTCACGCTCCACCATCCGCGTCCAGGCCAGTGGGCAGACGCCGTTGACCCGTATCCCCGCCTCTGCCAGATCCTGAGCCCACGAATAGGTGAGGGACGCGACCGCACCTTTGGAGGCCGAGTAGGTACCTGCACCGCGCGATCCGAGCGATGAGCCCGACGAGATGTTGACGATCGACCCGGCGCGTTGCTCGCGCATCACCCGCGCGGCAACGATGCCGCAGTAGAGCACGCCCAGGACATTGACCTCGATGAGTTCCCGGACGGCCTGGACGTCCTCGTCCCAGGGCAGTGCCTGGTAGTTGAGTGCGGCGTTGTTCACCAGACCGTCGACCCTGCCGAACTCCGCCAGGCACCTCTCGACGACCCCGCTCGCCTGGTCCGGATCGCGGACCGACGCGGCACTGGCCACCGCCCGGCCACCCTGTTCGGCGACCCGTGCGGCGACCGACTCGGCCAGCTCGCCGTCGATATCATTGACCACGACGCCGGCTCCGGCCTGGGCGGCATGCAGCGCATAGGCCTCTCCCAGTCCGCGGCCAGCGCCGGTGATCACCACTGCCTTTCCGTCGAGGAAGCCCATAGCTGCCGCCCTTCGCTGACCGGGGCTAGGTGGCCCGGCGATATCACCAGTTTGCGGCGGAAGGTCAGCAGGAAGGAGGTCAGGCACAACGAAGGGTTGCGGCATATCGCCGAACGGGTGCAGCCGTTCAGCGCAACGGGTACCGCTGCGCTAGTCGACCGTGAGCACCAGCGGGCCGTCATCGGTCACGGCGACGGAGTGCTCCCAGTGCGCGGCGCGGGACCCGTCCAGGGTCACCACGGTCCAGCCGTCGTCGAGTTCCTCGGTCTTGTCGCCACCCGCGGTGAGCATCGGCTCGATCGCCAGCGTCATCCCGGGCACCAAGCGGGGACCGCGGCCCGGGCGGCCCACATTGGGCAGGAATGGGTCCATGTGCATGGCCGTACCGATGCCGTGGCCACCATAGTCAGCCACGATCCCGTAGGACACGCCGTGCGCGGTGGCGGCGGCCAGCGCCGCGGACTCCACCGCATGCGAGATGTCGGTGAGCCTGCCACCGGGTCGCGCCGCCGCGATTCCGGCCTCCAGCGCCGCCCGGCAGGCCGCGGACAGCCGAGCGTCGGCTTCCGCGACAGTCCCGATGTGCACCGTCACCGCGGCGTCACCGTGCCAACCGTCGAGGATCGCCCCGCAATCAATGGACAGCAGGTCGCCGTCGGCGAGCACCTGCTCACGGCTGGGAATCCCGTGCACCACCTCGTGGTTCACCGAGCTGCAGATCGACCCCGGGAATCCGTGGTAACCCTTGAAGGACGGCACCGCCCCGGCGTCCCGAATCGACTGCTCAGCGAGCTCGTCCAGTTCACCGGTGCTCACCCCGGCGCTGGCGTGACCCCCCAGCAGCCGCAGCGTCCGGGCCACCACCGCGCCGGCGGCACGCATCGCCTCGACCTCACCGGGAGACTTGAGCTCGATGCTGGTCCTGCCCCGCAAGCGTCGCACCACAGCACGCACCCCGCCCCCGGTCATCGCGCGCTCGTCATGCCCGAGTTCGCAACGCGTCCAGTGCCCGGCCAGTCACATCAGGCACCGAACCGGATGCCGGCACCGTGACCAACCGGTCGGAGTAGAAGTCAAGCATTGGCGCGGTCTCCTCGCGATACAGCTGCTGGCGGCACCGGATCAGGTCCTCAGTGTCGTCGTGGCGCCCGCGCGCCAGCAGGCGCTCGACCACCAGATCCTCGGGCGCATCGAGCTCCAGCACCACGTCGATCTCGCAGTCAAGATCGCGCAGCAACCCCGTGAGCACCCGAGCCTGGCTGACCGTGCGGGGGAACCCGTCGAGCAGGAAGCCGGCCCGACAATCGTCCTCAGTAAGCCGTTGCGCGACCATCTCATTGGTGAGCTCGTCGGGTACCAGCGCGCCAGACTCCAGGTACTTCTTGACCTGCCGGCCCAACTCGGTCTCGTCTTCGACGTGGGCCCGGAACAGGTCACCAGTCGAGATGTGCGGTACGCCGAGTTCCGCACCCAGCACGGCAGCCTGGGTGCCCTTGCCCGCGCCCGGCGGACCAACGATGAGGATTCGCACTAGCGCAGGAACCCTTCGTAGTTGCGCTGCATCAGCTGGCTCTCGATCTGCTTCACGGTGTCCAGCCCGACGCCCACCATGATCAGCACAGCGGTGCCGCCGAAGGGGAAGTTCTGGTTCTGTCCACTACCGGTCAGATCGAGGAACAAGTTGGGCAGCACGGCGACGGTGCCCAGGTATAGCGACCCGGGCAGGGTGATGCGGTTCAGTACGAAGCCCAGGTACTCGGCGGTCGGGCGTCCCGGCCGGATGCCGGGGATGAACCCGCCGAACTTCTTCATCTCCTCGGCGCGTTCTTCCGGGTTGAACGTGATCGCCACGTAGAAATAAGTGAAGAAGATAATCATCAAGAAGTACAGCGAGATGTGCACCCAGCTGGACTGATCCACCAGGTAGCGGCTGACGAAGGTCTGCCACCACCCCTGCTGGCCGGTGGGCGAGGTGGTCAGCCGCGCGATGAGATCGGGCAGGTAGAGCAACGACGACCCGAAGATGACCGGAATGACGCCGGCTTGGTTCACCTTCAGCGGCAGGTAGGTCGAGGTGCCGCCGTACATCCGGCGGCCGATCATCCGTTTGGCGTACTGCACGGGGATCCGTCGCTGGCCCTGCTCGACGAACACCACGCTGGCGATGATCGCCAAACCGAAAAAGCACACGAACACGAAGACCAGCGGACCGTTCTGGTCCAGGATGTTCTTGCCCTCCGCGGGGATGCGCGCGGCGATCGAAGTGAAGATCAACAGCGACATACCGTTGCCGATGCCCCGCTCGGTGATCAGCTCACCCAGCCACATCACCACGCCGGTGCCAGCGGTCATCACCATGACGATGACGACCAGGTTGAACACCGACTCGTCGGGGATGGGCGGCAGCGTGCAGTCGGAGAACAGCTGACCTCGCACCGCCAGCGCCACGATGCCGGTGGCCTGCAGAACCGCCAGCGCGATCGTCAGGTAACGGGTGTACTGGGTGAGCTTGTTCTGGCCGGGCTGCCCCTCCTTCTTCAGCTGCTCGAAACGGGGAATCACCACGGTGAGCAACTGAACGATGATGCTCGCGGTGATGTAGGGCATGATCCCCAGTGCGAACACCGCCAGCTGCAACAGCGCCCCACCACTGAACAGGTTGATCAGCGAGTAAATGTTCTGGTTGTCACCGCGCTGCACCTGGTCGAGGCACTGCTGGATATTGACGTAGGAGACCCCCGGTGAGGGCAACGTGGCGCCGATCCGGTAGATCACCACCATGCCGAGGGTAAACAGGATCTTGCGGCGCAGATCCGGCGTCGCGAGGGCCGAGCGGAAGGCGCCGAGCACTCCTACCTCCTGGGCACGGCCGCAGTGAGGCCGTCGATCGTGGGCCGGCGGTCGCACCACCGGGGGCGGCGACCGGGCGATGCAGGGGCACATGACGGCGCGGGCCAACCAGCTTGCCCGCGCGCTCCGACCGACTGTAACAGCAGGGCACGACTGTCATAACAGAGCCCGTCAGGGTAGGACGCCGCCTACAGCTCAGTGCTGCTGCCGCCCGCTGCGGCAATCTTGTCCCGCGCGGAACCGGAGAATGCCTGGGCGCTGACCTGCAGCGCCACCCCACCGAGGTCACCGTTACCGAGCACCTTCACCGGCAGTCCCTTGCGCACCGCACCGAGAGTCACCAGCTCCTCCGGCCCTACGGTTCCCCCGTCAGGGAACAGCCGGGCCAGGTCACCGACGTTGACCACCTGGTACTCGGTACGAAACCGGTTGCGGAAACCCTTGAGCTTGGGCAGCCGCATGTGGATCGGCATCTGCCCGCCCTCGAAACCAGCAGGCACGTTCTTGCGGGCCTTGGTTCCCTTGGTACCTCGCCCCGCGGTCTTGCCCTTGGACGCCCCGCCCCGACCGACCCGCATCTTGGCGGTCTTCGCGCCGACGGCCGGACGCAGATGGTGGACCTTGATCGTCACTTCGAGTCGACCTCCTCCACCGCTACCAGGTGGCGGACGGTGGCGATCATGCCGCGAACCTGGGAGTTATCCTCTTTGACCACGGACTGTCGGATCTTGCGTAGCCCCAGCGAACGCAGGGTCTCACGCTGATTGCGCAGGCTGCCGATCGTGCTCCGAGTCTGGGTGATCCTCAGTGCCATGTCATACCCCCTGTGCGGCACGTGCCCGCAACATGCCGGCCGGAGCCACGTCCTCCAGCGGCAGGCCGCGCCGCGCGGCCACCTCCTCAGGACGCTGCAGCCCCTTCAGCGCTGCCACCGTGGCGTGCACGATGTTGATCGCATTATCGCTGCCCAGCGACTTGGACAGCACGTCATGCACGCCTGCGCACTCCAGTACCGCGCGCACCGGGCCGCCTGCGATAACCCCGGTACCAGGAGACGCAGGGCGGAGCAGCACGACGCCGGCCGCAGCCTCGCCGGTGATCGGATGCGGGATGGTGCTGCCGATCCGGGGCACCCGGAAGAAGTTCTTCTTGGCTTCCTCCACGCCTTTCTGGATGGCCGCCGGCACCTCCTTGGCCTTTCCGTAACCGACACCGACCATGCCGTCACCGTCGCCTACCACGACCAGCGCAGTAAAGCTGAAACGCCGACCACCCTTGACGACCTTGGCCACGCGGTTGATCGCGACCACGCGCTCTAGATGCGGGCTCTTCTCCTGTTGGGGCGCCCCACCGCGACCGCCGTCCCGGCGGTCCCGACGATCGCTGCGCTCGCCGCCGCCTTCCCGCCGCATGCGTCCAGGCATCAGGCGTTCCTTCCGTTGCTCGCGTGCTGCTGCTCGTCGTGTCCGGCGTGCTGTCCAGTATTCGTCATCCGTCAGAACTCCAGGCCAGCACCGCGGGCGGCGTCGGCCAGCACCGCGATCCGACCGTGGTAGTCGTGCCCACCGCGGTCGAAGACCACCCGATCCACGCCGACCGCCTTGGCCCGGGCGGCAATCAGCTCGCCGACCTTGGCCGCCCTGGCCTTCTTGTCCCCGTCCATGGCGCGAACGTCCGGCTCGATACTGGACGCCGCGGCCAGGGTATGCCCGGCCACGTCGTCCACCAGCTGCACGGCGATGTGCCGGGACGAGCGGTTGACCACCAGGCGCGGGCGCTCTGGCGAACCGCTGATCCTCTTGCGCAGCCGGTGGTGCCGCCGCAGCCGGGCCAGCCGGCGTTGGGTCGAGACGTCCACACCGACCCGCGGCCGCCTCGTCACAGTAGTCGCTGCCTCAGCCATGATCACTTACCTGTCTTCCCGACCTTGCGCCGGATCTTCTCGCCCGCGTAGCGCACACCCTTGCCCTTGTACGGATCAGGGCGGCGCAACTTGCGAATGGTCGCCGCGACCTCGCCGACGGTCTCTTTCCTGATACCTGCCACGGAGAACCGCGTCGGGCTGTCCACCGTGAAGGTGATGCCGTCGGGCGCAGCGACGGGCACCGGGTGGCTGTAGCCCAGCGAGAACTCCAAATCCGAGCCCTTGAGCACCACTCGGTAACCGACGCCGTGGATCTCCATCCGTTTCTCATAGCCCTGGCTGACCCCGATGACCATGTTGTTCACCAGCGTCCGGGACAGCCCGTGCAGTGACTTGCTCCGTCGCTCGTCGTCGGGTCGCTGGACCAGCAGAGTGCCGTCCTGCGCCCGCTGCACGGTGATCGGCTCGGGCACAGTGTGCGACAGGGTGCCCTTGGGCCCCCGCACCGTCACGGTGCGCCCGTCGATGGCCACATCGACCCCGGCAGGCACCGTGATCGGCTGCTTCCCGATGCGCGACATCTCGTCTGCTCCCCTCTCACCAGACGAAGGCGAGGACTTCCCCGCCCACCCGTCGTTTGGCGGCCTGCCGATCGGTGAGCAGCCCGGTGGACGTGGAGATGATCGCCACCCCCAGGCCACCGAGCACCTTGGGTAGCGACGTCGACTTCGCGTACACCCGCAGGCCGGGTTTGGACACCCGGCGTAGGCCAGCGATGCTGCGCTCCCGGTTCGGGCCAAACTTCAGATCGACCACCAGGGACTTACCCACAGCTGCGTCCTCGGTGTGGAAGCCCGAGATATAGCCCTCCCGCTGGAGAATCTCGGCGATATTCACCTTGATCTTAGAATGCGGCATCACGACCCGGTCGTGATAGGCCGAGTTCGCGTTGCGCAGACGGGTCAGCATGTCTGCGATCGGGTCGGTCATCGTCATATCGACCTCCTACCAGCTGCTCTTGCTGACGCCGGGCAGCTCGCCGCGGTGAGCCATCTCGCGCAGGCAGATCCGGCACAGCCCGAACTTCCGATACACCGCCTTGGGGCGCCCGCAGCGCTGGCAGCGGGTGTATGCCCGTACCGCGAACTTCGGCTTGCGCGCGGCCTTGATAATCAGCGCCTTCTTCGCCATCAGCTCTCCTTGAAGGGGAAGCCCAGACGACGCAGCAGCGCCCGGCCCTCCTCGTCGGTGGTCGCGGAGGTGACCACGGTGATATCCATGCCGCGCTGGCGGTCGATACTGTCCGGATTGATCTCGTGGAACATCGACTGCTCGTTGAGCCCGAAAGTGTAGTTACCGTTACCGTCGAACTGGGTCGGCGACAGACCACGAAAGTCCCGGATACGGGGCAGCGCGATCGTCAGCAAGCGGTCCAGGAACTCCCACATCCGATTGCCACGCAGGGTCACCTTGGCGCCGATCGGCATCCCCTCGCGCAGCTTGAACTGAGCGACGGATTTGCGGGCGCGCTTCACCTGCGGCTTCTGGCCAGTGATCGTCGACAGGTCGCGCACGGCACCGTCCATCAGCTTGGCGTCCCGGGCGGCTTCGCCGACACCCATGTTCACGACGACCTTCACCACTCTGGGTATCTGCATCGGGTTGGGGTAGCTGAACTGCTCGCGCAACGCGACGGCGATCTCCTCGCGGTACCGGGCCTTCAGCCTGGGCACCGTCACCTCTACGGTCGTCATCTCAGATGTCCTTGCCGCTGCGCCGCGACACGCGCACGCGCTTGCCCTCGTCATCAGTGCGGTAGCCCACCCTGGCCGGCTTGCCGTCGGAGTCAACGACCATGACGTTCGAGACGTCGATGGTGGCCTCCTGCGTGACGATCCCGCCGCTCTGCGCACCGCGCTGGGTGCGGCTGATCCGGGTGTGCTTCTTGATCCGGTTGATGCCCTCGACGAGCACCCGACCGGTGTCCGGGTAAGCCTGGATCACCCGGCCCTTGGCGCCCTTGTCCTTGCCGGCGATGACCAGGACCGTGTCGCCCTTGCGAACTCTCATCGCTACAGCACCTCCGGGGCCAACGATATGATCTTCATGAATCGCTTGTCTCGCAGCTCCCGACCCACCGGGCCGAAGATCCGGGTACCGCGCGGCTCGCCGTCCGGCTTGATCAGTACCGCAGCGTTCTCGTCGAACCGAATGTAGGAACCGTCTGGGCGGCGCTTCTCCTTGACGGTGCGCACGATGACAGCCTTGACCACGTCGCCCCGCTTGACATTGGCGCCGGGAATGGCTTCCTTGACGGTCGCCACAATGATGTCCCCGATGCCGGCGTAGCGGCGCGAGCTACCGCCGAGCACCCGGATGCACAAGATCTCCTTGGCGCCCGTGTTGTCGGCGACCCGCAGTCGCGACTCCTGCTGGATCACGTCAACTCCTTCTCGCGCCTCAGGGTCTCGCTACACCCGTCCAGTGCTACCGCGCAGTCGATCACTTGGCCTTCTCGAGGATCTGGACCAACCGCCAGCGCTTGGTCGCCGACAGGGGGCGGGTCTCCATCAACAACACCCGATCGCCGACACCCGCGCTATTCGCCTCGTCATGCGCCTTCACCTTGGTGGTGGATCGCATCACCTTGCCATACAGCGGGTGCTTCTTGCGGTCCTCAAGCGCCACCACGACCGTCTTGTCCATCTTGTCCGAGACGACGTAACCTTCGCGGACCTTTCGCTGATTTCGCCCTTGTGGCTGGGTCGGCTGGTGACGCTTGGCGGGCGCGGTGTCAATACCCGCGGCGCTCGTGTCAGCGGAACCCATGCCCACGGTCTCGCTCATGCCGCACCCTCACTTCCCGCAATGGCGTCCGGAGACACCGAAAGACCCAGCTCACGCTCGCGCATCACGGTGTAGATGCGAGCAATATCGTGCCGGACAGTGCGCAACCGTCGGTTGTTGTCCATCTGTCCGGTGGCCATCTGGAAGCGCAGGTTGAACAGCTCCTCCTTGGCTTCGCGCAGCCGCAGCACCAGCTCGTCGTCGGTGAGCTCGCGCAGTTCACTCGCAGCGGTGGTGGCTGCCATTAGAAGTCCACCCCCTCGCGGGTCACGATCCGGCACTTCATCGGCAACTTGTGGATCGCACGACGCAGCGCCTCGCGGGCCACCGTCTCGTTGGGGTAGGCCATCTCGAACATGATCCGCCCCGGCTTGACGTTGGCCACCCAGTACTCAGGCGAGCCCTTGCCAGACCCCATCCGGGTCTCCGCAGGCTTCTTGGTCAGCGGACGATCCGGGAAGATGGTGATCCAGACCTTACCGCCACGACGGATATGCCGGTTGATCGCGATACGAGCGGACTCGATCTGCCGGTTGGTCACGTAGGCCGACTCCAGAGCCTGAATCCCGTAGTCCCCAAAGGTGATCTGAGTGCCGCCGGTAGCCATACCCGAACGACCAGGTGAATGCTGCTTGCGGTGCTTGACCTTGCGTGGGACGAGCACGTCTCAGCCCTCCCCGTGTCCTGCGGTATCCGCCTCGCTGGTGGTGACGTGCTGGGCCGTAGTCGTGGTCGGCTCAGCTGCAGCGGTCTCCGGGCCGTCAGCGACGGCACTCAAGCTGGGCGTCTCGGTTGGCCCCGCAATGGGCACTGCCGCCACCTCCGCCGCCGCGGCGCGGCCCGCCTCGGTAGAGGTACCCGTGGTCCCGGCAGCCCCGGAGCGACGCCGGGCAGGGCGCTCCCGACGCGGCGCCCGGGCCGCAGCGGCTGCGGCAGTGTCTGCGTCACGCTCGCGTCGCCCGCCGACCACGTCACCCTTGTAGATCCAGACCTTCACGCCGATCCGGCCGAAGGTGGTGCGGGCCTCGAACAGCCCGTAGTCGATGTCGGCCCGCAGCGTGTGCAGGGGGACGCGGCCCTCGCGGTAGAACTCCGAGCGGGACATCTCGGCACCACCCAGGCGACCCGAACACTGCACCCGGATCCCCTTGACCTGGGGGGAACGCATCGCCGATTGAATGGCCTTGCGCATCGCGCGCCGGAAGGCAACCCGGTTAGACAACTGCTCGGCCACGCCCTGGGCCACCAGCTGAGCCTCCGCCTCGGGGTTCTTGACCTCAAGGATGTTGAGTTGCACCTGCTTGCCGGACAGCTTCTCCAGCTCACCGCGGATCCGGTCGGCCTCGGCACCGCGCCGGCCGATCACGATGCCCGGCCTTGCGGTGTGGATGTCGACGCGAACCCGGTCGCGGGTGCGCTCAATCTCGACCTTGGCGATGCCCGCCCGCTCCATACCCTTGGACAGCAGCCTGCGGATCGCGACGTCCTCTTTGACGTACTCCGCGTACTGCTTGTCCGCATACCAGCGGGACTTCCAGTCGGTCGAGATGCCGAGCCGGAAGCCGTGCGGGTTGATCTTCTGACCCACTAGCGGGCACTCCTTGTCTGGGTGGAGTTGGCCTTCTTGCTGGTAGCGCCCCGCTGGCCCGAAGCCTGTCGAGCCGAGCCGGCCTGCGCACCACGGGGCTGCCCGGCGGTCCGCCGCTGCGCTACCGCCTCGACCTCCACCGTGATGTGGCTGGTGCGCTTGCGGATCCGATAGGCCCGACCCTGGGCCCGGGGGCGAAACCGCTTGAGCGTCGGCCCCTCGTCCACGAACGCCCTGGTCACCACGAGAGTGTCGGGATCCATGTCCAGGTTGTTCTCGGCATTGGCCATCGCACTGGCCAGCACTTTCGACACCGGACCGGAAGCGGCCTGCGGTGCGAACTCGAGCACCGCGAGCGCCTCACGCGCGCTGCGGCCCCGGATGAGCTCGACCACGCGGCGCGCCTTCATCGGCGTCACGCGGACGTACCGAGCCCGCGCCACCGCGCGGGACGGCTCCTGCGCGGCCGTCGCGCCGGCTTGGTTACGGGCGTCCATGCGCTGCTACCTCTTCGTCTCTCTGATTCATCGCTGCTGAACCGCTCTAGCGGCGCCGGGCCCGCCGGTCGTCCTTGACGTGTCCCCGGAACGTGCGGGTCGGGGCGAACTCACCAAGCTTGTGACCGACCATCGCCTCGGTGATGAACACCGGGACGTGCTTGCGCCCATCGTGCACCGCGATGGTGTGGCCGATCATGTCGGGGATGACCGTGGAGCGGCGCGACCAGGTTCTGATGACCTGCTTGCTACCGGCCTCGTTGTGCGCATCCACCTTCTTAAGCAGGTGGTCATCGATGAACGGGCCCTTTTTCAGGCTGCGTGGCATTGTTCCTCCCTCCTGCTCAGCGCTTCTTGCCGGTGCGGCGACGGCGGACGATCAGCTTGTCGCTAGGCTGACGACGCCGGGTGCGGCCTTCGGGCTTGCCCGCCGGGTTCACCGGGTGGCGCCCACCGGAGGTCTTGCCCTCACCACCACCATGTGGGTGGTCAACCGGGTTCATCACCACACCGCGAACCGTGGGGCGCTTTCCCTTCCAGCGCATCCGGCCAGCCTTGCCCCAGTTGATGTTGCCCTGTTCGGAATTTCCCACCTCGCCCACCGTGGCGCGACACCGGACATCGACATTGCGGATCTCGCCCGACGGCATCCGCAGTTGGCCGTACGGTCCGTCCTTGGCCACCAGCTGGACCCGCGCACCGGCCGAGCGGGCGATCTTCGCGCCACCACCGGGTCGGAGCTCGATGGCGTGCACCACCGTGCCGACCGGGATGTTGCGCAGCGGCAGGTTGTTGCCCGGCTTGATGTCGGCCTTCGGGCCGTTCTCCACCGTATCGCCCTGGCGTAGCTTCTCCGGGGCAATGATGTATCGCTTCTCGCCGTCGACGTAGTGCAGCAGCGCGATCCGCGCGGTGCGGTTCGGGTCGTACTCGATGTGCGCGACCTTGGCCGGCACACCGTCCTTGTCGGCCCGCCGGAAATCGATCAGACGGTAGGCGCGCTTATGCCCGCCACCCTGATGCCGAGTCGTGATCCGGCCGTGGACGTTACGACCGCCCCTGCTGTGCAGCGGGCGAACCAGTGACTTCTCCGGGTGGCTTCGGGTGATCTCGGCGAAGTCGGAGACGCTGGAGCCGCGGCGACCCGAGGTCGTCGGCTTGTACTTGCGGATGCCCATGTGGTAGCCCAGTTCCTTTGGTGACCGCTCAGGCGGCCGGTCCGCCGAAGATCTCGATCGACTTGCTCTCCGCGGATAGCGTCACGATCGCCCGCTTGGTGTCCTTACGCTTGCCGTACCCGAACCTGGTGCGCTTGCGCTTGCCCGGGCGGTTGAGGGTGTTGACGCTGACCACCTGCACGCCGAATACCTTCTCGACCGCGATCTTGATCTCAGTCTTGTTGGCATGCGGCGCGACCACGAAGGTGTACTTGTTCTTCTCCAGCAGCCCGTAGCTCTTCTCCGAGATAACCGGCTTGAGGATCACGTCACGGGGGTCGGGGATCATCGACCTTCCTCCCTCACCGTAGTAGTGCTGCGTCCGGCCAGGAATGCCTGCAGCGCATCGGCGGTGAACACGACCTCGTCGTTGACCAGCACGTCGTAGGTGTTGAGCTGGTCAGGGGTCAGCACGTGCACCGACGGGAGGTTGCGCACGCTGCGACGGGCCACCTCATCGGCGCGACTGAGCACCACCAGCAGCCGGGTACCTGGGCCCCGGTCAACAAGCCCTTCCAAGACCTTGCGAGCCGTCTTGGTCGACGGGGCGTCACCGGAGACCAGCCCGGAGACCACGTGTACCCGTCCATCCCGGGCCCGGTCGGATAGCGCACCACGGAGCGCGGCAACCTTCATCTTCTTCGGGGTGCGCTGGCTGTAGTCCCGCGGCGTGGGGCCGTGCACGATGCCGCCGCCGGTGAACTGGGGGGCCCGGATCGAACCCTGACGGGCCCGCCCGGTGCCCTTCTGCCGGTAGGGCTTGCTGCCCCCACCGCTGACCTCACCCCGGGTCTTGGTGTCATGCGTACCCTGCCGCGCCGCGGCCAGCTGGGCAACCACGACCTGGTGCATCAGCGGAATGTTCGCGGGCACATCGAAGATCTCGGCGGGCAGTTCGGCAGTACCGGCTATATCCCCTTCGGGGGTCCGGATGTCGATCGTGCTCACTGCTGTGCACCACCCTTCGCAGCGGTCTTGACCAGCAGCAGGCCGCCCTTCGGGCCGGGCAGCGCACCCTTGATCAGCAATAGCCCGGACTTGGTGTCAACCCGGTGCACGGTGAGGTTCTGGGTGGTGACCCGGACGTTGCCCATCCGGCCGGCCATCCGAGTGCCCTTGAACACCCGACTCGGCGTGGCGCAACCGCCGATCGAACCCGGTGACCGGTGCTTGCGCTGGGTGCCGTGGCTGGCCCCGAGACCACGGAAACCGTGCCGCTTCATCACGCCTGCGGTGCCCTTGCCCTTGCTGGTGCCGACCACGTCGACCACGGCCCCGGCGGCGAACACCTCGACGGTGACCTCCTGGCCGACCTCGTAGTCCGCGGCGTCGGCAGTGCGCAGCTCGACCAGGTGGCGCCGCGGTGTGATCCCGGTCGCGGCGTAATGCCCGGCCACCGGCTTGGTCACCTTGCGCGGATCCACCGCGCCGAAGGCCAGCTGCACAGCGGTATAGCCGTCCTTCTCCGGGGTGCGAATCCTGGTCACCACGCAGGGCCCGGCCGCCACCACGGTGACCGGAACGATCCTGTTGTTCTCGTCGAAGACCTGGGTCATCCCGAGCTTGGTGCCCAGTATTCCCCTCACGGCCCTCATGCCCTGATGCTCCGAATCAGTCGCTGTCATCTCCCGGCCTTACTGAATGTTGACGTCGACGCTGGCCGGCAGATCGATGCGCATCAGCGCGTCCACCGTCTTGGGCGTGGGGTCGAGGATGTCGATCAGCCGCTTGTGCGTGCGCATCTCGAAGTGCTCCCGCGAGTCCTTGTATTTGTGCGGCGAGCGGATGACGCAGTACACATTCTTCTCGGTCGGCAGCGGCACCGGCCCGACGACCCGAGCGCCGGTGCGCGTCACGGTCTCGACGATCTTGCGCGCGGACGCGTCTATTGCCTCGTGGTCGTAGGCCTTGAGCCGGATGCGGATCTTCTGTCCCGCCATGGTGGCTTGCCGTCCTGTCAGTCTCGTGCTGCTGGTCTCGTGGTACTGGCCGGGCCTGACCCGGGTGGGGGTCCGCCCCGGGCGCCGGTCCCCGCGGTCGGGTGTGTCGCGCTCGGGCGCAGACCAGTGCCATGCCGTCCATCCATCCGCAGAAGGCTGTCCGGACACTGTCTAGCGGGAGTCTCTCGAACGGGCAGCTTGCCGGACCGGAAGCCTGTCAAGCTGACGATCCTGCCGAGCAACCGCTCCATGGTAAGCGACGCGAGATCGCCGACCAAATCCGGGGTTACTCCGTGAAGCCCCTGGCGACATCCCGCGGAGGAACGGTACCTGCCGGCGCCGCTTGGCGCCGGCAGGTACGTTCTTACTTGACGATCTTTGTTACCCGACCGGCACCGACGGTGCGACCACCTTCGCGGATGGCGAACTTCAAATCCTCGTCCATCGCGATCGGCTGGATGAGCTTGACGGACATCTCGGTGTTGTCGCCCGGCATGACCATCTCGGTCCCCTCGGGCAGCGTCACGACCCCGGTCACGTCGGTGGTGCGGAAGTAGAACTGCGGACGGTAGTTGTTGAAGAACGGCGTATGCCGGCCGCCCTCGTCCTTGGACAGGATGTAGACCCGAGCCTCGAACTCGGTGTGCGGGGTGTTGGTGCCGGGCTTGATGACGACCTGCCCGCGCTCCACATCCTCGCGCTTGATGCCACGAATCAGCAGGCCCACGTTGTCGCCGGCGCGGCCCTGGTCGAGCAGCTTGCGGAACATCTCGACACCGGTGACGGTGGTCGTCATCGCCTTCTCCTTGATGCCGATGATTTCCACCGCCTCGTTCACATTGATGATGCCGCGCTCGATCCGGCCGGTCACCACGGTGCCGCGACCGGTGATGGTGAAGACATCCTCGATCGGCATCAGGAACGGCTTGTCGGTCTCACGCACCGGTTCCGGGATGTTCTTGTCCACGGCGTCCATCAGCTCCATGAGCTTCTGGCCCCACTCATCATCGCCCTCGAGCGCCTTGAGTGCCGACACCCGGACGATCGGCAGGTCGTCACCCGGGTACTCCTGGCTGGACAGCAGCTCGCGAACCTCGAGCTCGACGAGCTCCATGATCTCCTCGTCGTCGACCATGTCGGCCTTGTTGAGCGCGACGACGATGTAGGGCACACCGACCTGGCGAGCCAGCAGCACATGCTCGCGGGTCTGCGGCATCGGTCCGTCGGTGGCGGCCACCACGAGGATGGCGCCGTCCATCTGGGCCGCACCGGTGATCATGTTCTTGATGTAGTCCGCGTGCCCAGGACAGTCGACGTGGGCATAGTGCCGCTTCTCGGTCTGGTACTCGACGTGTGCGATCGAGATCGTGATACCCCGCTGCTTCTCCTCAGGGGCCTTGTCGATCTGATCAAACGCCGATGCCTCATTCACGTCCGGGTACTTGTCGTGCAGGACCTTGGTGATCGCTGCGGTCAGCGTGGTCTTGCCGTGGTCGATGTGACCTATAGTCCCGATGTTGACGTGCGGCTTGGTCCGCTGAAACTTCGCCTTCGCCACTGGTCTCGTCCTCCTGGACTCGTTCTCTTGATCCGCCGGACCGTTGGCGGTCCTGGTGTGGCGGCATGCTGTCAGGGTGGTCTTGGCGGACCTCCAGAGGGGGGCCTCGGTGCCCGCTGCTGCGACTAGCCGCAGCCGAAGAGGATCACTTCATCACTCGCCCGTCGCCTTGGCGATGATCTCCTTGGACACGTTGGCCGGAACCTCGGCATAGGAGTCGAACTGCATGGTGTAGTTCGCCCGCCCTTGGGTCCTCGACCGCAGGTCACCGACATAACCGAACATCTCCGACAGCGGTACCAACGCTTTGATGACGCGGGAGCCGCTGCGTTCCTCCATGTGCTGGACGTGGCCCCGCCGAGAGTTGAGGTCACCGATGACATCGCCCATGTAGTCCTCGGGCGTGGTCACCTCGACCGCCATCATCGGCTCCAAGATCACCGGGCCGGCCTTGCGCGCCGCCTCCTTGAGCGCCATCGATCCGGCGATCTTGAAGGCCATCTCGGAGGAGTCCACCTCGTGGTACGCGCCGTCCACCAAGGTGAGCTTCACGCCGACCAGCGGGTAGCCCGCCAGCACGCCATACTGCATAGCGTCCTGTGCCCCGGCGTCCACCGAGGGGATGTACTCCTTGGGGATCCGTCCGCCGGTGACCTTGTTGTCGAACTCGTAGAGCGCGCCATCGCCGGTCTGCAGCGGCTCCAGCTTGATGATCACCCGAGCGAACTGGCCCGAACCACCCGTCTGCTTGCGGTGGGTGTACTCGAGCTTATCCACCGTCTTGCGGATCGTCTCGCGGTAGGCCACCTGCGGCTTGCCGATGTTCGCCTCGACCTTGAAATCGCTGCGCATCCGGTTCACCAGCACCTCGAGGTGCAGCTCACCCATCCCGGCAATGATCGTCTGACCGGTTTCGTCATCGAGCTTGACCTGGAAGGTGGGATCCTCCTCAGCCAGCTTCTGGATCGCCGTGCTCAGCTTCTCCTGATCACTCTTGGTCTTGGGCTCGATGGCGACCTGAATGACCGGCTCCGGGAAGGTCATCGACTCCAGGATGATCGGCGTCTGCGGGTCACACAGGGTGTCACCGGTGGTCGTCTCCTTCAGGCCGATCATCGCGTAAATGTGACCGGCCCGGGCCTCCTCGACCGGGTTCTCCTTGTTGGAGTGCATCTGGAAGAGCTTGCCGATGCGCTCCTTGCGCTCCTTGGTCGAGTTGATCACCTGCGAGCCCGTGGCGACCCGGCCGGAGTAGACCCGGACGTAGGTCAGCTTCCCGAAGAACGGGTGCGCGGCAATCTTGAAGGCCAGCGCGGAGAACGGTTCCTCAATCGAGGGCTTCCGGGTGGCCGGTGTGCCGTCAGCCAGCAGACCCTGCATCGGCGGAACATCCAGCGGCGAGGGTAGGTAGTCGATCACCGCGTCCAGCATCGGCTGCACACCTTTGTTCTTGAACGCCGAGCCGCACAGCACCGGGTATGCCTGGCTGTGCACGGTGAGCTTGCGGATGCCCGCCTTGATCTGCGCGGTGCTGATCTCCTGGCCGCCGAGGTAGAGCTCCATAAGCTCGTCGTCGGACTCGGCGACGGCCTCGAGCAGTTTCTCCCGGTATTCGCTCGCAGCCTCGACCAGGTTTGCCGGGATCTCCTCGACAGCGTAGTCCTCACCCTTGCCGACCTCGCCGCGCCAGGTCAGTGCCCGCATCCCGACCAGGTCCACGACACCCTGGAAGTCGGACTCGGAGCCGATGGGCAGCTGAATGACCAGCGGGGTAGCACCGAGGCGCTCGCGGATGGTGCGCACAGTGAAGTAGAAGTCCGCTCCCAGCTTGTCCATCTTGTTGACGAAGCAGATGCGCGGGACGTCGTATTTGTCGGCTTGGCGCCATACCGTCTCAGACTGGGGCTCGACGCCCTCCTTGCCGTCGAACACCGCGACGGCACCATCGAGCACCCGCAGCGACCGCTCGACCTCCACCGTGAAGTCGACGTGACCCGGAGTGTCGATGATGTTGATCTGGTGATCACTCCAGAAGGTGGTGGTCGCGGCGGAGGTGATGGTGATGCCGCGCTTCTGCTCCTCCTCCATCCAGTCCATCGTCGCGGCGCCGTCGTGCACCTCACCGATCTTGTAGTTGATCCCGGTGTAGAACAGGACCCGCTCGGTGGTGGTGGTCTTGCCCGCGTCGATGTGCGCCATGATCCCGATGTTGCGGACCCTGGCGAGGTCGGTCAGCACCTCACGTGCCACGAGAGTTCATCCCTAGCTGTCTCGAAAGTGAGCGGTTGGCTCAATACTGCGGTGTGCGGGGCTCCATCACCAGCGGTAATGCGCGAAGGCCTTGTTCGACTCGGCCATCTTGTGGGTGTCCTCGCGGCGCTTCACGCTCGCCCCGAGGCCGTTGCTGGCATCGAGCAGTTCGTTCATCAGGCGTTCGACCATGGTCTTCTCCCGCCGCTGCCGGGAAAACGTGATCAGCCAGCGAAGCGCGAGCGTGGTGGATCGCACCGCACGCACCTCGACCGGGACCTGGTAGGTAGCGCCGCCGACACGGCGGCTCTTCACCTCAATGGCCGGCTTGACGTTGTCCAGCGCACGCTTCAGGGTGACCACCGGGTCGGTGCCGGTCTTGTCCCGGCAGCCCTCCAGCGCTTGATAGACGATCTTCTCGGCCACCGACCGCTTGCCCTCCACGAGGACCTTGTTGACCAGCTGGGTGACCAGCGGCGATCCGTAGACCGGGTCGGAGATGAGCGGTCGCTTCGGGGGCGGACCTTTGCGAGGCATCAGCTCTTCTCCTTCTTCGCACCGTAGCGGCTGCGGGCCTGCTTGCGACCCTTGACGCCCTGGGTGTCCAGTGATCCACGGATGATCTTGTACCGGACGCCGGGAAGGTCCTTCACTCGGCCGCCGCGCACCAGGACAATGGAGTGCTCCTGGAGGTTATGGCCCTCCCCCGGTATGTAGGCCGTCACCTCGACCTGGCTGGTGAGCCGGACGCGGGCGACCTTGCGCAGCGCCGAGTTCGGCTTCTTCGGGGTCGTCGTGTAGACGCGGGTACACACCCCGCGCCGCTGCGGACTCCCCTTCAGCGCCGCAGTCTTGGTCTTGGCGACCTTGTCCTCGCGGCCCTTGCGGACCAGCTGCTGGATGGTAGGCATGGACCAGCTTTCTTCGTCTTCTGGCGGTAGTGCTCTGTCATCTGATGCTGAGGTCATCTGGTGCTGCCCGGTCGCCGGTGGGTATTGCGCGGCCGGTCACTCCGTATCCCGAGGTCGGGCGTGTCGCTGTTGGGCCCAGCCGGTCGGGAGGATCAGTCCCGACTGGAGCTGAGCGGCACCCTCGCCAGACCGGAAATGGGAGTCCCGCGGAAGCACTGGACCCGCATCACCGGTGGTGCACCGCTAACAGGCACGCGGAGCTTCCCGACCGGCGTCGGGCACCGCGACCAGGATACCTGGGGCCTTCCCCGAGGGTCAAAACACCCCCCTCGTTGCGTGATGCGGGTCGCACTGCGACAGCCGGACTCGACGTGACGGTCCACGCTATCTACTCTCGAGTAATATGGAACTCGCAGGAAAGAACGTGCTCATCACAGGCGCGGCCCGCGGCATTGGGGCGGCGACCGCTCGCGACCTGGCCGGCCGCGGCGCGCGGCTGGCCCTGGTCGGGCTGGAGCCCGACCTGCTGGCTGCACTCGCCACCGAGCTCGGCTGCAATGAGTACAGGGAGGGAGTTGAACACCGGGGAGTTGCGCGCATGGGGGCCAAAAACCCCGGGGACCAGCACGTCTGGGTCGAAGCCGACGTCACCGACTCGGCCGCGTTGCACGCCGCGACGGCCCAGGCGGTGGCGGCGCTGGGCGGCCTGGACGTCGTGGTGGCCAACGCTGGCGTTGCCAGTTTCGGCCCGGTTCGCAGCATCGATCCGGAGGTGTTCGCCAAAACCGTCGATATCAACCTCACCGGTGTGTTCCGTACTGTGCAGGCGACCCTGCCGCACCTCATCGACTCCGGTGGTTACGTGTTAGTAGTCAGTTCGCTGGCCGCGCTTTTCCCTACGGCGGGCGCTTCGGCCTACGGGGCAAGCAAGGCCGGAGTGGAAGCGTTCGCCGACTCGCTGCGCATCGAGCTGGCGCCGCTGGGCGTGTCAGTCGGGTGTGCTCACATGGGCTGGGTCGACACCGATATGGTCCGCGACGCCGACCGCGACCTGCCGGCCTTCCGCGAGATGCGGAAACGCCTGCCGTGGCCGCTGCATTCCACAACGTCAGTGACCGACTGCGCGGCGGCTTTCGTACAGGCTATCTCCAGGCGTAGCAGGCGGGTCAACGTGCCTGGCGCGATCGGCTTCTGCCACTGGATCCGTCCGCTGGTGCACTCCCGGCTGGTCGATGCGCTGATAATTCGGGCATCGGCCGCCTTGCTCCTCCGGCTGGAGGCGGAGATCAGTGCGCTGGGCCGCTCAGTGAACCAGCTGGCGACCCAGATTCACCCTCGCGGACCGCATTCAGCGGGCTGAACGGGGCCAGCTACCGGGGCGAGGGCCCCGCCGCCCGTGACCGCGCTGAGTCCGCGGAACGCGGCTAAGGAGGAGGTGCGATGCCGGGACCACTGGTCGGGTTGCGGGTGATCGAGCTGGCCGGGATCGGCCCTGGTCCGCATGCAGCGATGCTGCTGGCCGATCTGGGCGCCGACGTGGTTCGGGTGGAGCGCCCTTCCGGTGGCCTGCAGCTTGCCCCGCGCGAAAGCGACCAGATGCTTCGCGGCCGGCGCTCGGTGGCACTTGATCTCAAGGACCCATCCGACCGGGAAACCTTGCTGCGGCTGGTGGAACGGGCCGACGTGCTGGTCGAGGGCTTGCGTGCCGGTGTCACCGAGCGGTTGGGCGTCGGTCCGGCCGACTGCCACGCCCGCAACCCGCGGCTGGTGTACGCGCGGATGACGGGATGGGGTCAGCATGGCCCGCTGGCCGACCGCGCCGGGCACGACATCAACTACCTCGCGCTGACCGGTGTGCTGCACGCGGTCGGGCACGCCGGGGGCAAGCCAGTGCCGCCGCTGAACCTGGTCGGGGACTTCGGTGGTGGCTCGATGTTCCTGGTGGTCGGAGTGCTGGCCGCGCTGTGGGAGCGGGAGCGGTCCGGGGCCGGTCAGGTCGTCGATGCCGCCATGCTGGACGGGGTCAGCGTGCTCGCCCAGATGTTCTGGTCGTTGCGCGCCTGCGGGTTATGGAGCGATGAGCGGGGCCGCAACCTGCTTGACTCGGGCGCCCCGTTCTACGACACATACGCCTGCGCCGACGGCCGCTACGTCGCTGTCGGAGCGTTGGAGCCCCAGTTCTACGCGGCCCTGCTGGAAGGCCTCGGGCTCACCGGGCAGGATCTGCCTGGGCAGCTGGATCTGGCTGGTTGGCCAGTGTTGCGCGGGCGATTCACCGAAGTATTCGCCAGTCGCAGCCGCGACGAATGGGTGGCCGTATTCGAGGGAACCGACGCCTGCGTGGCACCGGTGCTGTCGTTTGCCGAGGTGCCCTCGCACCCGCATATCGCAGCTCGCGGCACCGTCATCGATCTCGACGGGGTACCGCAGGCTGCTCCCGCACCACGGTTCTCGCGTACCTTCCCAGACCGACCGACACCGCCGCCCCATCCCGGTGCCGACACCGCCGCGGTACTCGCCGACTGGGATGTCGTGCCCCCGGTTGGTGGCTCTTCAAGGACCACCAACCCCCCGGATTGCTGCCCTTAACGACGGCCAACCCCCGCCGGCAGAGCCGGCGGGGGTTGGCCGTCGTTTGAGACCTCCGAGACGGGGGTTGGTGGTCCTTGAAGAGCCACCAACCGGGTCAGCGGTAGTCGCGGTCGAAGTCGTAGTCGTCCAAGGGGACGGCTGCTCCGGTCCCGGTGCCGAACACGTCGGGCGAGTAGTAGCCGTCGTCGTAGGACGGGATCGCGTACGCCGCGGCGCGTGCCTCCTCAGTTGGTTGCACCTCGATGTTGCGGTACCGGTTGATCCCGGTACCGGCCGGGATCAGCTTGCCAATGATCACATTCTCCTTGAGCCCGAGGAGCTTGTCACTCTTGCCCTGGATTGCCGCATCGGTAAGGATCTTGGTCGTCTCCTGGAACGATGCCGCAGACAGCCACGACTCGGTCGCCAGCGATGCCTTGGTGATCCCCATCAGGACCGGGCGGCCCGCGGCAGGCTCAGCACCCTCGGCGACCACTCGACGGTTCTCCGACTCGAAGTCGCCGCGCTCGGCCAGCGCACCAGGCAGGAACTCGGTAGCGCCCGAGTCGATGATCGTCACTCGGCGCAGCATCTGCCGAACGATGACCTCGATGTGCTTGTCGTGGATGTCCACACCCTGTGACCGGTACACCTGCTGGACCTCGCGGACCAGGTGCAGCTGCACCTCCCGTGGGCCCATCACGCGCAGCACCTCGTGGGGGTCCACCACACCCTCGAGCAGCTTCTGCCCGACGGTGACGTGGTCGTTGTCGGCCACCGAGCGCTCGGTGCCGTCGACTGTGATCACAGCAAGTCGCTGCCGCTTGGACAGCTTGTCGTAGACGATCTCCTCACTACCGTCGTCCGGGACGATGGTGATCTTCCAGAACTTCTCGCCGTCCTCAATGCGCACCCGGCCGTCGGAATCGGCGATCGGCGCCATGCCCTTGGGCACCCGGGCCTCGAACAACTCCTGCACCCTGGGCAGACCGGTGGTGATGTCCTCGCCGGCGATTCCACCCTGGTGGAAGGTGCGCATGGTCAGCTGCGTGCCAGGCTCACCGATGGACTGCGCGGCCACAATGCCGACCGCCTCGCCCACGTCCACGAGCTTGCCCGTGGCCATGGAGCGGCCGTAGCACTTCGCGCACACCCCGCTGGCCGCCTCGCAGGTCAGCACGGAGCGCACCTTGACGCGCACAACGCCAGCCGCGAGCAGGGTGTCGATCGCGACATCGCCCAGGTCCGCACCCCGCGACAGGGTCACCGAGCCGGAGTCATCCAGCACGTCCTCTGCGGTGCAGCGGGCGTACAGGCTGGTCTGCACGTAACGGTGCCGGATCAGGGCACCGTCCGGTCCGATCTCGGCGACCGGCATCTGGATTCCCCGCTCGGTGCCGCAGTCGTTCTCCCGCACGATGACGTCCTGCGAGACGTCCACCAAGCGGCGGGTCAGGTACCCGGAGTCGGCAGTCCGCAGTGCAGTATCGGCAAGCCCCTTGCGTGCTCCGTGCGTGGCGATGAAGTACTCCAGCACGCTCAGGCCCTCGCGGAAGTTGTGCTTGATCGGTCGCGGGATGTACTCGCCCTTGGGGTTGGAGACCAGGCCGCGCATGCCGGCCAGGGACCGGACCTGAGTCATGTTCCCGGCCGCCCCAGACGACACGATCGTGAAGACCGGGTTGTCCGCCGGGAAGTTGGCCTCCATCGCCTTGGCGACCTCGTCGGTGGCCTGGGACCAGATCTTCACCAGCTCGCCATTGCGCTCGTCACGGGAGAGCACACCGCGCTGGTAGCGCTTCTCCACCTGGTCGGCCCGGGTCTCGTACTGGTCGAGGATCTCCTGCTTCGCGGCCGGCACCACCACATCGGAGCTGGACAGTGTCACCCCGGAGCGGGTGGCCCAGTGGAAGCCGGCGTCCTTGAGCTTGTCCAGCGTTTGGGCGACGGCGACCATCGGGTACCGCTCAGCGAGGTCGTTGACGATCGCAGCTTGCCGCTTCTTGGGCAGCACGTCGTTGACGTACGGGTAGTCCTCGGGCAGCAGGTCGTTGAACAGCACTCGACCCACGGTGGTGTCCGCAATCCACGCTGCTCCCGGCTCCCAACCCTGGGTCTCCCGGAGGCGGGGCTGCTCGTCCAGCGGCGGCACCACATTGCGCAGCCGCACCCGGATCTTGGCCTGTAGCCCGATGGTGCCGCGATCCAGCGCCATCAACGCCTCAGCAGGCGATGAGAACGAGTGACCCTCACCAAGCTCGCCTTCGCCGAGCTTGGTGAGGTGATACAGCCCGGTGACCATGTCTAGCCGGGGCATGGCCAGCGGGCGGCCCGAGGCCGGCGACAGGATGTTGTTACTGGACAGCATCAGGATCCGAGCCTCGGCCTGCGCCTCGGCCGACAGCGGCAAGTGCACCGCCATTTGGTCACCGTCGAAGTCGGCGTTGAACGCCTCACAGACCAGCGGGTGCAGCTGGATCGCCTTGCCCTCGACCAGCTGGGGCTCGAAAGCCTGGATACCCAGACGGTGCAGGGTCGGCGCCCGGTTCAGCAGCACCGGGTGCTCAGTGATCACTTCCTCGAGGACATCCCACACCTGCGGACGCTGCCGCTCCACCATCCGCTTGGCTGACTTGATGTTCTGTGCGTGGTTAAGGTCCACCAAGCGCTTCATCACGAATGGCTTGAACAACTCCAGCGCCATCTGCTTGGGCAGGCCGCACTGGTGCAGCTTGAGCTGCGGACCGACCACAATGACCGAGCGGCCGGAGTAATCGACCCGCTTGCCGAGCAGGTTCTGCCGGAACCGGCCTTGCTTGCCCTTGAGCAGGTCCGACAGCGACTTCAGCGGGCGGTTTCCCGGGCCGGTCACCGGACGGCCGCGGCGACCGTTGTCGAACAGGGCGTCAACGGCCTCCTGCAGCATCCGCTTCTCGTTGTTGACGATAATTTCCGGAGCACCCAGGTCGATGAGCCGCTTGAGCCGGTTGTTCCGATTGATCACCCGGCGGTAGAGGTCGTTGAGGTCGGAGGTGGCAAAGCGGCCACCGTCGAGCTGCACCATGGGACGCAGGTCCGGCGGGATCACCGGGACGCAGTCCAGGACCATTCCCATCGGGTTGTTGCGAGTGGCCTCGAATGCCGCGACGACCTTCAGGCGCTTGAGCGCCCGCAGCTTCTTCTGGCCTTTGCCGGTACGGATAGTCTCACGCAGATTCTCCGACTCAGCGTCGATGTCGAAGTTCTCCATCAGCTTCTGGATCGCCTCGGCACCCATGGCGCCGGTAAAATAGTCACCGTAACGGTCGTAGAGCTCGCGGTAGAGCAGCTCATCGACGATGAGCTGGCCGACGTCGAGCTTGGTGAACGTCTCCCAGATCTCGTCGAGCCGGTCGACCTCACGCTGGGCGCGGTCACGCAGCTGGCGCATCTCGCGCTCGCCGCCCTCCTTGACCTTACGCCGCACATCGCTCTTGGCGCCTTCGGCCTCCAGCTCGGCGAGGTCGGCCTCGAGCTTCTGCGCACGCGCCTCAATGTCGGCGTCACGGCGGTCCTCGAGACGCTTGCGCTGGACACCGATCTCACTCTCCAGGGTGGGGAGATCGTTGTGCCGCTCCTCGGTGTTCACTGCCGTGATGGCGTAGGCGGCAAAATAGATGATCTTCTCAAGGTCCTTGGGAGCCAGGTCGAGCAAGTAGCCCAGCCTGCTCGGGACGCCCTTGAAGTACCAGATGTGGGTTACCGGTGCGGCCAGCTCGATATGACCCATCCGCTCACGGCGCACCTTGGCGCGAGTAACCTCGACGCCGCAGCGCTCACAGATGATGCCTTTGAAGCGGACGCGCTTGTACTTACCGCAGTAACATTCCCAGTCCCGGGTCGGGCCGAAGATCTTCTCGCAGAAGAGTCCGTCCTTTTCCGGCTTGAGCGTACGATAGTTGATGGTCTCCGGCTTCTTGACCTCGCCGAAGGACCACTGGCGGATGTCCTCTGCAGTCGCGAGGCCGATGCGGAGCTCGTCGAAGAAGTTGACGTCAAGCACGTCTGGTTCCTTCTCCCCTGTGTTGATGAAATCCCTGTGGTGATGAGATCAGGGTTGGGTTTGTGCGGGGTGTTCGCTGATTTGTGTTTGGTGCGTCCGGCGCGGGGATGGGCGGGAGGACCACCCCCGCGCCGGACGCGGTCTTTGCGGAGCCTCTACTGCACGACGTCGTCTACCGAAGGAGACTCGTTACGAGACAGGTTGATGCCGAGGTTGGCGGCGGCCCGCTCCAGGTCCTCGTCATCGGAGTCCCGCATCTCGATCGCTGCTCCGTCACTGGAGAGCACCTCGACGTTGAGGCACAGCGACTGCAGCTCCTTGAGCAGCACCTTGAACGATTCGGGAATCCCGGGCTCGGGGATGTTCTCGCCCTTGACGATGGCCTCGTACACCTTCACCCGGCCGAGCACATCATCGGACTTGATCGTCAATAGTTCCTGCAGGGTGTACGCCGCCCCGTAGGCCTGCATCGCCCAGCACTCCATCTCGCCGAAGCGCTGACCACCGAACTGCGCCTTGCCACCCAGCGGCTGCTGCGTGATCATCGAGTAGGGCCCGGTCGAACGAGCGTGGATCTTGTCATCGACCAGGTGCAGCAGCTTGATGATGTACATGTAGCCGACCGCGATCGGGTAGGGGTAGGGCTCACCGGTGCGGCCGTCGAACAACTGCGCCTTGCCGTCGGGCCCGACCATCTGCTCGCCGTCCCGGTTGAGCCGGGTCGAGCCGAGCAGCCCGGTGATCTCCTCCTCCTTAGCGCCGTCGAACACCGGCGTGGCGACCACGGTGCCCGGCTCGGCCTGGTAAAGCTCCTCAGGAAGCCGGGAGGCCCAATCCGGATCACCGTTGATCTGCCATCCAGTCTTCGCGATCCAGCCGAGGTGGGTCTCCAGGATCTGTCCGATGTTCATCCGGCGCGGCACACCGTGGGTGTTGAGGATGATGTCCACCGCGGTCCCGTCGGGCAGGAACGGCATGTCCTCCACCGGGAGGATCTTGCCGATGACGCCCTTGTTACCGTGTCGGCCAGCGAGCTTGTCACCGTCCTGGATCTTGCGCTTCTGCGCGACGTAGACCCGGACCAGCTCGTTGACCCCAGGCGACAGCTCGTCCTCGTCTTCCCGGGAGAACACCCGGATGCCGATGACCTTGCCGGTCTCGCCGTGCGGCACCTTGAGGCTGGTGTCACGGACCTCACGGGCCTTCTCGCCGAAGATGGCCCGGAGCAGCCGCTCTTCGGGAGTCAGCTCGGTCTCGCCCTTCGGCGTCACCTTGCCGACCAGGATGTCCCCGGCCTGCACCTCGGCACCGATCCGGATGATGCCACGCTCGTCGAGATCCGCCAGCACTTCCTCGGAGACGTTCGGGATGTCCCGGGTGATCTCCTCGGCACCGAGCTTGGTGTCCCGGGCGTCGATCTCGTGCTCGTCGATGTGGATCGAGGTGAGCACATCGTCCTGCACCAGGCGCTGGCTCAGGATGATCGCGTCCTCGTAGTTGTGGCCCTCCCACGGCATGATCGCCACAAGCAGGTTCTTACCCAGGGCCATCTCGCCGGAGTCGGTGCACGGCCCGTCGGCGATCACCTGACCGATCTCCACCCGGTCGCCCTCGGCCACGATCGGCCGCTGGTTGGTGCAGGTGCCCTGATTGGACCGGTGGAACTTGTGCATCCGGTAGGTCTGCCGGCTGCCGTCGTCGGCCATGACGGTGACGTAGTCGGCGCACAGTTCCTCGACCACGCCGGCCTTGTCGGCCACCACGACATCGCCGGCATCCACCGCGGCCCGCAGCTCCATGCCAGTTCCCACCAGCGGCGCCTCGCTGCGCAGCAGCGGCACTGCCTGGCGCTGCATATTGGCGCCCATCAGTGCGCGGTTGGCGTCGTCGTGCTCAACGAACGGGATCATCGCGGTGGCCACCGAGACCATCTGCCGCGGCGACACGTCCATGTAGTCCACGCCGTGCGGGTCGATGTAGTCGACATCGCCGCCTTTGCGACGGACCAGCACGCGCTCCTCAGCGAAGTTGCCGTCCTCGTCCAGCACCGCGTTGGCCTGCGCGATGACGTGCCGGTCTTCCTCGTCGGCGGTCAGGTAGTCAATCTGCTCGGTGACGCGCCCGTCGACGGCCTTGCGGTAGGGCGTCTCGATGAAACCGAACGGGTTGACCCGGGCATAGGACGACAACGACCCGATCAGCCCGATGTTCGGGCCTTCCGGGGTCTCGATCGGGCACATCCGGCCGTAGTGCGAATGGTGCACATCACGGACCTCGAAACCGGCCCGCTCCCGGGACAGGCCTCCTGGGCCCAGCGCGGACAGCCGCCGCTTGTGGGTCAACCCGGCCAGCGGGTTGGTCTGGTCCATGAACTGGGACAGCTGGGACGTGCCGAAGAACTCCTTGATCGCCGCCACCACGGGGCGGATGTTGATCAGGGTCTGCGGCGTGATGGCCTCGACGTCCTGAGTCGTCATCCGCTCGCGCACGACCCGCTCCATGCGGGACAGGCCGACCCGGATCTGGTTCTGGATCAACTCGCCTACGGTGCGCAGCCTGCGGTTGCCGAAGTGGTCGATGTCGTCGGTCTCCACCGGCACCACCGCGTCCGGGCCACCGCTTGCGGCCGGCATCGTCGTCTCGCCCGCGTGTAGCCGAACCAGGTAGTCGATGGTGGTGACGATGTCGTCCTCGGCAAGCACCCCGTTTCGGTGCGGCAGGTTCAAGCCAAGCTTCTTGTTGACCTTGTAGCGGCCGACCTTGGCCAGGTCATAGCGCTTGACCTTGAAGAAGAGGTTCTCCAGCAGCGCCTGGGCGCTCTCCTTGGTCGGCGGCTCGCCCGGGCGCAGCTTGCGGTAGATGTCCAGCAGCGCCTCGTCGGGGCCGCTGGTGTGGTCCTTCTCCAGGGTGGCGAGCAGCGTCTCGGAGTGCGCGAACCGAGCGGCGATCCGCTCGGTCGTCCAGCCCAGAGCCTTGAGCAGCACGGTCACCGGCTGGCGACGCTTGCGGTCGATCCGCACGCCCACCGTGTCGCGCTTGTCCACATCGAACTCCAGCCACGCACCACGGCTGGGAATGATCTTGACGCTATAGACGTCCTTGTCGGTGGTCTTGTCCACCGCGTGGTCGAAATACACTCCAGGAGAGCGGACGAGCTGGGACACCACCACCCGCTCGGTTCCGTTGATGATGAAGGTGCCCTTGCTTGTCATCATCGGGAAATCACCCATGAACACCGTCTGTGACTTGATCTCACCGGTGTTGTTGTTGGTGAACTCGGCCGTGACGAACAAGGGCGCCGCGTAGGTCATGTCCTTGTCCTTGCACTCCTCTACGGAGGCCTTGACCTCGTCGAAGCGAGGGTCAGAGAAGGACAGGGCCATCGAGCCGGAGAAGTCCTCGATCGGGGAGATCTCCTCGAGCACCTCCGCGAGACCACCCACGGGCTCGTCATCACCGGCCTCGATGCGGCGCTGGAACCACTTGTCGGCACCAACCAGCCACTCGAAAGACTGGAGCTGGAGATCCAGGAGATCGGGTACCTCAAGCGGCTCGCGGATCTTCGCGAACGATGGCCGGGCTGGAGCGCCCGGAAGGCGGGGTACGGAGTTGTTCGCAGCAGAGGACTTGGACGGGCGGGAGACTGCCAAGATGCGTCCTTCCGAACACTAGCGCAGCCGAGCGCAAGAACACATGGTCTCCTCTGACCACGCTCCCCGCGCCGTGTTGGTGCAGTTGCCGATGCAGTTGTGACGGTGCTTGCGGCGGTACTTGGGTACCGTTGTCATATGCGACTGTTGCCGTTCACGCAGCCCGAGTGACCCCGGAGCACAGGGAAAACAAGGAGAGGGCAGCGCAAAGAGGCAGTCTAACCGCTAGGACGGCGACTGTCCAGCGCCGGACACACCCGGCGCAAGCGTGCTCCTAGCGTGACCCGAGAGACGCCGCCAGTCAAGAGCACATCGTCCGATCAGTGGTCGTACCCGCACGATCAGCGGCCGCGAAACCGATCGGCTCGGCCGATCGGCGCGAGGATGGGGTGCGGTTGGTGGACGATCTCACGTGGTCAGAACGGCGCCACGTCCGCGATCTTCCAGCTGCCGTTGACCAGCTGCGCAGTGACGGTGAGCCCAAGCAGTGGTGGAGGCTGAGGACCCCGGATGGCCTGCCGTTCGATGAACACCACCACGATTGCCCGTTCACCGTCGAGCATCCTGACGGCCAGCGCGGGCACGGTCGCCGCCACCACGGCCTGCTGCGAGGGCGCCAGCTGGCGCACCTGAGCGAACTGTTCATGGTATTCCTGGACCAACGGGCCGGTGATGACGTCGGCAGCGGCCCGTTCGTTGTCATCCAGCCGAGCAAAGTCGTAGGAGAAGAGGCGTTGCACCGCCTCGCGCGTCTGCTCGGAGACCTGGGCGGTGGCGCCGGCATCGAGCAGCGCATCATTGCTCGCCGCCGCAGACCCGAGCAGTTGGTTGGCCTCGCCGCGGAACCATGCGGCCAGCCCTAGCGCGATCACCAGCGCAGCGACCAGGCTCACCAGTGTTGCCACGCCGGTCAGCCGCCGGGGCGGCGTGACCGCCTGCTCGGTAGGGGCACTGGACTGTGGTCGGGTCGGGATGGTCATGCGATCCGAGTCCCCTTCGCTATTTCGGCGGCACGGGCGTGATCGCCGGACACGCTCCGGGAATCTGGCTGGCGTCGCCGACCGGCACCAACTTGTCGACCTTCCAGGCATCGCCGTCGCGGCGCATGTCGAGTTGTATGCGCCTGCGCAAGCAGTTCGGAGCGCCATCCTCGGATTGGGACGTGACGTCGACCCCGACGAGCACCCGCGCGGTGCCGGAACCCTCGTCGAGAGCAGCGACCGCTCCGTCAATAATCCTCGCGGTGGTGGTCGTTCTCGAGTCGGTGATGGCACGCGCGTAGTTGTCCCGGCTGGTCCGCACGTCACCAAGGAGCGACCCGGCCGCCGACTGCTCCCACAGCGTCAGCCCGTCCTGCACCCGCCGATAGTCGATCGTGTTGAGATTGACCATGGCCTGCTGGGCATCCTGAAGAACGGCGTCCCGGGCCATACCTCGGGCGAGGGACGCGTCGTGCGCGGCTCGGTACCAGGACACGCCGAACCAGCCGGCGGCAGCGAAAGCGACCACAGCGAGTACCGCAACCGCAACGGTGGCGGTCCGTAGCGGCCCGCCCAGGAAGGCTCGGATAGCGGCGGCGCTGGTCATGGCCGTCCAGGGTAAAGAGGTGACGGTGGGTGCTTCGCCGCGGCCCTCGCCTGCGACAGAGTCGGTGCCCAGTGGATGTGCAGGACTCAACCCTCCATGATCGGCATGAGGCTCATGATCGGCGCGTTAGGGTCCATGGGGATGGCGGTCACCACCCGAGGAGGTAGTCGGTGAGCAACGGCCACGTCGAGGGGCACCGGGAGATCGCGCCCGGAAGGTCGGCCTACTGGCAGGCCTGGCTTCCCCCGGACCGGGCCCGGGCGGTCGTCGTGATCGTGCACGGTCTCCATGAGCACTCCGCACGCTACGCCCACGTCGGGACCCGGCTGGCCGGGGCGGGCTTCGCGGTCTACGCCGCCGACCATCGCGGGCACGGCCGGTCCGACGGGCGACGCGCCAATATCGAGCGGATGACGCTGATCGTCAACGACCTGGGTTCTTTCGCGCGGTTTTGCGGCGGGCGCCACCCTGGCCTGCCGGTGTTCATGGTCGGCCACTCGCTCGGCGGGCTGATCGCGCTGCACTACGCCACAGAGCCGGGAACCCCGCTGGATGGCCTGGTGCTGTCCGGGCCGCTCGTGGAGGTGACGGTCGGCTCGGCACTGCAGAGACGCCTGGCCGGGGTGCTCTCGGCACTGGTCCCCAACCTCCGGGTAGCCGCACTGGGCGCCGAGGAGAAGATTAGCCGGGACCCCGAGGTGGTGCGCTCCTACCGGGAGGATCCGCTGGTGTACCGCGGCAGGATCAAGGCCCGGACCGGGGCCGAGATACTGGCGACCATGGAGGGTCTGCCGGCCCGGCTGCCGCGACTGTCGGTGCCACTGCTGATCTTGCACGGAACCGACGATCTCATTTGTGCCCCGGCCGGTTCCGCGATGGTGCACGACTGGGTGTCCTCCCCAGACAAGACTGTGCATCGATACCGGGACCTCTACCACGAGGTGTTCAACGAACCCGAGCGCGACGAGGTGCTCACCGACCTGGTGCGCTGGCTCGAGCAGCACCTGCCTGCAACGCGTTCAGCGGGCTGAGCGGGGCCACGACAGGTCGGATACCCCGCCCAGCCCGCTGAAGGTGGGATGGGGCGTTCAGGTCAGGCTGACCTTGGCGCCGGCCTCCTCCAGCTTGGTCTTGGCGGCCTCGGCCTGGTCCTTCGGCACGCCCTCCAGTACCGGCTTGGGAGCGCTCTCGACGAGGTCCTTCGCCTCCTTGAGACCCAACCCGGAGACGACCTCCCGGACCACCTTGATGACCTGGATCTTCTTCTCGCCAATGGCCTCGAGGACGACGTTGAACTCGTCCTTCTCCTCAGCGACCGGAGCCTCGGGCGCTGCACCGGCCGGACCCACCGCCACCGCGAGCGGCGCCGCGGCGGTGACGTCAAAGGTCTCCTCGAACTTCTTCACGAAATCGCTCAGCTCGAGCAGCGTCATGTCCTTGAACACGTCGAGCAGATCGTCGGTGCTCAACTTCGCCATGATGGCATTCTCCTTCTGTCGTCTTTTGTCGTCGACGGATGCAGTGGGCGGCTCTCGCGTCCTGGTGGACACGGCCGGGGTCGATCAGTCCTCGGCGCTGTCGCCAGTGGGCGGGCGCTCCTGCAGCTTGTCCTGCAGGGCCGCCGCCAACCGGACGACCTGAGAGGCCGGCTCGACGAACAGCCTGGCGGCCTTGGAGAGGTTTCCCTTCATCGCGCCAGCCAGCTTGGCCAGCAGCACCTCGCGGGACTCCAAATCCGCGATCTGGGCGACCTCTGCAACCGTCAGCGGCCGACCGTCCAGGTAGCCACCCTTGATGACCAGCGCGTTGTGCTCTCTGGCGAAATCACGCAACGTCTTGGCCGCGTTCACCGGCTCACCCCGGACGAACGCGATCGCGGTCGGGCCGACGAACAGCGCGTCGAGACCCTCCACGCCGGCATCTCTTGCCGCACGCGAAGCCAGGCTGTTCTTGGCGACCTGGTAGGTCGTTGTCTCGCCGAGGGAACGACGCAGGCTGGTCAGTTGCGCCATGGAGAGGCCGCGGTACTCGGTCACCACCGCAGCGGTGGCGCTGCGGAACCGGTCCGCGATCTCGGCAACGGCGTCGACCTTCTCCGGTCTGGCCATGGATCGCCTCCTCATGTCGTGGTCATGGGTGTGGTGCACCGGCCCGAAAACGACGAACGCCCCGGCGCAGTAGGCGCGGGGCGTAGCCACACGGCGCACGACGGCGCAGCATGGCGAGACGACCACGTCCTCCTGCGCGGGCCGCCCGCAGTTGCGGGGCCTTCGTCCGTGCCGGCGGCACGGAGACCAGCGGTCTTCGGTGGAACTCCAGTCAGCTTACGGGACGCCTACAGGCGCTCCCCCCTCAACCCCGCGCAGCTGAACAGCGACAAGCATCCAGATGTGATCGATCAGGGGGCGGCGGGGTCGTCGGTGAGGAGGTTGCGGGTGCGGTTGGGGTCGACTGGGATGCCGGGGCCCATCGTGGTGGAGAAGTGGACCTTTTTCAGGTAACGACCCTTGGCGGTCGACGGCTTGGCTCGCAGTACCTCATCGAGTGCAGCGGCATAGTTCTCCACCAGCTTGTCGGCGTCGAAGGACACCTTGCCGATGATCAGGTGGAGGTTGGACTGCTTGTCGACCCTGAAGTTAATCTTGCCGCCCTTGATGTCCGTGATGGCCTTGGCGACGTCGGGAGTGACAGTGCCGGTCTTGGGGTTTGGCATCAGGCCGCGGGGACCGAGAATCCTGGCGATCCGGCCGACCTTGGCCATCTGGTCCGGCGCTGCGATGGCGGCGTCGAAGTCCAGCCAGCCGCCCTGGATGCGCTCGATGAGGTCCTCAGAGCCCACCGCGTCAGCGCCGGCAGCCACTGCTTCGGCGGCCCGGTCACCACTGGCGAAGACGATGACACGGACGGTCTTGCCGGTGCCATGCGGCAAGTTCACCGTGCCGCGAACCATCTGGTCGGCTTTGCGGGGGTCGACGCCCAGTCGCATGGCAACCTCGACAGTGGCGTCCATCTTGGTCGGGGAGGTCTCCTTGGCCAGTGCCACAGCCTCCAGCGGGCTGTAGAACCGGCTGCGGTCGACCTTATCGATGGCTTGGCGATAAGCCTTACTGCGCTTCATGTCACTGCCCTTCGTCAGGATCAGTCGTGGTGCGAGCCAGCGCCCGGCTCTCCCACACGTACTGGGGTACTGCTGGCGGTGTTGATACCTCGACCCTGCTGTGATGATGGCTTGGCCCTGCAAGCAGGCCTCGCGCAGGTATCAGTCCACCACCGTGATGCCCATCGATCGGGCCGTTCCAGCAATGATCTTGATTGCGGCATCGATGTCGTTAGCGTTGAGGTCTTCCTGCTTGCGCTCGGCGATGGCCCGGAGCTGGTCGCGGCTGACCCTGGCGACCTTGGCCTTGTGCGGCTCCGCCGACCCCTTGGCCACCCCGGCCGCCTTGAGCAGCAGCACGGAGGCGGGCGGGGTCTTGAGCACGAAGTCGAACGAGCGGTCCTCGTACACCGAGATCACCGCGGGGACGACCTCGCCACGGCTGTTCTGCGTCGCAGCGTTGTATGCCTTGCAGAACTCCATGATGTTCAGACCGTGCGGACCCAGCGCCTGCCCGACCGAGGCCGGGTTTGCGGTGCCGGCCTCCAGTGCGAGCTTCACGGTGGCCGCGAGCTTCTTTCTCCTCTTGGGGGGCATGGTTCCTTCCTCGGGCTGTTCTTAATTCGCTCGCCGGTCAGATCTTGGCGACCTGGCTGAACGAGAGCTCGACCGGAGTCTCCCGGCCAAAGATCGACACCAGCACCTTGAGCTTCTGCGCGTCGGCGTTGACCTCGCTGATCGTCGCCGGCAGCGTGGCGAACGGACCGTCCATGACCGTGACCGACTCCCCTATCTCGAAGTCGACCTCGATTGCGGGCCTGGCCGCACCAGAGCCCGCCGGCTGCCGGCCCGCACCCGCTGCCACCTTCGGCTGCTCTACCCGCGGGGCCAGGAACTTCAGCACCTCGTTCAGGGTCAGCGGCGAGGGCCGCGAGGTAGCGCCGACGAACCCGGTGACCCCCGGCGTGTTCCGCACGGCGCTCCACGAAGCGTCGTTGAGGTCCATCCGGACCAGGATGTAGCCGGGCAGCACCTTGCGCTGCACCTGCTTGCGCTGACCGTTCTTGATCTCAGTAACCTCTTCGGTGGGCACCTCCACCTGGAAAATGAAGTCCTCCACGTCCAGGGTCTGCACCCGGGTCTCCAGGTTCGCTTTCACCTTGTTCTCGTAGCCAGCGTAGGAGTGCACCACATACCACTCGCCGGGAGCGGCGGCTAGCGCGGATCGGAGTTCCTCCACGGGGTCGACGGGCTTGTCGGCCTCGATCTCGGCCGCCCCGACGGCGGGGGCCGCCTCGTCGGTGATCTCGGGTTTCTCGGCACTCTCGACGAGCTGCGCCGGCTCGGGCGGCTGCACGTCGAACAGCCCCGTCAGCTCCGGCCCGCCTTCGGGGGAGGTCACAGTCAGTCTCGCTTCCTCTTCATGGTCATGCGTCATGTCGCGCTGGTAGTGGACTGTCAGCCGAACACGCTCAGCATGACTCTGCCCAATCCCATGTCCAGCAGTGCCACGAACGCCACCATGAAGCTGACGAAGACCAGCACGACCGCGGTGTAGACCACCAGTTCCCGACGGCTTGGCCAGATGACCTTGCGGAGCTCGGAGACGACCTCGCGGAGGAACCGGATCAGCCGGGCCGGCAGCGCTGCCTTGGTCTCGGTAGCGCCCCGTGGCGTGGTGGGGTGATCCTTGCCGGCGATCCCGGACCGCTGCGCCCCAGCGGAGCGGCTGGTGGACCGCTCCCGACGCACAGCAGCAGCAGAGGCCGGCTGCGGGGCATCCTGCGACTCCTCGGGACGCTCCTCCCGCTCCCCCGTCTCGGGGGCGCGATCGTCGCTCACGCTGCTGATCCTCCGCTCGGCCGGGCCGGTCGCCGGTTCGGTCCACGCTGGGTTCTCATCGACACTGGATTTGTTCTCATCGCTCGGTTCTCATTGACGCAGGGGCGACAGGACTTGAACCTGCAACCTGCGGTTTTGGAGACCGCTGCTCTGCCAGTTGAGCTACACCCCTTTACGGACGTCCCGGGGACGCCACAACAGGTACCAGCCGATCGCCCCGACCACAACAAGCCACCGGGCACGAAGGATCCGCTGGTAACCCAGGAATCAGAGTGTAGGCCACCAGAGCCCCTGCACTCCAACTGCCCAGCCGCCAGGCGGAACCGGGAAGCCTCCGCTGGCTGCTGTTCATCACACCGCCTCCTCATCACACCGCCTCCGCGGGACCACGTGCGTCGGCGGGTGAGAAGATGCTGGGCATGGCAGCCCCCCATCGCACCGGGACCCGACGCATCTCCGCCCGGGTCGGCGGCATCGCCGAATCAGCCACCCTCGCGGTGGACGCGAAGGCGAAGGCACTCCAGGCCGCCGGTCGTCCGGTGATCGGGTTCGGTGCCGGGGAGCCCGACTTCGCGACGCCGCCGGAGATCGTGCAAGCAGCCATTGCGGCGTGTGCGGACCCGGCCAACCACCGCTACACACCCGCCGCCGGCTTGCCTGACCTGCGGGAAGCCATCGCGGCCAAGACCGCCAGAGACTCCGGCTACCGGATCGAGCCCCGCCAGGTGCTCATCACCAACGGTGGCAAGCAGGCCGTGTACCAAGCGTTCGCCACCCTGGTCGACCCCGGCGACCAAGTGCTGCTCCCCGCGCCCTACTGGACGACCTACCCGGAGGCGATCGCACTGGCCGGCGGCGAGGCGGTGATGGTGCCCACCGACGAGCACAGCGGCTACCTGCCCAGCGTCGAGCAGCTGGAGGCCGCCCGCACCGAGCGCACGAAGATCCTGCTGTGGTGCTCCCCGTCGAACCCGTCCGGAGCGGTGGCACCCCCGGAGCTGGTTGTCGAGGTCGGGCGCTGGGCCGCCGAGCACGACTTGTGGGTGGTCACCGACGAGATCTACGAGCACCTGGTCTACGACGGTGCTCAGGCGCGGTCGATGCCGGTCGCGGTGCCCGAGCTCGCGCAGCGCTGCGTAGTGGTCAACGGCGTGGCCAAGACCTACGCGATGACCGGGTGGCGGGTCGGCTGGCTGATCGGTCCGCCGGATGTGGTGACCGCGGCGGCGAACCTGCAGTCGCACCTGAGCTCGAACGTCTGCAACGTGGCACAGCGGGCCGCGCTGGCCGCGGTATCCGGGCCACTGGACGCGGTTGCGCGGATGCGCGAGGCCTTCGACCGCAGGCGGCGCACCATCGTCGAGCTGCTCTCCGGCATCGAAGGAATAACCTGCCCGGTGCCCTACGGCGCGTTCTACGCCTATCCCTCGGTGCAGGGCCTGCTGGGCCGCTCGCTGCGCGACGTCACCATGCGGACCAGTGTCGAGCTGGCCGCGGCGGTGCTGGAGCACGCCGAGGTGGCCGTGGTGCCCGGCGAGGCATTCGGCACCCCCGGCTACTTCCGCCTCTCCTACGCGCTGGGCGACGAGGACCTCCGCACTGGACTGACGCGGATGGCCGAGCTGCTGGCCGAGATCCGCTAGCCCCCAATCCCGAAAGCTGCGGCGCTCAGCCCAGCGCAACGGTGGCGGTGGCCTTGCCGAGCACGGTCTGGCCGGCGGCGCGGGCGGTGATCGCGACCAGGACGGTCCCGTCGTCGCGCCGCTGCGTCACCGTGCCGGAGAGTTCCACCAGCGCCCCTTCACCGTCATCGGGCACCACGACCGGCCGGGTGAAGCGCACCCCGCACGCCACGACGGCACCCGGGTCGCCCGCCCAAGCCGTCACCATCCGGTTGGCCAGGGCCATGGTGAGCATCCCGTGCGCGATGACGCCGGGTAGCCCGACCTCCTGAGCTACCCGTTCGTTCCAGTGGATCGGGTTGAAGTCGCCGGAAGCTCCGGCGTAGCGGACCAGCCCAGCCCGGGTCACCCGGACCTGCAGCCCGGGCAGCTCGTCGCCTTCGACGACCTCGGTGTGGCGGCGCAGGGTCACCGGTCCTGGCCTCCGTCCGGGTCTCGGAGGACCGCGCCTCGGACGACCAGCATGGACCGGGCCGTGGTCACCGGGTCGCCCACGCCGTCGGTGATCTCACAGCGCACCGTGAGCAGATCGTTGTCCCCCATGGTGCGGACACCGTCAACATGCAAGGTCGCGGCCAGCTCGTCGCCAGCTCGGATCGGCCGGTGGTGGGTGAACGACTGGTCGCCGTGTACCACCCGGCTGTAGTCCAGATCCAGGTCGGGGTCGCACACCAACGCCTGCTGCGCTCGCAGGGACAGGATGATCGCGAAGGTAGGCGGGGCGATCACATCGGCATAGCCGCAGGCTCGGGCAGCACCCGGATCCCGGTAGACCGCGTCGTCGTCCCCGATGGCCTCGGCGAACTCCCGGATCTTCTCGCGTCCCACCTGGTAGATACCTGCCGCGGGATAGGACCGTCCGACGAAGGAGGGGTCGAGTGCCACCAGCGCAGGCTACCGGGGGCACCCGCCGCGGCTCAGCGGGTCTCGCGGTGTGCCCGGTGCTTGTTGCAGTTCGGGCAGTACTTGCGGATGGTGAGCCGGTCGGGATCGTTGCGCCGGTTCTTCTTGGTGATGTAGTTGCGGTGCTTGCACTCCTCGCACGCCAACGTGATCTTGGGCCGGACGTCGGTGGCGGCCACTGGTGCCTCTCTCTCCGAAGCTGTCATCGACTGCGGTGGTGACCAGCGCGTGGTGCGCCGGGCCGGTGGTAGCGGTGGCCGGACTCGAACCGGCGACACAGCGATTATGAGCCGCTTGCTCTTCCGACTGAGCTACACCGCCTGGAGCCCCAATACGGAATCGAACCGTAGACCTTCTCCTTACCATGGAGACGCTCTGCCGTCTGAGCTATTGGGGCCGTCTGAGCTATAAGAGCCGTGTGAGCAACTGGAGCGGTGCTCGAGCGAGCGAGCGACGACGACTCTACACAACCGCGGGGCAGTCCGTGAAACCCGGCGCAGCGGTCACCGGACCAGGGTGCGCACGGTCTCCTCGTGCACTCCGGGGGCGCTGACGGTCCGGGCCGACAACCAGGCGTCGAACCGGCCCGCCTCGAGCGGCCGGGAGATCAGAAAACCCTGCGCGACATCGCAGCCCATCTCCACCAGCTGGTCCCGGGTGGCATCCTGCTCGACACCCTCCGCGACGACGACCAATCCGAGCGAGTGGCCGAGGTCCACGATGGCGCGGACCACCGCGAGGTCGCCGAGGTCACTCGCCAGCCCGAGCACGAAGCTCTTGTCGATCTTGACCTCGTCCACCGGGAGACACCGCAGGTAGGCCAGCGACGAGTACCCGGTACCGAAGTCATCCACCGCGATGCGGACGCCCAGAGCGTGCAACCCGCGCAGCACCGGCAGCGCGCGCTCTGGATCACTCATCACCGCCGACTCGGTGAGTTCCAAACCCAGCAGTGCGGGGGGCACCTGGTGGCGCGCCAGGGCGCTGGCCACCCGGCTGGGAAACGCAGTGTCGGCCAGGTTGCGCACCGAGAGGTTGACTGCCACCGACAGTGACAGCCCGCGGTCCAGCCAGCTACGGCACTGCGCCAGCGAGCGATCAAGCACATAATCAGTGAGCGGGTCGATCAGACCGGTGGCTTCCACGATGGTGACGAACTCCACCGGGTGGAGCATCCCGAACTCCGGATGGTGCCAGCGCACCAGCGCCTCCGCCCCGATCACCTGGCGGGTGGCCAGCGCCAGCTGGGGCTGGAAGTGCACGTCGAACTGCCCGGTGTCCAGCGCGTGGCGGAACTGCGTGACCAGCTGGAAGTGGCGTAGCAGAAGCTGGCCCATGCTGGGTACGTAGCAGCGGACGGTCTCGTCGGCGGACCGGGCTGCGCGCAAGGCCATGTCGGCACGCTGCAATAACGTATCCGCGTCCCGAGCG
>DATHTJ010000047.1:0-33107 GCA_035463315.1 Pseudonocardiaceae bacterium
CGTGACCGTCGGATTCCAGAGCAAACGAATAAAGTCCCCTACACTTGAACACGCCGCGCAAGCCCGGTCGAACGCACACCGCAGGTAGGTACCCGGCGCCTTACACCTACGTCTATGTCGCCGCGGACTACGTACTCGAAAAGCAACTCCATGGCTACGTAGTCCGCCTCGAAGATTACGTGCGACTACTGATTGCCGACCACGGCGCCAATGGGCAGGGTATGCATTAACCGAATCGGCATGCCACCGATGCGGTGTCTTTGCCCCGGGTACCGCCGGGACTACATTCCCTAGGAGGATTTCATGTCTGGCGCACTGAGCTTTACCGAGATCAACGGGCAGCACGTCGAGCTGCTGCCAGCCCGTACCGTCCTGTCCCTGTTCAGCACCGGCGGCTGCGGCGGCCGGGGCGGCAACGGCGGCGTGGGCGGCGATGGCGGCGTGGGCCGCGGCGGCCTCGGTCTTAACCTCCTGAACATCAACTTGTTCGGGGACCAGACCAACAGCGCCGGTGACGGCTTTGGCGGCGCCGGTGGCAGCGCTGATGGTGGTACTGGCGGCGCCTGCTACAGCTGACAAGTCGCGGCGGTGCCGTTGGGTGATCGCGTGCGGTGCCGTTAGCAAGGGAGGGGTGGCCCGAGGGCGGCTGCCCCTCCCCTCATCGTTGGTTTCAGCGAGTAACGACCATGATGTGATTCGTCAATATGCGATTGTTGGGGGATCCGCCACACTCACACTGTACTTTAGTCGCACCGGGCGCACGCCGGGTGCTCACCCGAGGCCTGGGAGCTTGTTCCATGATGCACATCTCGACTCACCACCTGGAGGCGCTCCGCACGGTGCTAGCCGGCAAGGTGATCACACCGGACGACGCAGACTATGACACCGCGCGCATACAATGGAACAACGACATCGATCGTCGCCCGGCTGCAATCGCCCGCTGCGTGTCGCCAGCCGACATCGCGGCAGCGCTCACCTTCGCCCGAGAGCAAACGTTGGAGATCTCAGTGCGCGGCGGCGGCCATGCGTTCTCCGGGGCCGGCGTCTGCGACGGCGGACTGATGATCGATCTCAGCGCAATGCGCCGGGTCACCATCTGTGCTGCTGCTGGTCTGGCCAAGGTGGGAGGCGGTGCCACCGTGGCTGAGCTGGACGCGGCAACCCAGACGCATGGCCTGGCAGTGCCCGCCGGGGTGATCAGCCACACCGGGGTCGGTGGCATGACACTTGGTGGCGGCATGGGGTGGCTGACCCACAAGGCCGGGTTGAGCATCGACAACCTGCTCTCGGTCGACGTCGTGCTCGCCGACGGCAGCTACGTGCACGCGTCGGCCAACGAGCACACCGACCTGTTCTGGGCGGTCCGCGGCGGGGGCGGCAACTTCGGCGTCGTCACGACGTTTGAGTTCCAGCTGCGCCCGGTTGGACCAGAGGTGCATCTGGGACTGTTTTTCTGGGGGATGGACGACGGCGAGCAGGTACTGCGCCTGGCGCGCGACGTTGTGCCAGCCCTGCCCGACGACGCGGGCGCCCAGATCGCGATCGGGCTCAATGCTCCACCAGCGCCGTTTGTACCCCAGCAGTACCACTTCACCCCCGGTTACCTGCTGATCGTGGTCGGATTCTCCTCCGCGGAGAAACACGCCCGGCTCGTTGCGCCGATTCGCAAGGCGCTGCCGCCGCTGTTCGAGCTCGTCACCCCGATCCCGTATGTCGCGTTACAGCGGACGCTCGACGAGACCGCTCCCTGGGGGCTCCTCGGCTATCAAGAGGTGATCTATCTCGACGAGCTCACCGACGATGCAATCGCGGTGATCGTTGAGCAGATGCCTGCCAAGAACTCACCGATGAGCTTCTGCCTGGTGTTTCGGCTGGACGGCGCGTATTCGGCGGTCGGCGATGACGACACCGCCTTCGGCGGTCGGCGGGCACCGCGTTACGTCATCAACATCGCCGGAATCGGCCCGACTCCCGCGCTGCTGGCCGCCGACCGGGCCTGGGTCCGGTCGGTGTGGAACACGCTGCGGCCGTTCGCCCAAGACTCAGGTGGTTACGTGAACTCCATGACCAGCGACGACGAGGATCGGGTGCGGGCATCCTACGGCCCGGCCAAGTACGAGCGGTTGGCCCGGATCAAGGCCAGGTACGACCCGGACAACACCTTCCACCTCAACGCCAACATCAAACCCGCCTGATCGGGCCGTGAGATGGTCACCGCTGCGTGAGGCGGTGGCGTGTGACTGCCGGTCAGGCGGCCGTGGGGCGCTCATCGCTGGGATCGGCCGGCACCGCGCCAGGGGCGCTATAGCCCGCGCTATCGTCGTCAACGTGAGTTCCCACCCAACCCCACAGACTCCCGCGCCGATCGGCGCGCACGGCGCCGACGTCGTCGTCGTCGGTGACCTCGCTGAGCTGCTGGACCGGTCGTGATCGAGCAGCAGCGGTTTGCCGTCGAGCCGTGGGCGGTGCGGGAATGCGGGCTGGATCTGGCCGCGATGGGGCAGACGGAGTCGGTTTTTGCGCTGGCCAACGGGCACATCGGGCTGCGTGGCAACCTTGATGAGGGCGATCCGCACGCGCTGCCGGGCAGCTATCTGAACTCCTTCTACGAGCTGCGGCCGCTGCCCTACGCCGAGGGCGGCTACGGTTACCCGGAGTCCGGCCAGACGATCATCAACGTGACCAACGGCAAGCTGATCCGGCTGCTGGTCGATGATGAGCCGTTGGACGTGCGCTACGGCGAGCTGCGCTCCCACGAACGGGTTCTCGATCTGCGGGCCGGCACCCTCACTCGCCGCCTGGAGTGGGTCTCCCCCGCCGGTAAGGCGGTGCGGGTGCACTCACAACGGCTGGTGTCGCTGGCCCAACGAGCTGTGGTCGCGATCAACTACGAGGTCGAGTCGGTGGACGCGCCGGTGCTGTTGGTCCTGCAGTCCGAGCTGTTCGCCAACGAGCAGCTGCCCGCCACCACCGGCGACCCGCGGGTGGCTGCGGTGCTTTCCGAGCCGCTGGTCGCCGAGCAGCATCGGTTCAACGACACCAGTGCCACGCTGATGCACCGCACCCGCCACTCCGGTCTGCGGATGGCCGCAGCGATGGACCACGAGGTGATCGGTCCCTCGCGCACGGAGTTTCACTCATCGGCCACCGACGACGTCGCCCGGACGACCGTGATCTGCCGCCTGGAACCTGGTCAGCGGCTGCGGGTCGTGAAGTACCTGGCCTACGGCTGGTCCTCGCAGCGGTCGTTTCCGGCACTCAACGATCAGGTCCGCGCGGCGCTGGCGGCGGCGCGATACACCGGCTGGACCGGTCTGACCACCGAGCAGCGCCGCTACCTCGACGAGTTCTGGGCCGCAGCCGACGTGGAGATCGAGGGCAACGCGCAGCTGCAGCAGGCGGTCCGGTTCGCGTTGTTCCACGTCCTGCAGGCCGGGGCGCGCGCCGAGCGGCGGGGAATCGCGGCCAAGGGCCTGACCGGTCCGGGGTATGACGGCCACAGCTTCTGGGACACCGAGACCTTTGTGCTGCCGGTGCTCAGCCACACCGTGCCGGACGCCGCGGCCGATGTGCTGCGCTGGCGGCGGCAGACCCTGCCACTGGCCATCGAGCGTGCTGGGCAGCTCGGTCTGGCCGGCGCGGCGTTTCCGTGGCGCACCATCCGCGGCCAGGAATGCTCGGGGTACTGGCCGGCCGGTACCGCGGCCTTCCACGTCAACGCCGACATTGCCGACGCGGCGATCCGCCATGTGACCGCGACCGGCGACACCGACTTCGAACGCGACGTCACACTGGAGCTGCTGGTGCAGACGGCGCGGCTGTGGCGCTCCCTGGGCCACCACGATGCGGCCGGCCACTTCCGCATCGACGGCGTGACCGGGCCGGACGAGTACAGTGCGGTGGCCGACAACAACGTCTACACCAACCTGATGGCCCAGCGGAACCTGCGCGCCGCAGCTAACGCCGCCGAGCGGCACCCGGAACAGGCAGCGACGTTTGGCGTCGACGCCGAGGAGACCGCCTCCTGGCGCGACGCAGCGGCCATGATGGTCGTGCCCTACGACGAGAAGCTCGGCGTGCACCCGCAGGCCGAGGGCTTCACCGAGCACGCGGTGTGGGACTTCGCCGGCACGGAGCCGGATCAGTACCCGCTGTTGTTGCACTTTCCCTACTTCGACCTGTACCGCAAGCAGGTGGTGAAGCAGGCTGACCTGGTGTTGGCCATGCAGCTGTGCCCGGAGGCGTTCACCGCTGAGCAGAAGGCCCGGAACTTCGCCTACTACGAACGGATCACCGTCCGCGACTCGTCACTGTCGGCGGCCACCCAGGCGGTGCTGGCGGCCGAGACCGGGCACCTCGACCTGGCCTATGACTACCTCTGCGAGACCGCACTGGTGGATCTGGCTGACCTGGCCCACAACACCGACCATGGCCTGCACATCGCGGCGCTGGCCGGTGCCTGGTCAGCGGTGGTGGCCGGCTTCGGCGGGCTGCGTCACCTCGATGACGGCGGCCTGGCCTTCGCGCCCCGGCTGCCCGAAGCGTTGACCAGGATCACATTCCGACTGCGCTGGCGTGGGCGACGACTACGGGTGCAGATCACCTCTGGGCAAGCGGAGTACCGGTTGCTGGAGGGTACTGATCTGGAGCTGAGGCACCACGGGCAGCTCACCACGCTCACGGCGGCCTCGCCGACGGTCCAGCCGATCCCGCCAGCCTCGCCGACCGATCACCTCACGCAGCCGGTGGGGCGCGAGCCACTCGCTCAGCAGCTGCGTCATGACACGGCGGGTTAGCCCGAAAGAGGGTTTTTAGCCCAGTCCGGCTACCAAGGCGGCCAGCTGCTGATCGTCCAGCCAGCTCCGGGGACCGATGTGCTGCACGCGCAGCGAGGCGACCGCGACGCCGAACCTCAGGCTGTGCTCGGCGTCAGCCACCCCACCTGCCCGGGCGAAGGCGACCGCCCCGTGCAGCACATCCCCGGCCCCGAGGGTGTCGCGGACCGTGACCGGCGGGACCTCGACGATGCCGGTGGCTTCCCGGGTCCGCCAGCGCACCGGCGCGGCGCCGGCTGTCATCGCCACCCAGCGCGCGCCATCGGCCAGCAGCGTCGTGGACACCGCGTCGAAGCCCCCGCGCCCGCCAACCCTGAAGCCGGCTGAGCACACCGCGGCATCGGTGAGTGGCACGAGCCCGTCGTACACCGGCTTGGCGCTGCCGCAGTCCAGTACCACCGGGACCCCGGCGGCCCAGGCGGCCCGCGCGGCGGCCCGGGCGAGATCGGGATGGTGCCCGTCGATCAGCACAACGTCGGAGTCCCGGGCCAGGACCGGCAGGTCGGCGGGTACCGCAGCAATCACGTCCGCGGCGTTGCGGGACACCACCGACCGCTCTCCCGTGTCGTCGAGCACGGTGACCGCCGAGATGCTGAGATCCGCACCGGCTGCCCAGGCGTCCACGATCTGCACCCCGACGCGATCCAGCTCCCCCGCGGCCAACCGGCCGACTGGCCCTGGACCCAGCGCGGAGAGCAGCACACTGCGCCCACCCAGCGCGCCGAACGCCACCGCCGCCGTAGCGGCCGGTCCGCCCGCGGCAAGGTCGCTACGCTGGGCGACGACCTTCTCGTCGACACCAGGCCGCCACGCCACCCGCTGGACTAGGTCCAGCGTGGCAAGCCCAACGAACAACCCCCGACAGTTCACGGCGCCCAGCATGCTCCCACCAGACCCGTATTCAGCGGGCTGAGCGGGGTTATCCGGTGCCTAGTAACCCCGCTCAGCCCGCTGAATGCGGACTCCGACGGGCGTCGGGCAGCCGGGTAACGTCGCTGGCGTGCGTTTCCTTGATGATCGCAGGCCCGGTTATGACCTCACGTATGACGATGTCTTCCTGATGCCGTCGCGCTCGGACGTGGCATCCCGGTTCGATGCGGATCTTTCCACCGTGGACGGATCGGGTACCACGATCCCGATTGTGGTAGCCAACATGACCGCGGTGGCGGGACGCCGGATGGCCGAGACGGTGGCCCGCCGTGGCGGGCTGGTGGTGCTACCCCAGGACGTGGACCCGGCGGTGGTCGCCGAGACGGTGGTGTGGGTGAAGTCGCGCCACCTGGTGCTGGACACGGCACTCACGCTGGGCCCGCAGGACGCCGTCGCCGACGCAGCCCACCTGCTGCCCAAGCGGGCACACCGCGCCGTGGTGGTGCTCGACGACGCGAGCCGCCCGGTGGGGCTGGTCACCGATGCCGAGCTCAGCGGAGTGGACCGCTTCGCCCGGCTGGCTGACGTGGCGCAGACCGACCTGGTGGTGGTGTCGGCCGACGCCGAACCGCGCAAGATCTTCGAGCAGCTGCATCACCGCCGCCAGGAGCTGGCGCTCGCCGTGGACGCCGACGGGGCGCTGGTCGGGGTGCTGACCCCCACCGGAGCGTTGCGAGCCGAGCTGTACTCTCCCGCCCTGGACGCCGACGGCCAGCTGCGGGTGGCCGCGGCGCTCGGAGTGAACGGCGACGTCACAGCCAAGACCGAGGCACTGCTCGCGGCGGGGGTCGACGTGCTGGTCGTCGACACCGCACACGGCCACCAGGCCAAGGTGCTCGATGCCCTGCGCGCGGTCCGATCCTGCGGGCCGAGCGTGCCGGTGGTGGCCGGGAATGTGGTCTCCGCGCAGGGCACCTGCGACCTGCTCAAGGCTGGCGCTGATGTCGTCAAGGTCGGGCTGGGGCCGGGCGCCATGTGCACCACCCGGATGCTCACCGGCGTCGGCCGGCCACAGTTCTCCGCGGTGGCTGAATGCGCCGCGGCCGCTCACGCTGCTGGTGGCCACGTCTGGGCCGACGGAGGGGTGCGCCACCCACGGGACGTCGCGCTGGCGCTGGCGGCGGGAGCGGCGAACGTGATGATCGGCTCGTGGTTCGCGGGCACCTACGAGTCGCCAGGTGATCTCCAGCGCGACGAGACCGGCGATCTCTACAAGGAGTCCTACGGGATGGCCTCCAAGCGCGCCGTCGCCGCCCGCACCACCCACGACGACACCTTCGACCAGGCCCGCAAGGCGCTGTTCGAGGAAGGCATCTCGACCGCCCGGATGTACCTCGACCCGAGCCGGCCCGGTGTGGAGGACCTCATCGACCACATCTGCGCCGGGGTGCGCAGCGCCTGCACCTACGCCGGCGCCCGGACACTGCCGGAACTATCCGAGCGGGCGATAATCGGGGTGCAGTCCGCAGCCGGGTTCGCCGAGGGCCGCCCGCTGCCGGCCGGCTGGTGATCCCCGCGACCAAGGATCGCTGACCGACCTAGAGCACCCGGCCCTGGCGGAGCAGTTCCTGCAGCGCAGCAGCCGCCGGATCGCAGGCAGTGGTCTCCCCCAGCGGATGCGACACCGCGCCGGGCACCACCGGTTGCAGGCCGTCGGCCCGGTAGCAACTCACTCGCCGCCACCCGCCGTCCGGTGTCGGCACGACCAGCGCGGCCACCGGATGAAGCCGCTCCGCGCCCAGCCGCACCGACCAGCGCTGCGCCAGCAGCCGGCACAGCGCCACCGTTCCCCGCTCCCCCGGCTCACGCGGACCACCGGGCAGGCGCAGTCCGGACGGGCTGGGCAGCAGGGTCAGGTTGGAGTCGCTGACGCGCAACCAGGCGACCTCGTCGTGCAGCTCGCCTCTGCCGTGGGGGCGCCACGCCGCGAGCCGGTCCAGCAACACGGCAGGATCATCCGCCCGAAGCAGCGGTGCGACCGGCAGGCCGGCGCGGTCTAGTGCGTCGAGCTGTTCGGCCAGCGGGTCAAGCAACCCGGTCGGGTCGAGCACACCACACGGTTTGTCGCTGAGCCCCAGCGCCTGCTCCGTGAGCAGGGCAAGCAGGTCCGCCAGCACATCGATCCCGCCAGGGAGCACCACGACGGCGTCGGACAGCAGCCGGATCATCTCCAGCCGCGCACCCGGGCTGTCCACGGCCCGCAGATCGGCGGCCACGGTATCGGGCTCGGCGCCTCGCGGGACCACCTCCACGACGTCCACCCCGGACCTGAGGGTGTCGAATCCGACCGGTCTGGGTGCCCCGAGCACTATGCCCCAGCAGCGCCGAGCCAGCTCGGTTCCCAGCCGCTGGACGGCTCCGTCCCCGGGCGCGCCGGGGGAGAGTCCAGGTCCACCCAGGATGCCAATCCGCACGAGCACATACGTTAGTCCGAATGGAGGTCCCCTGGCTGCGGTTGCGTTCGACAGTCCACCAGGGGCCCGTAGAATCAGTCGGACTCGCCTTCCCCCAAGGAGTGACGACCTCGGTGCCTGCCGCATCGACCCCTGGCTGTAGTACGGGGCCGGGCTGCTGGCCCGGCGATTCTGACCCGCCGTCGCCCAGGACGGCATAGATGGACGTTCTGCTCCCGATTCTGGGCCTGCTCGGGATGGCTGCGCTGACCGCAGGCACCTTCGTGTGCGTCGCCGGTGAGTTTGCCCTCACCGCCCTGGAGCGCAGCACCGTCGACGCGCACCTGCAGCAGGTTGGTGACCGCCGCGCCCACCACGTCAAGCATGCCCACAACACGCTGTCGTTCCAGCTGTCCGGGGCGCAGGTCGGTATCACGATCACCACCCTGGTCACCGGATACATCGCCGAGCCGGCCATCGCCGAACTGATCCAGCCCGGACTGGAGGCCATCGGGTTGCCTGCTGCCGCCGCGGGGGGTGTGTCCCTCGGGTTCGCGTTGGCGCTGGCCACTGCACTGTCGATGGTGTTTGGCGAGCTCGTGCCCAAGAACCTGGCCATCGCCCGGCCGCTACCCACCGCACGTCGGGTCGCCGGTCTGCTCAACGCGTTCTCCACCGCGTTCCGCTGGCTGATCTCGGCGCTCAACGGCTCCGCGAACTGGATCGTGCGGCGTCTGGGCATCGAACCGGCCGAGGACCTGCGCTCGGCTCGCTCCCCGCAGGAACTCGGCTCCCTGGTCCGCAGCAGCGCCCAACATGGCACCCTCGACCAGGCAACCGCAACCCTGCTGGATCGCTCGCTGCGGTTCGGCGAGCGCACCGCGGAGGAGCTGATGACCCCCCGAGTGCGGGTAGCGGCATTGAGGGCGGACGCGAGCGTACTTGCCCTGGTGGACGCCGCGCGGCGGACCGGGTCCTCCCGCTTCCCGGTCTACGGCAGCGACCTCGATGACGTGCACGGCGTGGTGCACGTCAAGCAAGCCTTCGCGGTGCCGGCCGACCAGCGGGCCGTGACCCCGGCGGGCACGCTGGCCAACACGGTTCTCACCGTGCCAAGCTCACTGGACGGCGATGTACTGCTCGACCGGCTGCGCGGCCGAGGACTGCAGGTCGCGATCGTGGTCGACGAATACGGTGGAACCGCGGGCATCGTCACCCTCGAGGACCTGGTGGAGGAGATCGTCGGCGACGTCCGCGACGAGCACGACCGCATGGAGGTCTCCCAGGTACAGCCGCTGGGTGAGCAGAGCTGGATTATCTCTGGGCTGCTACGGGCCGACGAGGTGGCCGATGCCATCGGATTCGTGATGCCCGAGGGCGACTACGAGACGGTGGCCGGGCTCGTGCTTGAGCGGCTGGGCCGCATTCCCGACGTCGGCGACGAGGTCGAACTCGACGGCTGGCAGCTGACCGTGACCCGGATGGACCGTCGCCGCATCGCGGATCTCCGGCTCACCCAGATCGCACGAGCACAACAGGTGGCCCAGTGAGTACCGCTGCGGCGCTCGTCGCACTGTTCCTGCTGGCCGCTAACGCCTTCTTCGTCGGTGCCGAGTTTGCCCTGATCAGCGCGCGGCGAGACCGGTTGGAGTCGATGTCCAAGCGCGGGATGCACCGGGCTCGCACGGTAATCCGGGCTGGCGAGAACCTGTCGCTGATGCTGGCCGCGGCGCAGCTCGGGATCACGATCTCCTCGCTGGGGCTGGGCGCGCTCGGCGAGCCCGTCGTCGCCGCCCAGCTGGAGTGGCTGGCCGGCTCGCTTGGAGTGCCCGACGCGGTACTGCACACCGTCTCCTTCGTCGTGGCACTGGGCATCGTCACGGTGGCGCACATCCTGCTCGGTGAGATGGTGCCCAAGAACATCGCTATCGCCGGGCCGGAGCGCACCGCTCTGTGGATGGTGCCACCGTTGGTAGCCTGGATGCGTCTGGTGCGCCCGGTGATCGCGGTGCTGAACTGGATTGCCAACCACGTGTTGCGCACGTTCGGCGTGCAACCCCGCGACGAGCTGGACAGCGCCTACAGCCCCGACGAGCTGGGCTACCTGATCGCCGACTCCAGCCGCGAGGGACTGCTGGACAGCCAGGAGCACCGCAGGCTGACTCAGACGTTGTCGACGAGGGAGCGGACCGTCGCCGACGTGCTGGTCCCGAGTTCTGGGCTGACCACGGTTCCCGCCGAGCCCACGCTGGGCGACATCGAGCGCGCCGTGGCGCAGACCGGTTTCTCCCGTTTTCCCCTGTGTGATGGGCAGCTAGGTGACGGGCAGCTGGGGGGCTACTTGCACGTCAAGGACGTGCTGGAGCTGCTTGGCAGGCCGCCGGAAACGCCAGTGCCTCCGAGCAGTGTGCGCCCGCTACCCGACGTGCAGTCCACTGCCAAGCTCGACGAGGCACTGGCGCTGCTGCGTCGCTCAGGCAGCCATCTCGCCCGCGTCGTGGGCCCGGACGGGAGCACCACGGGGGTCGTCGCGTTGGAGGACCTGGTCGAGGAGTACGTCGGCACGGTCCGCGACGCCACCCACGTCTCGCGCTGACACCCAAGTACTCAGTCGTCATCCGGTCGGTCATCAACGACCGCCGGTGCTCAGCCTGTGACGCTTCTCGGCCTGCTGCCGGGGACCACCTACCCGATCCTGCAACGGTTCCTGGAACACGGCGCACTCACGAGTCAGCTATCGGGGGGCAGGAGCACATCAGGTTGCGGTCGCCGTGGGCTTGATCGATCCGCCGCACCGGCGGCCACACCTTGCCGGCCGTCCGGCCCATCGGGTAGGCGGCGAGTTCCCGGCTGTACGGGTGATCCCACTTGTCCACCAGGCAGCTCGCGGTGTGCGGCGCGCAACGCAGCGGGTTGTCCTCGGCGGGCCACTCCCCCTCGGCGACCCGGTCGATCTCGTCCCGGATCGCGATCATGGCGTCACAGAAGCGGTCCAGCTCAGCAAGGTTCTCGCTTTCGGTGGGCTCGACCATCAGAGTGCCGGCAACGGGGAAGGACATGGTCGGAGCATGCAGCCCGTAGTCGGCCAGCCGTTTGGCGACGTCGTCCACGGTGACGCCGGTGGTCTTGGTGATCGGCCGCAGGTCCAGGATGCACTCGTGGGCGACCAGCCCCTGATTGCCGGCGTAGAGCACCGGGAAGTGCGGCCCGAGGCGCCGGGCCACGTAGTTCGCGGCTGCTACCGCGGTGAGCGTGGCGCGCCGCAGCCCGTCTCCCCCCATCATCCGGACGTAGGCCCAGGAGATCGGCAAGATCAATGCGCTGCCCCACGGTGCCGCGGCCACCGGGCCCACCACCGCGTCGGGAGCCGTCTGCGGGTGGCCGGGCAGGAACGGTGCCAGGTGGGCCCGAACCCCGATCGGGCCCACGCCGGGCCCGCCGCCGCCGTGCGGGATGCAGAACGTCTTGTGCAGGTTGAGGTGGCTGACATCGGCGCCGAAGCGGCCCGGCCGGGCCAGCCCGAGCAGCGCGTTGAGGTTGGCTCCGTCGACGTAGACCTGCCCCCCGGCGTCGTGCACCAGCGCGCACACGTCAACGACGCCCTGCTCGTACACGCCGTGCGTGGACGGATAGGTGATCATGATGGCGGCCAGCTCCGCGCCGTGCTTGGCGATCTTCCCGCGGAGGTCGTCGAGATCGACGTCGCCGTTGCGGTCACACCCGACAACCACCACGCGCATCCCGGCCATCACCGCCGAGGCAGCGTTGGTGCCGTGCGCGCTGGACGGGATCAGACAGACGTCACGGCCGGTCTGGCCACGGCTGTGGTGGTAGGCGCGGATCGCCAGCAGGCCGGCGAACTCGCCCTGGCTGCCGGCGTTGGGTTGCAAGCTGACCGCGTCGTAACCGGTGAGATCAGCCAGCCAGCGCTCCAGGTCGTCGATCACCTCGAGCATGCCTTGCGCGTCCTCCCGGGGCGCGAACGGGTGTAGCTCGGCGAACTGCGGCCAGCTGATCGGCTCCAGCTCGGCAGTGGCGTTGAGCTTCATCGTGCAGGAGCCCAGCGGGATCATGCTGCGGTCCAGCGCCACGTCCTTGTCAGCCAGTGCGCGTACGTAGCGCAGCAGCGCCGTCTCGCTGCGGTACGACGAGAACACCGAGTGGGTGAGGAACTGCGAGGTCCGCCGCAACGCGGCGGGGATAGCGTCCGGAGCCTGGCGGTCGAGGGTGTCCGGGTCGGCGGCTAGCACGCCGAAGGCATCCCAGACCACCCGCAGGTGCTCGCGGGTGGTGGTCTCGGCGCAGCTGATGCCGACGTGATCGCCGTCGGCCAGCCGCAGGTCCACGCCGTCCGCACGGGCGGCTTCCACCACCTCGGCGGCCCGGCCGGGCACCCTGGCCAGCACGGTGTCGAAGAACGCCTTGGACACCACCTCGACACCGCCGGCGCGCAACCCGGCGGCCAGCACCACGGCCATCCGATGCGCCCGCAGAGCGATGTCCCGCAGCCCCTCCGGCCCGTGGTACGCCGCGTACATGGAGGCCATCACGGCCAGCAGCACCTGCGCGGTGCAGATGTTGCTGGTCGCCTTCTCCCGGCGGATGTGCTGCTCCCGGGTCTGCAGCGCCAGCCGGTACGCCGGGTTGCCGTCCGCGTCCCGGGACACCCCCACCAGCCGGCCGGGCAGCTGACGCTCCAAGCCGTGGCGGACGGCGAGGTAGGCGGCATGCGGCCCGCCAAAGCCCATCGGCACGCCGAAGCGCTGGGTGGACCCGACCGCGACGTCGGCGCCGATCTCCCCCGGCGGGCGCAGCAGGGTCAACGCCAGCGGGTCCGCCCCCACGGCCACCGCAGCACCGCGCCGATGCGCCTGCTCAATGAGCGTCGTGTGGTCACGCACCGCACCGGAGGCACCCGGGTAGGACAGCAACACACCGAAGAACTCGCCATCCGGGAGTCCGGCCCGCAGGTCGGCGACCTCCAGCTCGATGCCCAGCGGCTCAGCGCGGGTGGCCAGCACGGCCAGGGTCTGCGGCAGGGTGTCGGCATCGGCCACGAATCGGGATGAGCTGCCCCGACCGGCCCGGCGCAGCAGGGTCATCGCCTCGGCGGCCGCGGTGGCCTCATCGAGCAACGAAGCGTTGGCCACCGGCAGCCCGGTCAGGTCCGCCACCATCGTCTGGAAGTTGAGCAGCGCCTCGAGCCGCCCCTGGGAGATCTCCGGCTGATAAGGCGTGTAGGCGGTGTACCAGGCCGGGTTCTCCAGCACCGAGCGGCGGATCACCGGCGGGGTGATGGTGCCGTGGTACCCCATCCCGATCATCGGTACCCGCGGGTGGCACCGGGCGGCTCGCTCGCGCAGCTCGGCCAATGCCTGCGTTTCGGTGGCCGGCGCCGGCAGGTCCGAGACGGCGCCCGGGTCGGCCAGGGTGCGCGGCAGGGCCAGCTGCGCGAGTTCATCCAGCGACTGGACGCCGATGGTGTCCAACATCTGCGCCAGCTCACCCGGGCGCGGCCCGATGTGCCGGTCTGCGAACGGAATGCCCTGCTCCAGCTCGGCCAACGGGCGCCGGTCGGGAGTGCTCATTGCGGTGACCTCCAGGAGTCAGAGTCGAACCGTCAGGCACGGTGCCCGGTCGGTCCTCCCCCTCTGTCCTTGCCCGGATCCGGCCCTGCCGGAAACCAGGCGCCTGAGAGCTTCACCGACATGTCCAGCCGGCTTTCCCCGTCGGCGGGTGGTGTACGCCACCGCTTTCCAGAGGTGTCTGACCCGCGCGGTCCTGTTCGCCTGAGAGGTTCCGGGGAGGGTTTGCTCCTTCGGCGCCCGGGCCGCGATGACCGGGCTCTCCCGCGCGGGGTCGGCGACTACCCAGCCAGCGTACTCAAGGAGAGAACATCTCACGCTCTGGAAGCACCGCTGTGACCAGTCGCACAGCCGATGCATCAGCTGATTTGGCGGATGCGTCGGCGCTTGGTCAGCTCATCTTCGCCAGCGGTGGCGACGTGGCCGCCGTCAGCGCGCTCCGGGGGGAACTGGTTGATCGACCCGGCGATCTCCCTGATCGCACCGCTCACCGCGATGCCGAACACACCCTGCCCGCCCTGCAGCAGGTCCACCACCTCCTCTGGTGAGGTGCACTCATAGACGGTGGTGCCATCGCTGAAGAGCGTGATGCGAGCCAGGTCGTGCACTCCGCGGCGGCGCAGGTACTCAACCGCTACCCGGATGTTCTGCAGTGATACCCCGGTGTCCAGCAGCCTCTTGACCACTTTGAGGACCAGGAGATCTTTGAACGAGTACAGCCGCTGGCTGCCCGAACCGGAGGCACTGCGGATCGATGGCACGACAAGGCTGGTCCGAGCCCAGTAGTCCAGCTGACGGTAGGTGATCCCGGCGATCTGGCAGGCTGCGGAACCACGATAGCCAAGCAGCTGGTCAGATACTCCGTGCGGGTCGGCCAAGGCGGAGTCCGGGAACAGGGTGCCTTGCTCGGCCGGCTCGCCAGCCCCGGTCCGCTTGACGTCATGCGCCGGGGTGTCCACTCCACCGTACGGTCCGTCGACCACCCATTCCTCCCATGCCTCAAGCCGGTGGTCCGTTGCGGGCTATCTCGCCCCGCAGGCGGATCCTCCGGTCATCCGGGACGAGTCACACCGGCGCGATTCGCTGTGCAGACCGACGGTAGGCCGCCGCAGCGTAGCCGGTCAATGCGGCGCGCGGGAGAGTCTCACCCTCTACTTCAGCTCAAGACAGGGTTGATCAGGTATCCGCACCGCAACAGCGCCCATCAGGTATCCGCTCCGCGGAAGTCCTCCGGGGAGACCGAGTCAAGGAACTCACGGAACTTCTCGACTTCGTTCTCCTGCTCGTCCGGGATGATCAAACCCGCTTCGGAGAGCACTGACTCCTCGGCGTGGATGGGCACCCCGACCCGCAGTGCCAGCGCGACCGAGTCGCTCGGCCGGGCAGAGACCCGCACGTTGCCGTCGAAGATCAGCTCAGCGAAGAAGGTTCCTTCCTGCAACTCGGTGATCCGAACCTGCTTGAGTTCCCGCCCCAGTGCGCTGATCACCTCTCGAAGCAAGTCGTGGGTCATCGGCCGAGGTGGTTGCACGCCCTGCTGTGCCAGGGCGATGGCGGTCGCCTCTCCAGAACCGATCCAGATCGGCAGGTAGCGCTCGCCCTCAGTCTCCCGCAGCAGCAGGATCGGCTGGTTCGCCGGCAACTCCACTCGGACCCCGACGACACGCATCTCGCTCATCGCGTTGCGCCTCCCTGCTGCCGCACCCTACGGTCCGGGTGCCTCGAGGATCGTCGTGCTCGGCGGCGGATTGGACCGGCCGTGAGTAGTTGCCAGCCCAGTCGCGTGTCCACCATCGCTACTCCAAGACGCTACACGCGGCACCCTCCCGGTGCCGAGTCCCGCGAGTGCCCAATTCCCGCTGAAGTGCTCATTCCCTTGGGACTAGTCCCCGGTCTGGGCTAGTTCCCGATGGCGCTACGCAGCCCGGTCTTCACGAGCAGGGCGTGCAGCCGCACCGACAGCATCGCCAGCTCCCGTACCACCTCGTCGGCCCGAGCCCGGGCATCAGGATCCCGCTGCCGGGTCATCGGGGTGACGATCTGCGACAGCAGGCCCACCTCCCGGTCCGCCGACGCCCGGAAGGCCCGCAGATGTCGAGGCTCCAGCCCAAAGTCGGTCATCGCCCGGACAGTTCGTGCCACGAGCACCGCGTCGGAGTCGTAGAAGCCGGCTGTCCCGGGCCGGACCAAGCCGAACTGCTCAAGCTCGGTCAGCGCCGCGGTGCCGATGCCGGCGGCGGCGAGTAGCTCCTCCTGCGTCATTCGCACGGTGTCAGCGACGTCGAAGTCCTCCGGCCCAGCTGGGTCGATCGCAGCGTTCGAGGGCACGCCCACCAGCGGGCGCGGTGACCGTGGCCGGTGCTCGTCTGAGGGTCTTTCGGGTGGTCTGTCGTGCTCATCCCGGTCTAGCGCGTCCAGCTGCTCCTTGATCACCCTGAGCGGCAGGTAGTGGTCGCGCTGTGCGGTAAGCACGTAGCGCAGCCGTTCCACGTCCGCAGCAGAGAACTGCCGGTACCCGGCAGCGGTCCGCTCCGGCTGGACCAGCCCCTCGGACTCCAAAAATCTGATCTTGGAGATGGTGACGTCCGGGAAGTCCGCCCGCAGCTGGCCGAGCACCGAGCCAATACTCGCTCCGGGTCGATGCCCGGAGTGGCCCGCAGCCGTCACGGCGACTCCTGGTCAGCCCTTCGGTCCCCGGCGCGCGGACCAGTCAAGAACACCAGCCGGAACTTGCCAATCTGCACCTCGTCACCATTGGCCAGCACGGCGGTATCAACCGGCTCGCGGTTGACGTAGGTGCCGTTGAGGCTGCCCACATCCACCACGACGAACTCGCCGCCCTCACGGCGGAACTCGGCGTGCCTGCGGGACACCGTCACGTCATCGAGGAAGATATCGCTGTCCGGGTGCCGGCCTGCGCTCGTGGTGGGCCGATCGAGGAGAAATCGGGAACCGGCGTTAGGGCCGCGCTTGACCACCAAGAGTGCCGAACCAGCGGGTAGCGCCTCGACACCGGCGACGGGGGGCGACTCGAGACTCTCGGGCTCGGACAAGAAGTCAGCCCGGAATATCGAGGTCTGCTCCGGGCCCCGCTCCGGCGGGACGCCAGGCCCGTCCTTCGTGCTCACCAGGACTCTCCTTCGCCAGCGGTCGTCGCCTGTCGATCGGATCACAACCTACCTGCCACCGGTGACCGGCGCGGACTGAGGGGCTACCGGCCGCTGCCCGACCGTTAACATCCGTTGCAGTGCGCGGATCAGTCCTGCTCGATGAGGCTGCGGTAGCTCTCGGCACTCAGGAGGGAGTCCATCTCGGAAATCTCAGACAGCCTGATCTCGATCATCCAACCCTCCCCGTAGGGATCGGAGTTGACCAGTTCGGGGCTATCCTCCAGGGCGTCGTTGCGAGCCACCACCTCGCCCGCGACCGGCGCTAACACGTCCGACACGCTCTTGGTCGACTCCACCTCACCGACCGGGTCCCCCGCCGTCACCGAGTCCCCGACCAGCGGTAACTGCACGTGGACCACGTCTCCGAGCTGCGTTTGCGCGTAATCGGTGATACCGACCCGTACCGTGCCCTCCGCACCGGGCAAGACCCACTCGTGCTCCGTGGTGTACCACAGTTCCTCGGGGACCACTGCGGCTCCTCCCTGGCTCGATCGCCGGCAGAGCTTATGAGGGCTCGATGGCGGACCGCAAGGAGGTCAGCTGCGGTGCGGCTGCCTCGCGGCGCGCACCGCGAGCCGAACTTGCAGCAGGTACAGCACCCCCGACCAGAGGTACAACGCACCGCCCCACCCGGTGAAGGCCACCGCGAATGCCCGGGCCACCGCCTGCAGCCAACCCTGCACATTGTCGGCGAGTAGCAGCAGCGGGAAGGCATAGAGCAGGCAGAGGGTGGCGGCCTTGCCCAGATAGTGCACCGGCAGGGGGCCGTAGCCGTGGTGGCGCAGCACGGGCAGGGTCAGCGAGAGCACCAGATCCCGGCCGAGCAGCACGGCCACCACCCACCACGGCAGAATGTCGCGCACACCGAAGGCGAGCAGGGTGCTCAGCGTGTACAACCGGTCGACCGCGGGGTCCAGCAACTCGCCTATCTTGCTGGACTGGTTCAGCAAGCGGGCCAACTTGCCATCCAGCCAGTCGGTGAGGCCAGAAAGGGCTAGCACCAGCACGGCGAGCAGGTCGTAGTGCGGGCCAAGCAGCAGCCACAGAAACAGCGGCACACCGGCCAACCGCAGCAGGCTCAGCACGTTGGGCACGGTGAGCAGCCGGTCGGCCGGATCCCGCGCCTGTGACCGCGGGCGGCTCGGCTGCACCTCGGGCCTCCTGATCACAGTGCGGTCCGGATACCCAGCGTCCCATACCGGACCGCCCTAGAACCGGGTGTGCTCTAGCCAGTGCGCCAGCACCGCTGCGTCGCCGAGCACCTCGATCGGCGCCTGCTCGGGTGGGACCCGGCGCAGCAGCACCAGCAGCAGATCCACCACCGCACCGCGGACCGCGACATCGCCCTTGGAGTGGCCGTGCTCCCAAACCGGACCCGACGGCGTCCGGCGCACGATCCACTCCCCCGCCTCGCCAAGCCCAGGGTCGGTGGAGTGCAGGTGCAGAATCTGGCCGTTGCCGCGCAGCTCAGCGAGTTCGGGGCGAAACTCGACCGTCTGCGGCGAGCTGAGAGCGCCCAGCCACTCGGAAATCGCATCGGCGGCGAGATCGGCCTCCAGGGCGAACTCGCGACCCAGCGCCAGCTCGACGTCGGCCCGGTGCACGGCGGTCTCGTGCGCCATCCGGCGGGCCCAGAATCCGGCGCTGTGGTCGTCAGCCCAGCTCCATACGGGGGTCTGCGGCCCGGTCGCCCGAATCGCGTCCACCAGCTCACCGGCGCCGTCGCGCAACCAGATGCAAAGCCCGTCGGGGTCCGCGGGTGCGGCCACACCCAGCGTGGGCTCGGGAGGGGTGGGGGCGGGCCGGGTGACGATCGCGGTGGCCCACCGATGGGCCTGCCCGACGTGCTCGGCGAGCTGGTGCAAGGTCCAGTCCGGGCAGGTCGGCACCCGCTGCTGCAGGTCGACGCCGAGCAGCGCCTCAGCGAACAGCGCCGACTGCGCAGCCAGCGCGTCGAGATAGCGATCATCGTGCAATGGAGCCATCAGTGCCTCCCGTGGTCGTTGGCGACTCGCAGCCTAGGTACCTGCGGGGTTGGTAGTGCGGCGGCGCACCGAGTGGTGTGCACTGTGGCCTATGGCCTCACATCCCGCCTCTCCTCCGCAAGACACCGTGCACCGTGCGTTCGGCGGCGGCTGGGGTGCTTTCCTCGCGGCGGCAATACGGTCTCCCCGCGACGTCGGGACACTGCTGCCGTCCGGTCCCGAGCTAGCCCGACGGCTGGCTGCCGTGGTGCCACGAGCCGGCCCGGCTGGACGGCCCGCGGTCGTGGTGGAACTCGGTGCCGGTGCCGGGGCGGTGACCGGGGCAATCGCCGCGCAGGCTGATCAGGACGCGGTGGTGATCGCGATCGAGAAGGACCCCAAGCTCGCCGAGCGGTTGCGGTCGCGCGAACTCGGTGTGCGGGTAGTCACCGCGGATGCCGCCACGCTCCCGGCCATCCTCGCCGCACACGGCGTGGACCGCGCCGACGTGATCATCTCAGTGCTGCCGTGGACGCTGTTCGGCTCGCAGCAGCAGCGCGAGTTCCTGACTACCTTCGCGGCTGCGCTGCAGACCGACGGGGTGTTCACCGCCGCCGCATACAGCCTGGGCTACTGGACTCCCGCGGCCCGTCGATTTCGCCGCCTGCTGGAGCGGACGTTCGGCGAGGTGCTGCCCACCCGCACCATGTGGCGGCACCTGCCGCCGGCGATGACCTATGTCTGCCGGCGACCCGGCGCAGTCCCGTGATCACCGTGGGTCCGAGTCGATAAGCAGGCGGCCGTCCAGTTGAATCACCCGTAGCTCCCGCTTCACAACCTGCTTTGTGGCCTCAGCGCCGCCGCCAGTGTCGTAGCTGACATCGACGGGCACGTTCACCGAGCCGTCCGGATTGTCAGTGACCCCGAATGCGTTGCGAGCACTGACTGCGGAGTACTGGCTCCAATGCGACCGGAAGTTCGGCTCACTGCCGAAAGCCGCCCTCGCGGTGGGGGACAGCAGCTGCCAGGCCGTCGAAGGGTTGTCCAGGCCGTTGTAGTAGTCGATCACCAGCTGCCCAGCGTCACGCCAGGCAATCGAGCCCTGGGAATGGTCCACCGGCTGCACCTGTGGTGGCACGGGTATGACCACGGGTGGACCCATCGGCGGCGCCGAGGTGGCGGCCTGCCCGGCAGGGGGTGGCGTGCCCTGTTGCCCGGATGAGCCCCCCGTCATCAGCGTCCCGATGCCGGCCAACGCGAGGACCACGAGGATGGCCCCGACAAGCAGGCCTGCCCGGCTGAGGCTGGGCTCCGCTGTGCCCCCACCCGCCGGCGGCTGGACGCTGCCAGCCGGTCGGGACACCGTAGGTGGAGACTCAACCGCTGGCGAGAAGACCGGCAGCGGACGGGACGGCACGGTCGGCGATGGGGTGGGTCCGGCCACCCGGGTCGGCGGTGGCACGGCGGCGGCTGACCTGCGCACCGGCCCGGTGCTGATCGCCGCGGCTAGCTCCACACTGGCCCGATGCATGTCGGGACGCGTTGCCGGGTCCTTGGCCAGCAGGCTCATCAGCACCGCGAACAGCGGACCTGCGTGCAGCGGTGGCGGCACCTCGCCGGCGGCCACTGCGTGCAGCAGCGCGAGTGGGTTGTCACTGTCGCCGAAGGGAGCCCGCCCCTCCACCGCAGCGTAGAGCGTGGCGCCGAGCGAGAAGACGTCCGACGCTGGGGTCGGAACCTGCCCGCGAGCCACCTCCGGGGCAAGGTAGGCGGGGGTGCCGGCCATCATTCCGGTTTGGGTGACCGTGACATCCCCTGCGGCCCGGGAGACACCGAAGTCGGTGATCTTCGCGGTTCCCCCGTCGGCGATCAGGATGTTCCCGGGCTTGACGTCCCGGTGCACGATCTGCGCGGCATGTGCGGCGGCCAGCGCCGAGGCGACCTGGCTGCCGATCGAGGCGACCTCGGTCACCGGTAGGCGGTACCGCTCGTCCAGCACCGCAGCAAGGCTGCGTGCGGGCAGGTACTCCATCACCAGGCAGGGCTCGCCGTCATGCTCGGCCACGTCGTAGACGACAATGGCGTTCGGGTGCTGCAGTCGCGCCGCGATGCGCGCCTCACGCAGTGCCCGGCGCCGGGCTTCGTCGGTTGCCCTGGGGCTCAGGTCCGGCTGCAACAGCAGCTGCTTCACCGCAACCAGCCGCTGCAGCCGCTCGTCCATGGCCTGCCAGACGACGCCCATGCCGCCGCTGCCGATCCGGTCGAGCACCCGGTAATGCCCGGCGATCAGTTGACCCTTGTCGATGAGTGGTGCTCCCCGTCTGTCCTGGACCCGTCTGCACTGGCCCGTCTGCACTGACCCCGACCGGGACCCAAGGTTACCGCGCCGGCTCCGGGTCCCGGCAGTCGCCGGCTGGTCCAGGTTGGCCCCCGCCTTGCCGCGCGCGGGGGGCCGCGGGCACGATCGTGGTCAACATGACGCTCACCGAGGCGCTGCCCGGCGGTTCCGGGCCCGACGAGCTTCTCGACACCTTTGTGACGTGGGTTTCGGGCCAGGGCTTGACCCTGTACCCCGCCCAGGAAGACGCACTGATCGAGATCGTCTCAGGCTCGAACGTGATCCTGGCCACTCCGACTGGATCCGGTAAGAGCCTAGTCGCGACTGGCGCGCACGCGGTCGCGCTGGCGCAGGGCAGGCGAAGCGTCTACACCGCACCGATCAAGGCACTGGTGTCGGAGAAGTTCTTTGTGCTGTGCGACGTCTTCGGCGCCGACCAGGTCGGGATGCTGACCGGTGACTCCAGTGTCAACGCCGGGGCACCGATCATCTGCTGCACCGCCGAGGTGCTGGCCAACATGGCGCTGCGCAGTGGGCCGGCCACTGACGTCGGCCTGGTGGTGATGGACGAGTTCCACTTCTACGCCGACCCGGACCGCGGCTGGGCCTGGCAGGTGCCGCTGCTCGAGCTGGCGCAGGCCCAGTTCCTGCTGATGTCCGCGACGTTGGGTGACGTCACCCGCTTCGAGCAGGACTTGACCCGGCGCACCGGTCGCCCCACCGCGGTGGTGCGCTCCGCGCAGCGACCGGTTCCGCTGCATTTCCGGTACGTGACGACCCCACTGCACGAGACGCTGGAAGAGCTGCTGGCCACCAAGGCGGCGCCGGTCTACGTGGTGCACTTCACCCAAGCCTCCGCCGCCGAGCGGGCGCAAGCACTGACCAGCATCAACGTCTGCAGCCGCGCCGAGAAGGACGCGATCGCCGAGCTGATCGGCGGGTTCCGGTTCACCGCCGGTTTCGGGCGGACGCTGTCCCGGCTGGTCCGGCACGGGATCGGGGTGCATCACGCCGGAATGCTGCCCCGGTACCGCCGGCTCGTTGAACGGCTGGCCCAGGCCGGCCTGCTGAAGATCATTTGCGGCACCGACACACTCGGTGTGGGGATCAACGTGCCAATCCGCACCGTGCTGCTCACGGCGCTGGGTAAGTACGACGGGACCCGCACCCGCCACCTCACCGCCCGGGAGTTCCACCAGATTGCCGGCCGGGCCGGGCGGGCCGGCTATGACACGGCGGGCGATGTCGTCGTGCAGGCCCCCGAGTACGTGGTGGAGAACGCCAAGGCTCTCGCCAAGGCGGGAGACGACCCCCGCAAGCTTCGCAGGGTGGTACGCAAGAAACCCCCCGAGGGATCGGTGTCCTGGAGTGAGCGCACCTTCGAGCGGCTGGTCGCCGCCGAACCGGAACCGCTGACATCCAGCTTTGCGGTGAGCCACGCGATGCTGCTCAACGTCGCCGGCCGGCCCGGTGACGCGTTCGCGGCCATGCGCCACCTGCTCACCGACAACCACGAGGATCGCCCCGCGCAGCGTCGACATATCCGCCAGGCCATCGCGATCTACCGCGCGTTGCTGGCCGCCGGCGTCATCGAGCGGCTGGCCGTCCCGGATGACCACGGCCGCACCGTGCGGCTCACCGGTGACCTCCAGCTCGATTTCGCCCTCAACCAGGCGCTGTCCCCGTTCGCACTGGCCGCGATCGAACTACTCGACCAGGACTCACCGGACTACCCGCTGGACGTGCTGTCGGTGCTCGAGGCCACGTTGGACGATCCGCGCCAGATACTGGGCGCACAACTGTCGAAGGCCAAAGGCGAGGCCGTGGCGGCGATGAAGGCCGAGGGAATCGAGTACGAGGAGCGGATGCAGCTGCTGGAGGACGTCACCTATCCGATGCCGCTGGCCGAGTTGCTGCACGCCGCACTGGACACCTACCGGCGTGGCCACCCGTGGGTGGCCGACCACCAGCTGTCTCCCAAGTCGGTGGCCCGCGACCTGGCCGAGCGAGCCATGACGTTCACCGAGTACGTCGGGTTCTACGGCCTGGCCCGCTCGGAGGGGCTGGTGCTGCGCTACCTCGCCGATGCCTACCAGGCGCTGCGCCGCACGGTGCCCGAGGACGCCAAGACCGACGGGCTGCGGGACCTCGAGGCGTGGCTCGGAGAGCTGGTCCGCCAAGTCGACTCCAGCCTGTTGGACGAGTGGGAACGGCTGCGCAACCCCGAGGAGGCGCAGGATGCGGCACCGGCGCTGGTGGATCGGCGCCCACCGCCGGTGACGGCTAACGCGCGGGCCTTCCGGGTGCTGGTCCGCAACGCACTGTTCCGCCGGGTGGAACTCGCCGCCCGCCGGCACTGGGACGAACTCGGGGAGCTGGACTCGGACGCCGGATGGGATGCGGAATCCTGGCGACAGGCCATGGAACCGTACTTCGAGGACCATGACGAGATCGGCACCGGGGCAGACGCCCGTGGCCCGCACCTGCTAATCATCGACCGCCAGCCCGGCCAGTGGGTCGTGCGGCAGATTCTGGACGACCCGGCCGGACACCACGACTGGGGGATCAGCGCCGAGGTCGACCTAACTGCCTCCGACGAGGCCGGGACGGCGGTCCTGCGGGTGAACGCGGTCGGCCAGCTCTGACCCGGCTCTACAGGCGTCGCAGACCGGTAAGCACCCGCTGCATCAGGGCGACGTCTGGTGCGGCGTCAGCAGAGCCCGCCGTGCGGTGTACCACGACGCTACCCGCCGCAGCGAGGTCTCCCAACAGGACTCGGGCCACTCCGAGAGGCATCTTCAGCAGGGCGGCGAGCTCGGCGACCGAGCGGGGAGTGGTGCAGAGCCCGAGGATCGTGCGGTGCTCCGGACGGGCCACCGGATCAGGCGGGCGACCGGTTGCCGAGACCAGGGTCTCGACTGGCAGCGCGACGCGCGGCGCGGTCCGTCCCCCGGTCCAGGAGTAAGGCCGCACCAGAACGGAGGTCTCCTTGAACGTGTCACCACTAGTCCCATCGACACAGCCAGTCCCGTCGGCCCAGGCAGGCGGGGGCACCGGCGGTGCGATCTCCGGCTGCGGGACGGCCTGCTGCTCGGGGGGTTGCTCCGGTTGCTTGTGCCGCCCACGGCTCACGACAGAAGAGACCCGGGTGCCGGGCGCAACGGCATCGTCCTCCTCTGGCGGCTCGACCGCCGCCCGGCTACGACGTCCCGCCGCGCCGCCGAATCGGGCACCGGTCAGGCCGACCACGGGGCCGTCGACGTGCCGACGACCCCGCGAGTTGTGATCCGTTTCCACGGGCACGCAGATTAGGCGACCCTTGCCGAGACCCCGTAACGGGGGTATCGCCATAGCTACTTCCGGACGGTGGTACGGGAACATAGCTACGGGGACACCCCGAGGATGCGCTGTGATCAGCACGGGGCGGTCAGCGCGGCTCGTGGCCCGGCTTCCACTTGATGCCGCATCCCAGGCTGGGCAGCTGTGGTTCGGGTACCGGCTGCCCGGCCAGGACCAGGTCCAGCGCCGCGCGCAAGGACTTGCCGGTCACTGGGGCGTCGTTGTGCGGGCGGGACTCGTCGAACTCGCCCCGGTAGACGAGCTTGCGCCCGGCGTTATAGAGGAAGAAGTCCGGGGTGCACGCGCCCCGGTAGGCCAGCGCGACCTCCTGGGTGTCATCGAGCAGGTAGGGGAACGTGAACCCGGCACGGTGGACCTGCTCGGTCAGCCCGCTCAGGCCGTCTGCGGGGTAGGCCTCGGTGTCGTTGCTGCAGATCGCCACCGCGGCCACGTCCCGTGCATACTCGGCGAGCAGCGAGCCGAGTTCTCGCTCGATGTGCCGGACATAGGGGCAGTGATTGGACAGGAACATCACCAGCAGTGGCTGACCAGGCGCGAGGTCATCAGATGCCACGGTCTGACCGTCGAGGGACGGCAGGGCGAACGGCGGAGCCGGCGTGCCGAGCGGGACCATGAACGAGTTCACTGCCATAGTCGCAAGTCTCTCATCGCTGCTCAGCGGGAACACCGGGACCTTGCCGGTAGGGTTGACCACCCGTGGAGCTCTACGAGGTCATGCGAACGACACCGGCAACCCGGGAGTTCACCGGCGAGGCCGTGCCGGATGCGGTGCTGCACCGGATCCTCGACCATGCCCGGTTCGCGCCCAGCGGGGGCAACCGGCAGGGATGGCACGTCGTCGTGCTGCGCAATCCAGATATTCGGCGCCGGATCCGGGAACTCTACGACCTCGGTTGGCGCGAGTACATGGCGCATGTCGACGCCGGCCTGGTGCCGTTCGCGCCCGGCGAGCACGGCCGCTGGACCGGCCCGGCGGTTGATCTCGAGACAGCCCGTGAGGTGCCCAGACCCCACGCCTTCGCCGACACTCTGGACACCGTCCCGGTGCTCCTGCTGCTGATCGCCGATCTCGGTGCGTTGGCCTGTGTGGACAATGGGCTGGACCGGCAGAGCATCGTGGGCGGCGGGTCGATCTACCCGTTCGGGCACAACATCCTGCTGGCCGCCCGCAACGAGGGCCTGGGCGGCGTGCTGACCTCGGTACTGGCCAGGCAGGAGCCAGCTGTGCGGGAGCTGATCGGAATTCCTGACGGCCACGCGGTCGCCGGTCTGATCGCACTGGGACACCCGGTGCGGGCGATCCGCAGGCTCCGCCGCCGCCCCGTCGAACAGTTCACCACCGTGGACCGGTTCGACGGGGCCAGCTTCGGCTCTGCTGGTTTCGAGCCTGGCTAGTGCGGACGCCGGTTGGTGGCGTCCTGGACCTTGCGCACCGCGCCGTCGATCTGGCTGTGGTACTTGCCCTTGGTGCGCTCGTCGACGAAACGACCGGCCTGGTCAGCGACCTTGTTGACCTTGTCGGGGTTGTTCTTGGCATACCGGAACACGACCTGGGCGATCCCCGCAAGAGCCACAAGCTTTCCGAGCTTCCTGAGCATCAGTGCCCTCCCTTTGCCTGACCCAGCACACAATCCCCAGCTAGATCGCTGAGAAATTGCTCGCGAGGATACCGCGCCCGGTCAAGGCTTGACGGCCAGCGTCAGAATCCCAAATCAGAACGCTCCAATCAGAACCCCATTGCCTGGGCACGGCGCTTCACCTCGCGTCCCCGGTCGGTTCGCAGTGCGCCGATGGGGGTGCCGGGCAGCGAGTCCTCCGCGGTGAACAGCCAGCGAAGGATCTCCTCGGTGGAGTAGCCGGCGTCGCGCAGCAGGGTGATCGTGCCGGGCAAACCCTTGACGACCGCATCATCGCTCAGGAACTCCGCTGGTACCACCGCCACGCCGTGGCGGCGCACCCCCAGCAGTTGCCCGTCGCGCAGCATCTGGTGCACCCGGGTTACCGGCAGTCCGAGCCGTTGCGCCACGTCGGGTAGCGGCAGCACCACCACCTCGGGATCGAGCACGTCCGGGGCGATAGGGATGTCGCTCACAGTGGTCACCCTGCCATACCCGCCAGCAGCCGCCCTTCCGCCGTTCGGGCAACGCCGGGTCCATACGATCTGGGCCCAGCCCCTACGATCCTCAGACTGTGGAACGACAGGGTCCCGAGCACGACGGGAACCTGGTCGGCACCCTGCTGGAGGGGCGCTACCGGGTCGGTCCCGTGCTGGCCCGTGGCGGCATGTCCACCGTCTACCGGGGCACGGACACCCGGCTGGATCGTCCGGTTGCGATCAAGGTGATGGCCTCCCGATTCGCCGCTGACCCGATCTTCCTGCAACGCTTCGAACGGGAGGCCCGCGCCGCTGCGCGACTGCACCATCCTGGGGTGGTCGCGGTTCATGACCAAGGCGTCGACTCCTCCCCCGCTGGGGACCACGTGTTTCTGGTGATGGAACTGGTGGACGGCGCAACGCTACGGGACTTGCTGCGCCAACACGGCAGGCTGCCGGTGCCGCTGGCAATCGCGGTGGCCGACATGGTGCTCTCGGCGTTGGCCGCGGCGCACCGGGAGGGACTGGTTCATCGCGACATCAAGCCGGAGAACGTCCTGATCGGGCCCGGCGGCGTGGTGAAGGTGGCCGACTTCGGGCTGGTTCGGGCGGCAGCCGAGGTCAGCAGCACCGGCGAAGTCATCCTCGGCACGGTGGCCTACCTCTCGCCAGAGCAGGTCGCGACCGGGACGGCCGACGCCCGAAGCGACGTCTACGCCGCCGGAGTGGTGCTGTTCGAGATGCTCACCGGAGCACCGCCATACACCGGGGAAACCGCGCTGTCGGTGGCATATCGCCACGTCAACGACGACATACCGGCACCTAGTACGGCAGGTGCTGAAGTGCCCGCACCGCTGGACGACCTGATCGTGCGGGCCACCCGTCGGGACCCGGCGGCCCGCCCGCCGGACGCGTCGGCGTTCCTCCGCGAACTGCAAGCGGTGCGCCTCAACCTGGGGATCGATCGAGTTCCGGTACCCGTGCCCACGGCCGCGTGGTCAATGGCCGCGGCGGGCGCACCCACCGCGGTGGCCGCTCCACTCACCGATCATGAACCGCGGGCAACCCGGGCCCTGACCAGGGATGGAGTGATCGATGAACCCAGCATGCGGAGAGGCGGACCAACATGATTCTCATCAGAACCGCCATCCAGCTCCTCGCCCTGGAAGAACCTTCCCCACGACGATCCCTACCTGCGCGAGCGTGCTCGCAACCGGCGCGCCTTCATCGTCTGGATGGTGATCGTGCTGATGCTCGCGAGCGCGATCGGGGTGGGCGCGTGGTGGCTAGGTAGCGGACGGTGGACCGTGGTGCCAGACCTCACGGGTCTGCAGCGCAGCGCCGTGGAGGCCACCCTGGCTGCTGCCGACCTCAAGTCCAACCTTACCGAGGATCACCACGACGCCGTCCCCGGCGGTGCAGTGGTCAGCAGCGATCCCGGGCCGGGCCACCGCGCGGTGCGCGGCTCGGACGTCACCGTGGTGATCTCGCTGGGCCACCCGGTGGTGCCCGAGCTGGCGGTAGGCATCGCGGCGGAAGATGCCGAGGAGGCGCTCCGCGAGGCGGACCTGAGCCCGCGGCGCGACCCGGCCGCCGAGGAGTTTCACGACACCGTCCCGAGGGGCGCCGTGATCGGACTGCGCCCGGCAGCCGGCACCGTGCTCACCGTTGGCGCACCGGTGACTCTGGTGATCAGCAAGGGGGTGGCCCCGACCACCGTGCCGGACGTGCGGGGGATGCGTCAGGCTGACGCGGTCTCGACGCTGGCCCGTGCCGGTCTGACCGCGCAGGTGCGTCGCCAGTTCGACGGCCAGGTACCCGGGGGACGCGCGATCGGCACCGATCCGAAGGCTGGTACCGGCGCTACCCGCGGCACCAGCGTCATCCTGCTGGTGAGCACCGCGTCGGTAGTGCCCGAGGTGGTCGGGTTGCCCGTGGCACAAGCCCAACAAGTGCTCGCCAACGCTGGGCTGAACAGCACGGTCCGCCGCCAGTCTCTCGGCTCACTCGGCTCTCTCGGCGGATTCCCCCTGTTCGGGGGCCTGCCGGATCGGGTGGTCTCGCAATCGCCCGGGGCAGGCCAGCCCGTCCGCCCCGGCACCACCATCGAGCTCACGACACTGTGACACCGAAGAGACTGGGACCACTCAAGAGACTGGGACCACTCAAGAGCGAAGCATCTCGGCAACCAGGAATGCCAGTTCTAGCGCCTGTTGGGTGTTCAGCCGCGGATCGCACGCGGTTTCGTAGCGACCGGACAGGTCAGCGTCGGAGATGTCCTGCGCGCCGCCGAGGCACTCGGTGACGTCCTCCCCGGTGAGTTCCACGTGGATTCCACCGGGATAGGTGCCCAGCGCGTGGTGCACTTCGAAGAAGCCCTGCACCTCATCGACCACCCAGTCGAAGTGCCTGGTCTTGTACCCGGTGGAGGACTCAATGGTGTTGCCATGCATCGGGTCGCACTGCCAGATCACCTGGTGCCCGGCGGCGGTGACCTTCTGCACAATCCCCGGCAACACATCGCGGACCCGCTGCGCCCCCATCCGGGAGATCAGGGTGAGCCGGCCCGGGTCGCCGTGCGGATCAAGCCGCTCGACATATTCCACAGCCTGGTCCGGTGTGGTGCTCGGACCCAGCTTGAGTCCGATGGGGTTGGCTATCAGCTCGGCGAACGCAATATGCGCCCCATCCAGCGCCCGAGTCCGCTCCCCCACCCAGAGGAAATGCGCCGACAGGTCGTAGAGCTTGGGCTTCGGCGCGGTGTTGTCCAAGCGGAGCATGGCCCGCTCGTAGTCGAGCACCAACGCCTCGTGGCTGGCGTAGATCTCGGTGGCGTGCAGCGATGAGTCGTTCACGCCGCACGCCGACATGAATCGCAAGCCCCGGTCGATCTCGCCGGCCAGCGCCTCATATCGCGCCCCGGCTGGGGATCGCAGGACAAAATCCTTGTTCCAGTCGTGCACCTTGTGCAGGTCCGCCATGCCGGCCGAGGTCAGCGCCCGCACCAGGTTCATCGCGGCCGCAGCGTTGGCGTAGGCCCGGATCAACCGCGACGGATCATGCAGCCGCGCCTCGGGGGCGGCAACCAACGAGTTGATCATATCGCCACGGTAGGACGCCAAGCCGAACGCGTCGGTCGCCGCGGACCTCGGCTTGGCGTACTGCCCCGCCACCCGCCCCACCTTCACCACTGGCATGCTCGATCCGTAGGTGAGCACCACTGCCATCTGCAACAACGTGCGGATGTTGGCCCGCAGGTGCGGCTCGGTGTTGTTGGCGAAGGTCTCAGCGCAGTCCCCACCCTGCAGCAAGAAAGCCTCTCCTCGGGCAACCGCCCCGAGCTGATCCCGCAGCCGGTCCACCTCAGGTGGCACGGTGATCGGCGGGACGCTTTCCAGCACGGTACGGATGCTGCGCACCGCTTCCGGATCAGACCAGCTCGGTTGCTGCGTGGCAGGCCGGGCCAGCGCAGCATCAAGCCTGGTACGGAGATCAGCGGGTAGCGGTGGTAGCTCCGGCAGCGTGTCGATCGGAACATCCACAGTCCAGTTCACGGTGCTTGAGCGTATGGGGTGATTCCCCGGACCCACCCAGCGGGACCATCAACCAAAGAAGACCTCGGCCTCCGCATAGCGCTCCTGCGGCACCGTCTTGATCGACGCGGTGGCCTCAGCCAGCTTCACCCGGACGATGTCCGTGCCGCGCAGCGCGACCATCACGCCACGATCGCCCTCATGCACCGCGTCGACCGCATGCACGCCGAACCGGGTGGCCAGCACCCGGTCGTAGGCCGTGGGCGTGCCCCCGCGCTGGATGTGCCCCAGCACCACAGCACGGGACTCCGCACCGGTACTCCGAGCAATCTCGTCAGCCAACCAGATCCCGACACCGCCCAAGCGCTTGTGACCAAAGGCGTCGACCTCCGTATTGGCAAGCAGCTCCGCGCCGCCCTCCGGCACCGCACCCTCGGCGACCACGACGATCGCGGCGGATTCCCGATCGAGGCACCGGAGCACCCACTTGCACACCCGGCCCACGGAAAACGGCCATTCCGGCACGAGGATGACGTTCGCCCCACCAGCCATCCCGGAGTGCAGCGCGATCCAGCCCGCGTTGCGACCCATCACCTCCACCACCGCCACCCGGTGGTGCGACTCCGCGGTGGTCCGCAACCGATCGATCGCCTCGGTCGCGATGTGCACCGCGGTGTCGAACCCAAACGTGTAGTCGGTAGCACCCAGGTCGTTGTCGATGGTCTTCGGCACCCCCACCACAAAAACCCCGTCCTCACCCAGCCGGCGTGCCACCCCGAGGGTGTCCTCACCGCCGATCGCGATCAAGGCGTCCACGCCATGCTCGGCCAAGGTTCGCTTGACCTGCTCCGCGCCACCGTTGCGGTACGGGTTGGTGCGCGAGGTGCGCAGAATGGTCCCCCCGAGCGGAAGGATGTCCTCCACGTCAGCCAGGCCGAGCGGCTGGATCAGCCCCTCCATCGGACCCCGCCAGCCGTCCCGGAATCCGATGATCTCGTGCCCGTAGACCTCGATGCCCTTGCGGACCACCGCCCGGATCACCGCATTGAGCCCCGGGCAGTCACCACCCCCCGTGAGCACGCCGATACGCATATCTGTTTCGCCTTTCCGCTTCATAACCCGATGGACTGGCGTGAGAGTGGCACGACCAGATCAGTGCAGCAACATGGCAGGTCATCGGGGGTGACTTGGCCGCACCGAGCGGTGCTGCTCGATCACCCGCCACTTGGTGAGGTTGTACCGGGCGTCGGCCACTGCGTCGTGCACGTCGCTGGGCGGCGGGGGCAATGCCGGCTTGCCGGCGTCCTCCCAGCGCTGCCTCAGGTCCCGGGTGAACCGGGGTAATGCCCGGGGCAGCGCTGGCATCGGTCCCCACAACTGGGCGAGCGCGACGTGATCGTAAGCGGCGAGCCAGGCCCACAGCTCCACTCGCTCGCCGGGCGCGGTGAGAAACTCCAGCAGTGTGTCGCGGATTGCCGCCCGGCTGCGCCATGCCCGGTCGGACGGCGGCGGCAGCTTGGGCAACACATGCGATCGCACCCAGGCGCCGGCCCGCTCGGGATCGAACTCGGTGGATACCGCGTAGTACTCCCGACCCTGCTCGTCCACCACTCCGATGGAGATCAGCTCGATGGTGACGCCGTCCTCAATGAACTCGCAGTCGTAGAAGAACCGCACGACCAGCCAGCCTACGCAGTACCCGACACTGGCCGATCAGGACGCCTTGAGGGTCAGCCGCGGCGGCGGAGCCTCGCGCTCTTTGACCGACGACGCGTACATGTCGACATACTCCTGGCCGGAGAGGTCCATCAAGGAATACATGATCTCATCAACCATCGATCGTTCGACGAAGCGGTCACCGGCCAGACCCGCGTAGCGGGAGAAGTCCAGCGGCGCGCCAAAGCGCACCTCAACCGGATGCGGCCGCCACATCTTGGTGCCCATGGGGCTGACCTTGTCGGTGCCCACCATCACGACCGGGATCACCGGGACACCGGCCCGCAGCGCCATCCGGGCGACGCCGGTCTTGCCCTTGTACAACCGGCCGTCTGGGGACCGGGTGCCTTCCGGGTAGATGCCGAGCAGGTTGCCCGCAGCCAGCAACCGCACTCCGGTGTCCAGGGCAGCCTGCGCGGCAGAGCCGCTGGACCGGTCGATCGGGACTTGGCCGGTCGCGCTGAAGAACCGCCGCTTGAACCACCCCCGCAGTCCCGGCGTGGTGAAATACTCCCGCTTGGCCAGGAACGTCACCCGGCGGCGGATTACCAAGGGTAGGAAGAAAGAGTCGGCCACCGCAAGGTGGTTGCTGGCCAGAATGGCGCCGCCGCGCTGTGGGAGGTGCTCGGCGCCATAGACCTGCGGATGGCACGCCAGGCGCATCAAGGGGCCGAGTAGCAGGTGTTTGAGCAGCCAGTAGAACACCGCCTACCGATCCTTCCCTCGCCCTCGCGGGCCGCAGCACCAGCCAGCCTACGGAGCACGGTATCGGGGGCACAACGGCCCCGCGCCTACCCTTGGTACGCAGGTCCGGCAGATGCGGTTCGAACCTGTAAGCACTCGCGCGCCCTCCGCGCCGGCCCGGTACCGTCACCCCTGCAACGATCCCGGCCGAGCCCGAGAGTGGTGTCGGAGTTGACCTTTCCCGATCCCGAGCCTGACTCACCCCGCCAGCCCGCCGAGGGTGATCATTTCGAGCCGCCAGAACCACCCCCGCTGCCGGTGCCCCGCCCGCGGACGATGGCCGGCGTGGCACTGCTCGCCGTCGGGGTGCTGCTGCTGGTAGGGCCCGACCTGCTGGGCCTGGGCGAGGGCGTGGCAACACCACTGGGCCTGCTCGCCCTGACCGCCGGGATCAGCTGGCTGGTGATCGGGCGGCGTTCCGGCCCGCCACCGGAAGGCTGGGAC
>DATHTJ010000048.1:0-6832 GCA_035463315.1 Pseudonocardiaceae bacterium
AGTGCCTCGGAGGGATCGTCTTCGCGCCGGTCGATCGGCGGAGCGAGTTGGAGACCGGACGTCCAGCGCGTGCCTGGAGGACCGTAAGGAGGCGCGTCGCGGCTGTTCCCGGCATCGGTGGCGGGGTAACCATCGTCACCGCGCGGTCCACTGTGACCAGCGTCGGCAACGCGGACGTCACGGCTTTCCCGGTATGCGGCGAGCGCCTCGGCGAGCAGATCGCCGAGACCCATCTGCCGGAACTCTCCTTCCCCCGCTGAGCCAGCACTCCCAGGTTCCCATTCCATGGTCCGGGGTGTCGGGGCCGGCGGCGGTCCGGAAGCCGGGAACTCTCGCCGCGCCGACGTGGACTCTTCAGGGGCCTCCGGAGGTCCACCGTCCCCGATCCGGCGCATCTCGGCAGCGGATGCTTCTTCAGAACACTTCTCGGCAGGTTCCTCGGCGCGACGCCGGCCAGAGCGGCCTGCCGACAACGCCGACGCGGGCAGCAGGTCACTCACACACACAAGCGTGCCAGCACCGAGGCGGTGCCGTGCCCCGGAGTGCCAGGGGGTGCGGCCGGTCGGCGACTCGTCGGGCAGCAGGTCGGTGAGTTCCTGAGACGCGAGTTCACGGTCCTTGACGACCGGTTCCACTGCAGCCGGAGTGGCCGGTTCTCGCAAGCGCGCGGGGGCCTTGGCTCGGGAGATGCCTGGCACGGGCTGCACCGACGCTGGAGCGGACGGTTCGGGGGTTTCCGCCTCCGGGGAGTCGACCTCCAGGTTTTCCACCGGCGGTGTCTCCGCCTCAAAGGCCCGGCGCGGCACTCCCCCAGCGGTGGTCTCCACATTCAGCAAACCGGCGTCATTCAGCAAACCGGCGTCCGGGTCAAGTCCGGCGCACCCCGCGCACCCCGTCCCGGTGTTGCCGATCAGGGCGGCGACCTGGTCGACCAGACTTGCTACCTCGCGGCGCGCAGACCCGCAGTGCTCAAGCAGCGCGGACCGCGCGGTTTCCACGGTGCGGCGGTGGCGGCCCTCAGCTGCATGGGCGGCACGCACGCAGTGCAAGGCGTCGGCGAACTCGCCTCGCGCCTCGTGCACGTGAGACAGACCCTCGAGGCATTCGGCGAGGACTGCGTCCACCCCATGGCGCTGGGCCCCTTCGACCGCGTCGGCGAGCAGGGTCAGCGCCGGCTCGTGACGGCCTTCGGCGAGGTGCACCCGGGTGGCCAGCGCCAACCGAAGCCTGCCGACCGCACCGGCCGCCGCAGCCCGTACCGGACGGCGCAGCAGCGGCCGCACCTCCTGCATCGCAGCGTCGCCCTCATTGCGGTCGAGCAGGGCCAGCACAATCTCCAGCATCAGCCGCGCGCTGACCTCGCCGCTGTCGTGCTCGGGATCGGCCAGACCGGCCAGCAGTTCGCGGCCTGCCCTAGCCTGCGCCTCAGCCTCCGCAGCCACGCCGCATCGACGATGGCGCGTCGCGTCGGCAGCGCGCGCGGTGGCTCGCAACAGCAGCGCAGTATCGCGATCGAGGGTTGGGTCCTCCCGATAGAGCTCGTCGGCCTCATCAAGCGCGGGTGTGAAGAGATCTCCCCGGCCGAGGGCGCACGACGCCTTGGCTGCGGCGATGAGCGCGGTGCCCCTCAGCACCGGGGCAACGTCGTCGCCTGCGGCCAGCACCGCGCGCACCGCCCCGAGGGCGGTGGCGGGCTCACCGAGCGCGGCCGCGCAGTGCGCCAACTCCACGTGCAGCTCGTGCCGCAGTCCAGCAGGTGTGTGAGCGTCCCGGATCGCCGGGAACAGTCGGTGAGCCGCTTCCCCGTGCCGGCCGAGGCGGTTGAGCGCAAAAACCGCAAGGTGGTCTGCCCGCAGGACGGCCATCTGGTCATCCTGTGCGGCGGTCACTGCCCGGTCGGCCAACAGCAGCGCCAGCTCGGGCGCTCGCCAGCGCAAGAGCATTGCCGACTCAACCAGCGATGCGGCCTCGCCGCCGCTGGCCGGCATGCCGGTGCGGACCCCGTCGCGCGCCGTGCTGCTCACCTCCCCACCCCCATCGCCGTCCCGATCATCGGCCGCCCCATACCCGGTCAGTCCCGGGTCAGTCTGCGGTAGGTCACGCGGTGTGGTCGCGCCGCCTCCGCTCCGAGCCGTTCGACCTTGTGCTGCTCGTATGCCTCGAAGTTGCCCTCGAACCAGAACCAGGAGGCGGAATTCTCCTCCGTGCCCTCCCAGCTGAGAATGTGGGTCACCACCCGGTCCAGAAACCATCGGTCGTGGGAGATCACCACCGCGCAGCCGGGAAACTGCTCCAACGCGTTCTCCAGGGAGCTCAACGTCTCGACGTCGAGGTCGTTGGTGGGCTCATCGAGCAGGATCAGGTTGCCGCCCTGTTTGAGGGTCAGCGCCAGGTTGAGCCGGTTGCGTTCGCCGCCAGAGAGCACGCCTGCCGGTTTCTGCTGGTCGGGGCCCTTGAATCCGAAGGCGCTGACGTATGCCCTGGACGGCATCTCGGTGTTGCCGACCTGGATGTAGTCAAGACCGTCGGAGATCACCTCGAAGACCGTCTTGTGTGGGTCAATCCCCGCACGCTCCTGGTCAACGTAGGACAGCTTCACCGTCTCGCCTACCCGGACCGTGCCGGAGTCGGGCTTCTCAAGCCCGATAATGGTCTTGAACAGAGTGGTCTTGCCGACACCGTTGGGACCGATCACCCCCACGATGCCGTTGCGGGGCAGCGTGAAGGACAGGTCCTTGATCAGCAGGCGGCCATCGAAGCCCTTGTCCAGGTGCGACACCTCCACCACCACGTTGCCCAGCCTCGGCCCCGCCGGGATCTGGATCTCCTCGAAGTCCAGCTTGCGGCTGCGCTCGGCTTCGACTGCCATCTCTTCATAACGCTGCAGCCGGGCCCGAGATTTGGCTTGCCGGGCTTTTGCTCCCGATCGCACCCAGGCGAGCTCGTCGCGCAGGCGCTTCTGCAGCTTCTGGTCCTTCCTGCCCTGCACGGCCAGCCGGTCGGCCTTCTTCTCCAGGTACGTGGAGTAGTTGCCCTCGTAGGGGTAGGCCCGGCCGCGGTCGAGCTCAAGGATCCACTGAGCGACGTTGTCCAGAAAGTACCTGTCGTGGGTGACAGCCAGCACCGCACCCGGATAGCTCGCCAGGAACTGCTCCAGCCACAGCACGCTCTCTGCGTCCAGGTGGTTGGTGGGCTCGTCGAGCAGCAGCAGGTCCGGCTTGGACAGCAGCAGCCTGCACAGCGCAACTCGACGCCGCTCTCCCCCAGACAGGTGCGTCACCGGCGCGTCGGGTGGCGGGCAGCGCAGGGCGTCCATGGCCTGCTCAAGCTGCGAGTCCAGATCCCACGCATCGGCGTGGTCGAGATCCTCCTGCAGCCGCCCCATTTCCTCCATCAGCTCATCGGAGTAGTCGGTGGCCATCTGCTCAGCGATCTCGTTGAACCGGTCGAGCTTGGCCTTGATGTCCCCCAAGCCCTCCTGGACGTTGCCCAGGACGGACTCGTCCTCGTTGAGCGTGGGTTCTTGCTGCAGGATGCCCACCGTCGCGCCGGGGGCAAGGAACGCCTCCCCGTTGTTCGGTTGGTCGAGCCCGGCCATGATCTTCAGTACGCTGGATTTGCCGGCTCCGTTGGGTCCGACCACGCCGATCTTCGCGCCGGGGTAGAACGCAAGGGTGACGCCGTCGAGGATGACCTTGTCGCCGTGCGCCTTGCGCACCTGCTTCATGGTGTAGATGAACTCAGCCACGGTCGCGATCGTAGAGGTGGCCGCCGGGGCCGGGCAGCGCGGCCGACCGCCGCCCGGCCTCAGCGCGCTGCTCAGGCGGGAACGGGCACCAGCGGGCGAGCCGCTTCGGCCAGTTCGGACAGGCTCACCCCGTACGGTGGGTCCGCGCTGTCCAGCAGATCCGTCCGGTCCTCCCCCGGTGAAGCCTCGGTGTCCTCGTCTCCGGTGCTCGGCGGCTGCTCCCGACGCTGCTTACGCACGGTGGCCGCACAGCGAGCCAGGTCCGGGCCGACCGCGTTGGCCTCCAGCTCGACGACCGATCGACGCTCGCCCTGCTCAGTGGTCCACTCGCGGGTGCGCAGCTTCCCGCTGACGATCACCGGGTCGCCTTTCACCAGGGATGCGGCGTTCTCGGCGAGCCTGCGCCAGCAGTTCACCGACAGATAGAGGCTCTCCCCGTCGACCCACGACTCGGACGTCTTGTCGAACCGACGCTCGTTGCTGGCGATCCGGAAATTGAGCACGAGCGTCCCGTCTGGACCAACCCGTCGCGGTCGCATGTCACTAACCAGCGTTCCCACCACGGTCACCGGTGTCTCTCTCATCTCACATGCCCTCCTGCGCTGCGTTCCCTGCCGTCTGCGGCGGGGAGCCGACCCCCTCGGCCGGTACCGCCCCAGGCTGCGCGGCCAGGAGCAGCTCCGGTAGCCAACCATGATCAACATGTGGATAACGGGTTGGATGTGCACAACTGCGCAGGCGCGCGTTATCTACTACCCGCCCGGAACCGCGATTCGGCTCCGAATGACGATCGACGAGGCCCCCGGAACCGCGATTCGGCTCCGAATGGCGCCTACCGGGGCTTCACCTGTTGTCGCGGGCAGGAGGACGCTCGGACAGCTGGGTAAGCAGCGCGTTGTAGGCGGCCAGCTCGGCGTCGCCGTCTGATTCGGCTCTCCGGTCGAACCGGCGGGCCTCACGAGCGTCGCTGCGTGCCCACTGCACCAGCAGCGCCACCAGCACCACCACCATCGGGATCTCGCCGGCAGCCCACGCCATCGCCCCGGCAGTGCGCTGGTCAGCCAACAGGTCGGGCACGAAGGGCAGAGCCAATGACCGGTAGAAGTCGCCGCCAATCACCGTGGCCGAGCCCATCAGCGAGATCCCGAAGAACGCGTGGAAGGGCATGGCCGCCAGCAGCAGGCCGAGCTTGCCCAGGTAGGGCAACCGGCGGGGGGCCGGGTCGATGCCGACGATGAGCCAGTAATACACGAAACCCATCAGCACGAAATGCGCGTTCATCACCAGATGCGCCCAATGCGACGGCGCAGCCGCGTCGTACAGGCCAGTGAAGTACATGACATAGAACGACGCGATGTACATGCCCAAGGCCATCAACGGGTGTGTGGACATCCGCACGAGCCAGGAGTGGGTGAACGCCTGCAGCCACTCGCGCGGTCCCGGCGGGTTGCCGGCCCCGGCAGGAGACAGCGTCCGCAGCGCCAGTGTCACCGGTCCGCCGAGCACGAGCAGGATCGGGGCCAGCATCGACAGCAGCATGTGCACACCCATGTGCACGCTGAACATGGCCATCGAGTACCGGCCGATACCCGACGACGTGGCGATCAGGATGGTCGCGCAGCCGCTCAGCCAGGCCGCGGTGCGGCCCACTGGCCAGGCGTCGCCGCGCAGCCGCAGCCGTCGCACCCCGACGAGGTAGGCGCCGGCGAGAACCAACGCGGCGACCCCGAACACCAGATCCAGACGCCAGTCCAGCAGCAGCCGCTCCACGGTCGGCGGGCCGGCCAGGTTGTAGCCCAACAGCACCTCGGTCCGGCTGGGCTGCGCGGCGATCCCGCCGGGTGGTGCAGTCTGGCTCAGCGCCGCTGCCAGCCCGATCGTCGCGAACATGACCAGCACTTCGACGCCACCCAGCCGCAGGATGGCCGCGCGATCGCCGCGATCGGCCACCGCCGCCACCGCGCTGCGCCGGTGCAGCCAGCCGAAGACACCCAGCGCCAGCAGCGCGGTCACCTTGCCCAGCACCAGCAGCCCGTAAGCGGTGAGCAACTGGTCGGGGGTGACGCGGATCAGCGCGTTGATCACCCCGGAGGCGGCCATCACGATCCAGCAGATCAGCGCCAGCCGGGAGAACCGGGCGCAGGCCAGCCCGGCGTGGTCGCCCCGGCGGGCCAGGTGCGCCAGCAGGGCGATCAGGCCGCCGACCCACAAGGCGGCAGCGACCAGGTGATAGAGCAGGCTGCTGGTGGCGATGTCGTGGGCGCCGCCGGCCGAGGAGTGCCCGGTCAGCGCCACTGGTGTCAACCCGAGGACGGACAGCGCGAACAGCCACACCGCCGCGCCCCAGGTCAGTGCGACCCAGCAGAATACGGCCAGCGCCAGGGCCATCCCTGCGGTGAGCGCCCAAGCCCCGAGTTGGGACAGCTCGAACATCAGCGATGCCAGCAGCCGCAGGTCCAGCACGTCGGTCACCGGGCGGCCCAGCACGTCCGCGGCCAGCAGCGGAACCATCAGCGCCGAGGTCAGTGCCCAGACGCAGGCGGCGATCCGCGCCGTGCGCACGGCCGCGTAGCCGCCGGTATCGAGGTAACCGGAGGCTTGCGGCGGCACCAGGAACGCGGCCAACAACAGCGACCCGACCGTGACCACCGCGGCGCATTCGGCCAGCACCCGCACGACGGGCAGCCCGGCCCGCGTGAGCAGCCCAGGATCGGGCAACCCCAGCCCGGTGAGCCCATCACCACCCAGGACGAGGACCAGCCCCGCGCCCACAGCCGTGGCCAGCAGCACTCCGACTGTGACCAGCACGCCGAGCCGGGCGTGTGTCCCGGCAGCGCGGCGGGGGGATGCCTCGACGGTCACACGCGCCAGACTAGGCAATCGCTGCAAAGACCCCGTTCAGCGGGCTCAACGGGGTTATTGGGAGGTCATTACCCCGCTGAGCCCGCTGAATGCGATCCGGCGGCTGCCCCTCGCTACCCTGCTCACGGGCGCTCACCCGCGCTCCGGCCCCCGTAGCTCAGCCGGATAGAGCAAGCGACTTCTAATCGCTAGGCCGCAGGTTCGAGTCCTGCCGGGGGCGCT
>DATHTJ010000049.1:0-9647 GCA_035463315.1 Pseudonocardiaceae bacterium
TCCTTATCGGCAAGGCTAGTGTCACACTTGCTGGCGTCAGCCCGCAGATGGGGTGGGCCAGCGAAAGAAGGGGAGATCTTGTGCTCGCCACTGCCGACGTAGGTCACCCGTGCAACGACGTCTTCCAAGTCGATCCGCGACGGGACCGGACCAGGCAACCGCCGCATCGGACGGCGACGACGAGGCGCGCGCATCCACGCATTATGGAGGATGGCGGCCTTCATGCCCACCAGATACACCGAAAATCAGCCGTGGTTGCATCGCCCCGAACACCCCTGCCCCGAACACTCCGATTCACAGTGTGCCCATCGCTGTGGTCCACGTCACGGGCTGGCAGCGCACGACGGCGGGACTAGGCACGCGTCTGCTCCGGTGCCAACGGGACGGCCGCAGGGCCGCATCGTTGACCAGGGCCAGAATCGGTCAGTGACTGACGGTCTGCTCGATCACCCGGGTGACCTCGCGCAGCGCATCAATGGTCGCCAGCGGATCGGTTCCGTCGTCCTGAGCGATGTCGGGCTTACCGCCAGCACCGCCCTTGAGAACCTTGGCAGACAGGCCACTGGTCCAGGAGAAGTTCACTTCCAGCTCAAGGCCGTCGGCGACGATCAGACCGACGTCGTTCTCCTGCCCACCGGACTCGGCGTAGAGCGGTGTCCGGTCGAGCACGACTTCAACGATCTCGCCCTCGGTGGCGCCGGGATGCGCTCGCCTTCCCGGATCACCCCACGAACGGTGGCCTCGCTTTCCAGCTACTCGTAGCCGGTGAACTCGGGACGCGTCTTAGTACTTGAGCAGGTTCGCGGCGTCGACCGAGGCCGAGCGGCGCGTCTTGAAGATCGCCATAATGATGGCCAGGCCCACCACCACCTCAGCGGCAGCCACCACCATCACGAAGAACGCCATGATCTGCCCGTCCAGGGTGCCGTTGATCCTGGAGAAAGTGATCAGGGTCAGGTTCACCGCATTGAGCATCAGCTCGATACACATGAACACCACGACGGCGTTACGGCGCACCAGCACGCCGACCGCGCCGATGGTGAACAGCAGCGCCGACAGCAGCAGGTAGTACGTCGGCGTCACCGATCCCCCTCCTCGGATCCGGTGGGTGGCACCGGCCCGCGCAAGGCGCGAGTACCAGGGTCTGCACCAGCATCCGCAACGCTGCGCACGTCGTCGTCCACGCGCTCGCGGCTGGTGGATTCCAGCAGCTCGGACAGGGACTCGGGGGCCACCGAACCGTCCGGCAGCAGGGCCGGGGTGGCCACCGAGTTGATGGTGGCGAAGACGCCGGGACCGGGCAGCGGGGAGGGACGGGTGCCGCGGATCCGGGCCTCCGCCCGCTCCCGCTGGGTCAGCCTGCCCTGCTTGGTGCGCTCGGTGAAGGTCAGCACCATCGCGCCGACCGCAGCGCTGATCAGCAGCGCGGAGGTGAGCTCGAAGGGGAACAGGTAGTCGGTGTACAGGATGCGGCCGAGGTTGGCGACGTTGCCGCCGCCGGTGGTGTTGACTCCCACCAGCCCGGCTGCGGTGACCCCGGTGAACGACCGGCCCAGCATGCCCACGAGCAGCACGGCCAGCCCGATCCCGGCCAGCGCAGCGGCGACCCGCTGACCGCGCAGCACCTCGACCACCGAGTCGACGCTTTCCTTGCCCACCAGCATCAGGACGAACAGGAACAACATCATGATCGCGCCGGTGTAGACGATGATCTGCACGAAACCCAGGAACGGCGCTTGCTGGACCATGTACAGCGCGCCCAGGCACAGCATGGTCTGCGCCAGCCACAGCGCCGAATGCACCGCGTTGCGGGCGAACACCATCCCCAGCCCGCCGGCCAGCGCCAGCGGACCCAAAATCCAGAACGCGACGGTCTCCCCGGTGCCGATGGTGTCGGTCGACACCGGGGACGGCAGCGGTACCGCGAGCAGCAGACCCAGCGTGGTCACTGCTCTTCCTCGCCCACCGCGCCCGAACGTCGCTCCAGGGTCGGACCCTGCACGTAGTAGTCCTGCTCACTGTCGCCCAGCCGCATCGGGTGCGGGGGCTGCTCCATTCCGGGCAGCAGCGGCGCGAGCAGGTCCTCCTTGGTGTAGATGAGGTCTTGGCGGTTGTCGTCGGCCACCTCGTACTCGTTGGTCATGGTCAGCGAGCGGGTGGGGCAGGCCTCGATGCACAGGCCGCAGCCGATGCAGCGCAGGTAGTTGATCTGGTAGATCTCGCCGTAGCGCTCCCCGGGCGAGTAGCGGGCCTCCTCGGTGTTGTCCCCGCCCTCGACGTAGATCGCGTCCGCCGGGCAGGCCCAGGCGCACAGTTCGCACCCCACGCATTTCTCCAGCCCGTCCGGGTGCCGGTTGAGCTGGTGCTTGCCGTGGAACCGCGGCGCGGTGATCTTCTTGACCTCGGGGTACTCCTCGGTCACGACCTTCTTGAACATCGTCGAGAAGGTAACCCCGAACCCCTTGACCGGATCAAGCAGTCCCATGGTCGTCCTCCTGCGTGATCGGTGGCGCACCTGTGGTCACCGCAGCGCGCCGGTGCGGTGGTGCCGGCACCACCAGGTCCAGCGGGGGCAGTGGGTAGTCCGAGCCCGCGGTGGGCACCTCGTGGCTGCGCTGACCTGACGTGAGCTGGACCGAACTGGGCTGGGCCGAACTGCGGTCGGGCAGCAGGAAGGCGACGAGCACCAGGGTGCCCAGCAGGATGCCGCCGATCACGAGGATCCCGGTCGGAGTGACGTCGGTACCGCGCAGCGCCCGGATGCTGGAGACCACCACGATCCAGACCAGGCTGGCTGGCACCAGCACCTTCCAGCCCAGCGCCATGAACTGGTCGTAGCGCAGCCGGGGCAGGGTGCCGCGCAGCCAGACGAACACGAACAGGAACGCCAGCGTCTTGCCGATGAACCACAGCGGGCCCCACCAGCCGCTGTCCAGTGGCCCGCCGGTCAGCGGCCAGGGGGCGTGCCAGCCGCCCAGGAACAACGTGGTCGCCATCGCCGAGACGGTGACCATGTTGACGTACTCGGCGAGGAAGAACAGCGCGAACTTCAGCGACGAGTACTCGGTGTGGAAGCCACCGACCAGCTCCGACTCCGCCTCGGGCAGGTCGAAGGGCGCACGGTTGACCTCGCCCACCATCGCGACGACGAACACCGCGAAGCTGGGGAACAGCAGGAACACGAACCACCACTGCTGCGACTGCGCCTCCACGATGTCCGCGGTGGACAGCGAGCCCGCGTACAGGATCACTGCGACGATCGACATCCCCAGCGCGATCTCGTAGGAGATCACCTGGGCGGCCGAGCGAAGCGAGCCCAGCAGGGGATACGGCGAGCCCGACGCCCAACCGGACAGCACGATCCCGTAGACGCCCAACGAGGAGGCGGCCAGCACCACGAGCACCCCGACGGGCAGGTCGGTGATCTGCAGCACGGTGGGCTCACCGAAGATCGACACCTCACCGCCGAGCGGGATCACCGAGAACGCGGTGAACGCCGTGATCGCGGAGATCACCGGGGCCAGCACGTACACCCAGCGATCGGCCAGGACGGGTGTGATGTCCTCCTTGAGCGCCAGCTTGAGCCCGTCGGCCAGGGACTGCAGCAGCCCGAAGGGCCCAACCCGGTTGGGACCAGCCCGGTGCTGCATGCGCGCGACCACCCGGCGCTCCATCCAGATCATGAACAGGGTCATGACCATCAGGAATCCGAAGACCACGACGACCTTCAGGGCGATGAGCCACAGCGGGTCGTCGGCCAGCAGCGCCTGGGTGGGTGTCATGGCTTACCTCCCCCCTGGGTTGGCCCCCCTGCTGTGGTGGCCCCTGCTGTGGTGGCCCCTGCTGTCGTGGCCGCGGTACCGTTGCCGCCCCGCACGGTGACCACGGCGCCGTGGCCGACACCGAGGCTGCTCCGGACGGTAGCGGGTCCGGAGTTACCCGGGATCCACACCACCCCCGCGGGCAGGTCGGCAGCCGCGGCCGGCAGCGTCACCGAGCCCTGCGGGGTGGAGACCGTGACCTTCCCCCCGATGTGCACCCCGAGATCGGTGGCGGTGGCCTCGGACAGCAGCGCCACGGCGGGCCGGGCGGTTCCGGCCAGGTGCGGCTCGCCGTCCTGCATCGATCCGTTGTCCAGCAGCCGACGCCAGGTGGCCAGCAAGGCCTGTCCCTCGCCGACCTGCGGAGCCGGTGCGGCGGGAACCTGCGGAGACTCGGCACGGTCACCGACGTAGCTGCCGAGCGCGGCGAGGCCGGCCCACGCCGCGGCGGGGGTCTGGGTGAACAGATCGACGTCCATCTCGACGGCGAGGGTGTCCAGCACGCGGCAGTCCGGCAGGGTCGCACCGACCCCAGAGGGGATAGTGGTGGCGAACTCGCGGCGGCGGCCTTCCCAGTCGAGGTAGCTGCCGGCCTTCTCGATCGCGGATGCGATCGGGAGCACGACATTGGCGGCCTTGGTCACGGCCGACGGCCGCATCTCCAGGCTCACCACGAAGGCGGCCCGGCTCAGCGCCTGCTCAGCCAGCCGGGGGTCCGGGAGATCGGCCGGGTCCACGCCGCCGACGACCAGCCCGTCCAGCTGCCCGGCCGCCGCCGCGGCGAGGATCCCGGCGGTGTCCCGGCCAGGCTGGCTCGACAGCGTCACGCCCCAGGCGCGCTCGACCTCGGCACGGGCCTCCGGGTCGGCGACCAGCCGGCCACCGGGCAGCAGGGTCGGCGCCGCCCCGGCCTCCAGGGCACCTCGCTCGCCGGCTCGTCGCGGGATCCAGGCCATCCGGGCCCCGGTACCCGCGGCCAACCGGGCCACCGCCGAGTACAGCCCGGGCACCTCGGCGGCGCGCTCGCCCACCAGCAGGACCGCCCCTGGCGCGCGCAACGCGTCCAGCGCCGGGCCGTCCAGTGTGTCCAGGGCACCGGGCTCACTACCGGGCGGCACCCGCAGCAACGTGCCGAAGGTCTTGCGCACCGCGGCAGTGGTGAACTGCCCGAGGTGGAACACCGGCATGGCGCGGTCCCGGGCGGCGCGGCGCAGCCGGAGGAAGACGATCGGCGACTCCTCCTCCGGCTCGAACGCCACGCACAGCACCGCAGGGGCAGCGCTGAGGTCGCGGTAGGTCACTCCCCCGGTGTCGGGGGTGACGCCGACCACGTGCGCGGCGAGGAAGTCCAGCTCCTCGGCCGAGTGTGGCCGCGCGCGGAAGTCGATGTCATGGGTGCCCAGCGCGACCCGGGCGAACTTCGCGTAGGCGTAGGCGTCCTCGACGGTGAGCCGGCCGCCGACGAGGACACCGGCACCGCGATCCCGGCTCGCAAGCAACCCGGTGGCCGCCGCCTGCAGCGCCTCGGTCCACGACGCTGGCTTCAGCTCACCGTCGCTGTCCCGGACCAGCGGCCGGGTAATCCGATCCTTGGCGCGGGTGTACTCGAAGGCGAAGCGGCCCTTGTCGCAGTTCCACTCCTCGTTGACCTCCGGGTCGTGACCGGCGAGCCGGCGCAGCACGATGCCCCGCCGCCAGTCGGTGCGCTGCGCACAGCCCGACGCGCAGTGTTCACACACCCCCAGGGTGGAGACGAGGTCGAAGGGCCGGGACCGGAACCGGTAGGTGGCGCTGGTCAACGCACCGACCGGGCAGATCTGGATGGTGTTGCCGGAGAAGTAGGACTGGAAGGGTTTGTCGGCCGCCACCCCCACCTGCTGGCCGGCGCCGCGTTCGAGCATGTCGATGAACGCATCCCCGGCGATCTGCTCGGAGAACCGGGTGCAGCGGGCGCAGAGCACGCAGCGCTCGCGATCCAGCAACACCTGGGAGGAGATCGCGATCGGTTTGGCGAAGGTGCGTTTGGTCCCGGTGAACCGGGAGTCCGCCCGTCCGTTGGACATCGCCTGGTTCTGCAGCGGGCACTCGCCGCCCTTGTCACAGATCGGGCAGTCCAGCGGGTGGTTGATCAGCAGCAGCTCCATCACGCCCTGCTGCGCCTTGTCCGCCACCGCCGAGGTGTGCTGGGTCTTGACGATCATGCCGTCGGCCACCGTGAGGGTGCAGCTGGTCTGCGGCTTGGGCATCGGGCGCCCGCCCATCTCCACCTCGACCAGGCACTGCCGGCAGGCGCCTGCCGGGTCGAGCAGGGGATGGTCGCAGAACCGTGGCACGAGGATGCCGAGCCGCTCGCAGGTTCGGATCACCAGCTCGCCCTTGGGCGCGTCGACCTCGCGGCCATCGATAGTCAGCCGGACGTGACCCTCCGGGACAGGCCGGTCAGCGCCTGAAGGATTGCCAGCCTGTTGCGCCAGCGTCATCGGTGCAACCCTGCCAGCGTGACCTGCGCGTTGCCCTGCTGGGCTGACCGGCCGGCGCCGGGTTGTGTGGCACACAGGTCCAGGAATTCTTGCCGGAAGTATTTGATGCCGCTGGTGATCGGGCTGGCGGCGCCGTCTCCGAGCGCGCAGAACGACCGACCCAGGATGTTGTCACAGATGTCCAGCATGGTGTCCACATCCGACGGGGTGCCCTCACGCTGCACCATCCGCTGCAGGATCTGAGTCAGCCAGTAAGTCCCCTCCCGGCACGGGGTGCACTTACCGCAGGACTCGTGCTTGTAGAACTCGGTCCACTTCATCACCGCCCATGGCACACTCACCGTGTTGTTGAAGACCATGATCGCGGTGGTCCCCAGCATGGAGCCGGCCTCCATGGCGCCCTCGAAGTCCAGCGGGATGTCGAGGTGCTCGGCGGTGAGCAGCGGGGTGGACGACCCGCCCGGTGTCCAGAACTTCAGCGGGCCACCCTTCATCCCGCCGGCCATGTCCAGCAGCTCGCGCAGCGTGATGCCCAGCGGGGCCTCGTACTGGCCCGGCCGCTGCACATGCCCGGAGATCGAATAGATCTTGGGGCCGGGGGATTTTTCAGTGCCCATCGTGCGAAACCAGTCCGCGCCACCGTTGACGATGTAGGGCACGCTGCAGATGGTCTCCACGTTGTTCACCACGGTGGGCGCGGCGTAAAGCCCGGAGGTGGCTGGGAACGGTGGCTTGAGCCGGGGCTCCGCCCGACGGCCCTCTAACGAGTTCAACAGCGCAGTTTCCTCACCCGCCTCGTAGGCGCCGGCGCCCGCATGCACCACGATGTCCAGATCGAACCCGGAGCCGAGGATATTGCTGCCCAGATAGCCGGCGGCATAGGCCTCGTCGACCGCGTTACGCACCCGGCGGATGCAATGCAGCATCTCGCCACGGATGTAGATGAAGCACCGATGGGCCCGGATCGCGTAGCCGGTGATGATGCAGCCCTCGATCAGCGAATGCGGGTCGGCCATCATCAGCGGCACGTCCTTGCAGGTGCCCGGCTCGCCCTCGTCTGCGTTGATCACCAGGTACGTGGGCTTGGCCGCCGGCCCGGTGGGCTGCTCGCCCGGTTTGGCCTGTGGGATGAAGCCCCACTTCATCCCGGTGGGAAAACCTGCGCCACCACGGCCTCGCAGGCCCGAGTTCTTCATCAACTGAATCAATTGATCGGGCTGGGCAGCCAGCGCGGTGCGCAGCGCGGTGTAGCCCTCAAGCTGGGTGTAAGTATCGAGGGTCCAGGACCCCGGCGACAGCCACCGCCGGGTCAACACCGGGGTGAGCGTCCGCTCGGTCACGGCTCCTCCTGCTGCTGGCTGATCATTTCTTGTTGGTCATTTCTTGTCCGGAACGTCGGGCGGCGGTGGTGCCTGGTCGGGCATCGCCGGCGCCTGCCAACCCTTCTCCCGGGCAAGGAAACTGCCGGCCAGCGTCTCCGTAGCCGCCGACGGCCCATCCACCGCATCCCGCAATTCCTGAGGCTCGCCGAAGAAGCCGGCGAGCTGCAACTCGGCGCTGCGCCAGTCGGTCAACGGCGCACCACGGGTCGGCGCCGGCCGGTCCCCCCGGCTCAACGCGTCCACCAGCTCCACCGCCGACTCCGGGGTCTGGTTGTCGTAGAACTCGTAATTCACCTGCAGCACCGGAGCCAGGTCACAGGCGGCCAGGCATTCGGCGTGCTCGAGGGTGATCGAGCCCTTGGAGCCCGGATGGCCCGCGGTCTCCTCGTGGCCAACGCCGAGCCGCTTGCGCAGCCTGGCGTAGATGTCGTCGCCGCCCAGCGCCGCGCACAGCGTGTTGGTGCACACGCTGACGAGGTGCTCGCCACCGGGCTTGCGCTTGTACATCGTGTAGAAGGTGGCCACCGTGCTCACCTCCGCGGTGGTGATCTCCAGCAGCTGCGCGCAGAACGCGATCGCGGCCTGGCTGACATACCCCTCCACGCTCTGCACCAGGTGCAGCAAGGGCAACAGCGCCGAGCGGCGCTGCGGGTAACGCGCGATGATCTCCTGCGCCCGCCGCCAGGTCTGCTCATCGAACACGCTGGTGTCCACCCACAGGGGGCGCTCCACCGGCACGTCCTGCGCGGTGGACAGGGTCGTCGGGGCGTCCTGGTCCGCGGCCCCCGAAGCCTGCGCGGGATACGCGGTGAAGGCTGGGTTATCGGCCGGGCTCATCGATCCACACCTCCCATCACCGGGTCGATCGACGCCACCGCGGCGATGACGTCGGCCACCAGACCACCCTCGCTCATCGCTGGCATGGACTGCAGGTTGACGAAGCTGGGATCCCTGACATGCACTCGCAGCGGCCGGGTCCCGCCATCGGAGACCAGGTGGTAACCGAGCTCCCCGCGCGGCGACTCCACCGCGACGTAAGCCTGACCCGGTGGCACCGCGAACCCCTCGGTGACCAGCTTGAAGTGGTGGATCAGCGCCTCCATGGACTGTCCCATGATCTTGCGGACGTACTCCAGCGAGTTGCCCATCCCGTCGGCACCGATGGTCAGCTGCGCCGGCCACGCGATCTTGCGGTCCTCCACCATCACCGGGCCGGGCTCCAGCTTGTCCAAGCACTGCGCCACGATCTTGAGTGACTGGTGGATCTCCTCCACGCGCAGCAGGTAACGGGCGTAGCAATCGGCGTCGGTGGAGGTGGGAACCTCGAACTCGTACTCCTCGTAACCGCAGTAGGGCTCGACCTTGCGCAGATCCCACTCCAGCCCGGCGCAGCGCAGGATCGGTCCGGTGACGCCCAGCTGCAGGCAACCGTCCAGCGGCAGGTAGCCCACCTTGTGCAGGCGCTGCTTCCAGATCGGCTGCCCGGTGAGCATCTTGTCGTAGTTGGGCAACCGCTTGTCCATGACCTTGATCAACTGCTTGGTGCGCTCAGCGTAGCCCTCAGGCAGGTCCTGGGCCAGCCCGCCAGGGCGGATGAAGGCGTGGTTCATCCGCAGTCCGGTGAGGAACTCCAGCAGGTGCAGCACCTCCTCGCGCTCCCGGAAACCTGAGGTCATGCCGGTCAGCGCGCCGAGCTCCATCGCACCGGTTGCGATCGCCACCAGGTGCGAGCTGACCCGGTTGAGCTCCATGAGCAGCACCCGGATCACCTGCGCGCGCCGTGGCACGGTGATTCCGAGCAGCTTCTCGGTCGCCAGGCAGTAGGCCGCCTCGTTGAACAGTGGTGACAGGTAGTCCGCCCGGGTGACGAAGGTGACGCCCTGCGTCCAGGTCCGGTACTCGCAGTTCTTCTCGATGCCGGTGTGCAGGTAGCCGATCACCGAGCGGGCCTGCGTGACGACCTC
>DATHTJ010000050.1:0-13904 GCA_035463315.1 Pseudonocardiaceae bacterium
GCACCGAGCACGGTCAGCGCCACGTCCAAGCCGCGCGGGTCGGCCTCCTCGGCGGTTTGGATCGCGAGAATGCGTTCGACTCCGATCGACCCACCGCAGGCCGGCAGGTCGGGGCCGCCGAGCTTGGCGACCAGACCGTCGTAGCGCCCGCCGGAGGCGATCGAGCCGGGGTAGCCGGTCGCGGTGACCTCGAAGATCGGACCGGTGTAGTAGTCCAGCCCGCGGACCATCCGGGGAGCGAACACCACCCGATCAGCTGGTAAGCCGGCCGTGAGCTCCAGCAGACAGTCCACTTCGGCGAGCCCGAGCCGGCCGCGTGGGGTGGTATCGAGCTGTTTGCGGACACGGTCGGTGTCGGGCGCGGTCACGTCGGCGACCAGACTCTCGGCGGTGGCGATGGGCAGGCCCCGCTCGACCAGCTCGGCGCACACCGCGTCTGGCGTCACTTTGTCCAGCTTGTCGAGGCTGCCGAGCACCTTGCCGCCCATCTCGGGGTCGACGTGGTATGCCTCCAAGAGCCCGTGGAGGGCCTGCCGGGAGTTGACGAGAAACTGGAAGTCGGGGACGCCGAGGGCTTCCAACCCGTCGTGCACGGCGCACACGATCTCGGCGTCGGCCAGCGGGGACGCCGAGCCCACCGTGTCGATGTCGCACTGGGCGAACTCGCGGAAGCGGCCCTTGGCGGCGCGGTCGGCCCGCCAGACCAGGCCGATGGCGTACCGCTTGTACGGCGAGGGCAGCCTGCTGCCGTAGGTTGCGACGACGCGCGCCAGGGGCACCGTGTGGTCGTAGCGCAGGGCCAGGTCTGCTTCGCCACTGACCTCGTGGACACCCCGCTTGAGGATCTTGAAGATGAGCGACGAGGCGTCCTCACCGAGCTTTCCAGCGAAAACCTCCAGCCGCTCGAACGCCGGGGTCTCCAGCGGGTCGAAGCCGTAACGCTCGAACACCGCGCCGACGGTGTCGAACGCCGCCTTGCGGCGCCGCACGTCATCAGCCAGGAAATCCCTGGTGCCTGATGGTGGCTCGGCGGCCTGCGCCATCGAACTTGCCCTTCTGCGACATGAGTGAAGCACCATTGTGACCCGCGCCGCGCGGACCGGCCCAGCACCCCGGCCTACGTCGCCGGGACCGGCTGTGGCTGGCTGCCCTTCATCCGCGGGTGCGCACGGTGCGCTAGGGGCAGCGCTCTTCGACCTTGACTACGCCGAAGTCGATTCGTGTGCCACTATCGATCGTGCTGCCGGGTGGGATGTTCTGTGAACAAACCTTCCAGTTCATATCCAAGACCTGCAGGCGGCCAGCGCCAGTCGCGTCATGTGAGGTGGTTACGAATATCGCGAAATCCGTGAGACTTTGAATCTGGTTCTGAGCGCTCTGTAAATGAGAACCGACGAGGTCAGGCATCGTCCAGCTTGTCGCGGTAGCGGTCGGCGATGGATTAGCTGGTGCAGACGAGGGAGGAGCGCCAGGAACCTGCTGGATTGTGGATGAGCCACACGCGCCCAGCAGCATCGATATGCCGAGAATGGTGAGCACACGTCGTGTCACGGACAGTACGTTGCACCGCTGCGTGCATGCGTTGTCAGCGGCACGCAACGGTGTGAATCGGCTCGTGCGACCTCGTCGTGCCGCTGTCGTTAAGGACGCGCTGATGATGATCACATGTGAACCTTAGTTTGCCAGGCTGCGCTGGTGTTCGCTGATCCTGCCGCACGCACCACGCTCAGCTTAGTGAGCACTGCGGTGCTCGTCGCGATAGTGGTCCGGCGCCCTCAGTCCCGCGCGGCTGGCGGGGCGCCGCGGTCGACCGTGGTGATCCCGCTTGCACAAAACTGGACCCGGATGTGGACGATGGGGGCACGTAGCGGAGCATGAGGCGGGCTGCCGCGGACCACGTAAGGCAGGATGACGGCCACGCACAGGGAGGTCGAGCATGATCATCGAGGTGATGTGCCGCATCGCCGATGGCCCGCTCAGGCCAGGCGAACTGAAGATCACTCAAGCAGCCGCCCCCCTGGTGAGCTGGTCCGTTAACACTCGCGACGTGTCGGAGGCGTCGGACCTGCAAGGCAAGGACCTGGCCATCGAGCTTCACTTTCCCGACAACACCGTGTGGACGGGTGAGGCATACCCAGTGGTCGACGTCGAGCCCGACCACCAGGGGTCTGGGCAACCGCCCGAGCACGAGTTTCCCTTAAAGGTGCAACTACGCGGTATCGGCGCCCTCAGCGAGAACTCGATCCCGGTGCACGCTGATGTGGTGGTTCAGCGGATGCAGGCGATAGGTGCCCGCGAGGAGGTAATACCAGAGGGCGGCAAGTAGCCGCCGTTCGCTGGTGAGATCAGTCGAAGTCACGCTCTGGCCTCGCAGCTCAGCGGCGGCACGCTGGATCAGGGCCACGGCATCAGAGACTGCGGCAGCGTCGCGCAGTTGCTGCTATATCGTGCCAGGAGGGTCGGGGCGTCGTCGGTGCCGAGTTGCTGCGTCGATGGGTCGGGGATACTCGGGGGGTGAGCCGTCGCTGGATCGCCGTGACTGTCCTCGCTGCCGCCGTGGTCACGGCGTGCGGCTCGGCACCCCCGGCTGGGTCGCCCCCGACACCGGAGCTGCCGCCCGCCGCCGAGCCGGCCCGCTCGCCCGTTCCTACGGCGCCACCGGCCGGGCGGACGGTGCCGGTGGGCGCCGTCCCGGAGGGCGTCGTGGTCGACCCGCAGACGCGCATCGTGGCCGTCGGGGTGCACGACCCATTCGCGTTGACCCTGCTGGACGCCACCACCGGCACAGTGATAAAGAAGATCCCGCTGCCCGGCGGGCTGCGACACCTGCAGCTCGCCGCGCCCGGCGGACCGGTGCTGGTCCCGAACGAGGGGGCGAACCAGTTGCTGCGGGTAGCCCTGCCCGGCGGGGAGGTCACCTCCCAGGTGCTCACCGGTGTGGTCCCGCACGACGCCACGCAGGCCGCCAACGGCACCGTGTTCGTGGCCAACGAGCTCGGGCACAGCGTGGTGGCGGTGCGCGGCGATCAGATCGTGCACACCTTCACCGACGTCACCCAGCCAGCCGGGCTGGCTGCCGTCGGTGACCTCGTCGGCCTGGTCGACGTCCGGGAGAACACCCTCACGGTGTATGACGCCCAGCGGTTGCAGCGCATCGCCGAGCTGCCCGCGGGAGCCGGGCCCACCCACCTGGTCGCCGACCGGCGCGGGCATCTGGCCGTCATCGACACCCGCGGCGGGGCCGTGCTGCTCTTCGAGGTGAGCCCACAACTCAGGCAGATCGGGCGGGTCCCACTACCCGGCACGCCCTACGGCGTCACCTACGACTCGGTCCGCGACCGGTTATGGGTGACCCTGACCGCGCGTAACGAGGTGATCGGGCTGAACCTCGACGCCGACTCGCCAGTCCTCGCTACCCCGTTGCCCACGGTCCGCCAACCGAACACGGTCGCGGTGGACAGCAGTACCGGCCGGCTGTTCATCACCGGGACCGACGACGGGGTGCTGCAGATCATCGAGCCGTAACGTAGCGTGCGCGGCGTGCGGATTCTGATCACCGGCGGTGCGGGCTTCATCGGCTCGCACGTCGCCGACCTGCTCGCCGCCCAGGGGCACTCGGTGTTGCTGCTGGACGCGTTCCTGCCGCAGGCCCACGGCTGCGGCCCGCCGCCGGAGTGGGTGCGGGGCCACCAGCTGGTCCACGGCGACGTCCGGGACGGCGAGCTGCTGGGCCGCCTGCTGTCCGATGTGGACGCGGTCTGCCACCAGGCGGCGATGGTCGGGCATGGGCTGGATCCCTCCGATGCCCCGGACTACACGGCCAACAATGATCTCGGCACGGCTGTGCTGCTGGCGGCGATGCACCAAGCGGGGGTGCGCCAACTGGTGCTGGCCAGCTCGATGGTGGTCTACGGGGAGGGCCGCTACGCCTGCGCCGTCCACGGCATCGTCCCGGCGCCTCCCCGGCGGCCCGAAGACCTCGCCGCTGGACGCTACGAGGTGCCCTGCCCGCACTGCGGCGCCGATCTCCAGCCGCTGCTGGTCGGCGAGGACGCCCCGCTGGATCCGCGCAGCACCTACGCCGCCACCAAGCTGGCCCAGGAGCATCTCGCCAGCGCGTGGGCCCGGCAGACCGGTGGGGGGGTGTGGGCGCTGCGCTACCACAACGTCTACGGCTCCCGGATGCCGCGCGACACCCCCTACGCCGGGGTGGCGTCGATCTTCCGGTCGGCGCTGGCGCGCGGCGAAGCGCCGCAGGTGATGGAGGACGGGCGGCAGCGCCGGGATTTCGTGCACGTGTCCGACGTCGCCCGGGCCAACGCGCTCGCGCTGGCCGCTGAGCCGCCCGCGGGGCGGTGCGAGCCAGTCAATGTCTGCTCCGGGCATCCGCACACCGTCGGCGAGCTGGCCGCCGAGCTGGCTCGGGCGATGAGCGGGCCAGCACCGCAGATCGTCGGTGGTGCCCGGCCCGGCGATGTGCGGCATGTGACCGCTGACCCGGCCCGGGCCGCCGAGCTGCTCAGTTACCGGGCGCGGGTGGGCTTCGCTGAGGGTGTCACCAGCTTCGCCACCGATCCGCTGCGCGAACCGGTCACCATGTCGTGAGCAGCAGGTGGTTGACCGCCAGCGCGACCACCGCCTGGGCGCCCAGCCACCACCGGACCTGCCGCGCCGGGAGCAGCGCGGTCGCGGCGATCAGCCAGACCGCGAACGGCAGCCAGATCCGCTCCACCTCGGCCTTGCTCAGCCCGGACAGGTCGGCGGCCAGCACCGCCAGCACCGCCGCCCCGCACAGCGCCACCAGCGCGCCTGGCTGCCCCCGCGCCGGGGTGAACACCCGGCGCAGCCCGGCCACCCCGGCCGGCCCGAGCACCACGGCCAGGCACGCCAGGTCGGCCCACACCCAGTAGCTGTAGGGGCGCTCCAGTCCGTACTCGCCCGGCTGGTAGTACCGGATCTTGACCTGTTCGTAGCCGTCGAACCACCAGAAGCCTGCGGCGGCGAAGGCGGCCACCACGGCGGCGACGCCGGCGCCGGCCACGAGCAGCGGCGCGACCCGGCGGGTGGTGATGGCGACGGCCAGCGGGAACAGCCCCGCCAGCACCAGCCCGTAGGACAGGTACAGGCTGGCGCCGAGCACCAGCCCACCGGCCGCGGATGCGGCAACGGCCGGGATGTCGAGCCGGGCCCGGGCGGCGCCGAGGGCGAGCAGGGCCACCCCCCAGGCCAGCACCCCGGCGAAGAGGCCGTCGGCGGACACCCCGATCCAGATCGCGCCGGGTAGCAGTACCCCGAACGGCAGCGCGGCCCTGGCTGCGGCCTCGGCGCCCAGCGCCCGCAGCGTGACCGCCACCGCGACCCCGGCGCTCAAGCCCACCAGCACGCACAGCAGCGCCGCCGGCACCCCCCCGGCCAGCCCGATCCGGTCCAGACCGACGAAGACCAGCAGCGCCCCGGGGGGATGCCCAGCGACGTGGGTGGTCCAGGACTCGGGCTGCAGGCCGAGTATCCGGTCGGCGAAAACCTGCAGCATCGCGCCGATGTCGCCGACCCTCGGGACGTCGTGCAGGTACTCGGTGTCGGTGGTCCGCCGGCCAGCCACCCCCCGTCGCCACCCGTCGACCAGGGCCAGGCTCATCGTCCAGGCCAGCGCCGTGACCGCGGAGACCCCGAGCAGGGGCCGCCAGGGCAACCGGGCGGCCAGCTCGGGTCCGCGCAGGACGACGAGCATCGCGACCAGCACCGCCGGAACCGTTCCCGGGCCGACGTGCGGCAGCCACTGCGCACCCAGCGGTGGGGCGTCGACGTGCAGCGCCACCCCGCGTTCGAGCAGCCAGACGCCGACCACCGCCGCCGCTGCGACGAGCAGTGCGGCGCACCCCACGGCCAGCACGTCCGCACGGAGACCGCGGAACACAGCTGTCGACGGCTCACGCGGCGCGGTCTTCGTCACAACGCCGAGTTATATCCCTTTCCCACTCCGGCAGCTCCCCTGGTGCGCCGTCGAGCACCTCGTCACGCGACAAGCAACGGCAGTCGCTTCACCGAGATGATCTGCCACGGGTTGTGGAACTCGATCGAGCCGGCATCGTCCACCGCGATGTCCCGGTAGCGGTCCAGCAGGATGTTCAGGACGATCTTGGCCTCCAGCCGGGCCAGCGGCGCACCGATGCAGAAGTGGATGCCATGCCCGAAGGCCAGGTGGCCGGTGCCGGTGCGGTGGATGTCGAATCGATCGGGGTCGGGGAACCGCGCGGCGTCCCGGTTGGCGGCCGCGAGCCATGGGATCACCAGCTGGCCGGCCGGGATGGCTCGACCACCGATCTCGGTGTCGGTCGTGGTGACCCGACCCAGCCGAGGGAACGGCGACCGGAAGCGCAGGACCTCCTCGATAGCGGCCGGCAACAGGTCGCGGTCCGCACGCACCGCGGCTTCCATCTCCCTATGCCGATCGAAGCAGAGCACGGCGTTGCCGAGCAGGGCCGTGGTAGTGATATGTCCAGCGAGCAACAGCACTCCGGCGAAGCCCACGATCTCCTCGTCGGCCAGCCGCTCGCCGTCGACCTCGGCGGTGGTGAGCTTGCCGATCAGGTCATCGGCCGGCTGCTGGCGGCGCGAGCGGATGTGCGCCAGCAGGTACTCGTTCATCTCGCGGATGGTCGGCGCGATCGCGTTGACGAGCTCCTCGGTGGGAACAGTGGTGGCGTCCACGGTCTGCTGGTTGAACAGCGCCTCGGCCCAGGCGCGAAACCGGGGCTGGTCCTGCGCCGGCACCCCGAGCAGCTCCGCGATCACGGTGACCGGTAGGGGGTAGGCGAGGGCGTCGACCAGATCAAACCGGTCGGCGCCGGCCACGGCGTCGAGCAGCGACGCGGTGAGTTCCGCGATTCGCGGTGCCAGCGCGGTCACCACTCGCGGGGTGAACGCCTGGCTGACCAGCGTGCGCAGCTTGCGGTGCCGCGGCGGATCCATCACCACGATGTTGCCCCGGGTGAACAGGTCAAGATCGGGTTGGGGAGGGCTGAACGCGGTCGTGTCGGAGGAGAAGGTGACCGGGTCGGACAGGATCCGGTCAACATCGGCGTAGCTGAACACCTGCCACAACTGATTGTCGTCCAGATGTACTGAGTCAGTCTCGAGCATCGTGCGGAACCAGGCGAACACCGCGTCCGCCGGGTCCTTCGCGGCGGTGGTGGATGGCAAGGCCATGTCCCCGAGGCTAGGCGCCGCTGGCGATGAGCACCATGTCGGTGGTGAACCCGGCGACCAACCCAGCCCACACGCCCCAGTAGAGCAGGGGCCGGTGCCCGCCCGCCAGGGCGATCGCGACGAGCTGGATGATCACATAGAGGATCGAGCCGGCCGCCAGGGTCAGGAAGACCAGGCTGACCGCATCGTTGGTGAACTCGTGGCCGACCGCAGTTCCCAGCACGGTGGGTCCGCCGCCGATCAGACCCAGGAGCAGCAGGAATCCCCATCCAGCCCGCTCGTCGTCAGCGGCGAGCGGGGCGACGATCCCGAATCCTTCGGTGGCGTTGTGCAGGGCAAATCCCATCACCAGCAGGGTGGCCAGCGCGATTTTGCCCTGGGCCGCGCTGCTCCCTATCACCAGGCCCTCACCGAAGTTGTGCAAGCCGATTCCTACCGCGATCAGCAGCGCGAGCCGGTGCGCCGCTGTCCAGGACCCGGCGGCGCTGATGGTCAGCTCGTCGGCGGCCATCGCGCCCGGGCCCATCATGAGGCGCTCGGCGGTGCCCTCGCCGACGAGCCAGCGCTCGTAGGCGGCCAGGCTCAACAGCCCCACCCCCAGCCCAGCAAGGAGCAGAGCACCAAGCCCGAGCACCGGACCCAGGCCGCCGGAACCATCGCGCATCTCGCCCAGCGCGAGCTCGATCATCGCCCAGGCGTGGGTCAGCAAGTCCCACACAATAAAGATCAGAATGCCGATCGCGATGGCATTGAGGAACACTCGCAGGCCTGCCGTGGTCCGGCTGTGCCGGCGGTTACGCAGGCGGCCCAGCGGTAGCCCGAGCAAGACGGTGGCCCCGGCAATGAGCCCCAGGGTCAGCGTCTGGACTTCGCCCACCGATGACCAGCCTGCACGCTATCGAGCCGCATTGTGTCCCCCATTCCGGCTTACCCGTCAGCCTTGCCGAAATGGCTGAGAGCTGTCAAGGACACACTCGTCTGTATTCTGAAAGCAACTGTCGTGCGATTCCGGCCGAATCGGTGCGAATGAGACGAAAGACCCCTAAGCGAGACGGATCCGATTCGACTGGGATCCCCCTTGACGCGCCACTCGGTAAATCCGAAGAAGTACAGGCTAGCCTTACCGATGCCTTCCTGCCAGACCCTCGGACGAACTGCGGGTACCCGTCGAGGTCCGCGGGCACCGGCATGGCGCAGATCTGCTTATCATGGGCTCGGTACGCGCTCCCCCGCGTCGAGGATCGGTGTTGTCGACCTGGGCGGGAGTTGCCGTGGGCCTTGGTGCAATGAAGTCCGACCTACCGCGCCGTGGACCATCGGTGCCGACGACGCCGGTCTGGGTTCATCTGGAACAGCTGTACCCGCGCCCCGGGGAGGGGCAGCGGCGCACCGTCGGGGCCGGGTTGGACTGGACGGGGCGGGTCCGCGGTGAGCTGTACCGGTGGTGGCGCACCGCCGAGGGTGCCTGGCTGGGCCAGGTCACCTACGAGCTCGGCTACGCCGACGGGCGCGACTCGTGGCTACGCGTCGAGGATCAACTCGTCCCAGCGACGGCGTTGAGCAAGCGGTCCGACGGCAAGCACATCCGCCACGCGGCACGGAGCGTGACCATCAGGTAGCGCTGACCGGCTGCCGCCGCCCTTCTCTCGCCACACTCACCACCCCGGTCCCCAGCGCGCTCTGGATCCTCAGACGTCAGCGTATTCCGCGGTACACTGTCCGGTTAGTAACTATTTGTACTTTTTGTCGCAATCTCCTGGCCTACTGCTGGACTTGTTCTGGCCACCTTCGAAGCCCAGCGTTCCCCCGTGAAATCCACGTGTGCGGCACAGGACGTCGACTACGGAGAGTCCCGGAGGAAACGCATGACAAGATCGGATCACGAGCCTGTAGGCCACCAGACGGGAATCGGCAGACGTCGATTCCTCGCAGGACTCGGCGTCGGTGCGGCCGGTGCGCTCACCCTGAGTAACGTCGAAGCACTCGCCGAGACGGTCGAGGGACCGATCCCCACTTCAGCCCCGGATCCTCGGTTCAGCCGGATGTTCCAGCTTCCGGCGTTCGCCGACCCGCGGTCCACGGCCGTCCGGAATGCGATGATCGACATCGGTAAGTCTGGCGGGCTGCTGGACGCCAAAGACCCACTGAACGAGGGCCCGGTCCGGCTGATCACCAACCCGGAGCTCAGCCCGAGAAACGTCGATCAGAACGTCCGCAACATGACCGCGGGCACGACGTTCGTCGGGCAGTTCCTCGACCACGACGTCACGTTCGACAACACTTCGCGGCTCGGCGTGGTCACCGAGCCCACCCGGACGCCGAACACCCGCGACCCGAGGCTCAACCTCGACTCGGTGTACGGCGGCGGACCGTCGGTCAGCCCGCAGCTCTACAGCTCCTCGGACCGTGCGAAGTTCCGGATCGGGAGCGGTGGGCTGTTCGAGGACCTGCCACGGAACCGCGACCTGACCGCGATCATCGCGGATCCGCGCAACGACGAGAACCTCATGATCTCCGGCCTGCACGCGGCGTTCCTGTTGGCGCACAACCGGACCGTGGACCTCCGGCGGGCGAACGGTCTGCCAGGCGACCCCTGGTCCGGCTCCCAGCGCACGATCATGCATCACTGGCAGTGGATCGTGGTCAAGGAGTTCCTGCCGCAGATCGTCGGGCGGTCGCTGGTGGACGACATCCTCCGCAACGGCCGGCGCTGGTACCGGTTCAGCAACCCGACCATGCCGGTCGAGTTCCAGACCGGCGCCTACCGGTTCGGGCACAGCCTGATCCGTCCGTCGTACCGGGCGAACCTGCAAGGAGACCCCGGCGGTAATCCCGCGACAGGCGCGCCGGCCTTCTTCGGCCTCATCTTCGACCGGGCCGGCGAGGGTCAGGCTGACCCGGTGGACCTACGCGGTGGGGCGCGGGCACGGCGGCGATTCATCGGCTGGCAGACGTTCTTCGACTTCGGCGGTGACCAGACTCAGCACGTGCGGCCGAACAAGCTGATCGACACGAACATCTCCACACCGCTGTTCCGGTTGCCCCTCGCTGCTATTCCCAGCCGGGACGCGCCGACGTCGTTGCCGCAGCGAAACCTGCTGCGGCACCTGACCTGGTCGCTGCCATCAGGTCAGCGGATCGCCGCGTCCACCGGGTCGCCGGTACTCGGGTCACGCCACTTCCCCGAGCTACGCCAGTACGGAATCGGCCTCGATGCCAGCACCCCGCTGTGGTACTACATCCTGCGCGAGGCCAGCGTTCTCAACGACGGCGTGCGGCTTGGCCCGGTTGGTGGCCGGATCGTCGCCGAGACGATCATCGGAATGCTCCAGCTCGACAAATCCTCCTACCTCAACACCAGGTTCCGGCCGTCCCTGCCGAGCCAGACCCCCGGCACGTTCACGATGACCGACCTGCTCCGGTGGGCAAGGGTGGATCCTGCCAGCCGCGGCCAGTAGCACTCCAGGGGCGACACCGTCTGCTGGCCTGCGCTGAAGCCCCTCACCCTTGCTGAGCAGGTGCGGGGCGTCATCGCGTTCGCGCGGTCAGACCGGGGTGACGTTCTCGGCCTGCGGACCCTTCGGGCCCTGAGTGACGTCGAAGTTGACCTGCTGGTTCTCTTCCAGGGACCTGAATCCTGCGGCGTTAATAGCCGAGTAGTGGACGAAGACATCCGGACCGCCGCCGTCCTGAGCGATGAAGCCGAACCCCTTTTCCGCGTTGAACCACTTCACTGTCCCTGTCGCCATGGTGTTCCCTTCCAGCCGGTACGGGCTGCGCTCGGCCCGTTGCGAGGCAGCCGTCTTTCGTGGCGCACCCTACTACCGTCTTGCGCGCTCGTCCTCGACCCGCTCATGCACGGCCGTGGACCCGTACAGGTGAAGGGTGAAACCCGCGCTCCGCTCCGCACTGTCAGTCGTCGTAGGGATCGTCCGCCCCGGCTGATGCCTGTTCGAACCGCACGGTGGGGTCGATCAGCGCGAAAGCGGCACCGAAGGGGTCGGTAACCCGCGCGATCCGCCCCAACTCGGTGTCGTAGGGATCAATGTCCACTCGACCGCCGAGCTCGATAACCCGGCTGACCGCAGCGTCGGTGCCGGTCTGCGGGTCCACCGCGAAGTGCAGCATCCAGTGTGCAGGGATGTCGGCGTCCGCCCAGTCCTCGTTCAGCTGGAGCCTGCCCAGCATCGTCTGCCCACCACATGACCAGGTGGTGTAGTCCACGTCGATGTCGTCGCCGATCTGCTGCTGGCGGTAGCCAAACAGGTCCGCGAAGAACTTGTCGGCCCCCGCGCCATCCCAGGTGTTCAACTCAGCCCAGAACAGCGACCCGGGGTCGGCTGTGCGGAACATCCACCACGCCGTGGGCTGCCAGAAGCCGATCACACCGCCGGTCGGGTCCGCCCCGATGAGCACCCTGCCCTGCCCGGGAACATTCACCGGTCCCTCGAGTACCCGGCCGCCCCGCTGGGTCAACACCGCGGCGGTGCGCAGGATGTCGGCGCTGGTCAGATACAGCATCCAGGTCACCGGTTGCCCTGCCGGCACCGCGACGCTTGCCAGGCCAGCCACCGGCCGGCCACCACACAATGCGGTGGTGGAGTGCCCGCGGCCGGGGTGCCGGTCGATCCGGTAGGTCCAGCCCAACAGCCCGGCATAGAAGTCCCGGCTGCCCGCCGGATCGGTGCTCGACACGTCGATCCAGCACACCGAACCGGGAATGAACGACGTGTCCCTGACCAACCAAGGGTCTCTCACCTTGTTCGTCCGCATGAGAACTAGAGACGCGCATCACACGCGTAGATACACACTGATGCCAGTGAAGTTGCCCCGGTACGCCGGACAACCGCGGTCATTGACGCCGAGGAGCTCGACGCGTTCGAAGTCGCACTCGACAACTCGAAGGCCGAGCGCATCGCTGCTGAGTAGTGCCTGATCGTTGCGGTCAGGCCGGCTCCCGCGGTGGCGTTCCCCTGTCGTGCGCGCCGCGGATGCCGGCGGTGCGGAACGACAGCGCGATGAGGCCCGCGAGAACCATGAACCCGGCGACGACCCACAGGCCAGGGCGGTAGCTGCCGGTCAGGTCCTGCAGCCAGCCCGTGAGGTAGGGGCCCAGGAAGCCGCTGAGGTTGCCGAAGGAGTTGATCAGACCAATGCCGGCGGCTGCACCGACCCCGGTGAGGAAGGAATTCGGCAGCTGCCAGAACACCGGGACGGCCGCGTACACACCGATCGCGCAGACCGTGATGCAGGTCATCACGAGCAGTGGAGAGCTCATGTACAGCGCGGCGGCGATCGCCACCGCCCCGACGAAGGCGGCGATCGCGACATGTCCGGCTCGCTCACCGGTGCGGTCGGAGTGCCGCGCCCACAGAACCATCGCCACTGACGCGAACGCGTACGGGATCGCGGTGATCAGTCCAATCTCGACGAGGGAGAACGTCACCTGGAACTGCTGCTGGAATCCCTTGATCACCTGGGGCAGGAAGAACGCCAGGACGTAGAGCCCGTACACAATCCCGAAGTAGACGACGCTGAGCGCAATCACCCGCGGGTTGGTCAGCGCCGCGCGGGTGGGCACTTCGCCGCCGACCTCGCGGGCATCCTCTGCGGCGATTCGCGCCTCCAGCGCGGAGCTCTCCTGCTCGGTGAGCCACTTCGCGTGGCGCGGGCGGCTGGGCAGGAATATCCCGACCAGCACGCCGAGCAGAACTGCGGGCACACCTTCGACGAAGAACATGAATTGCCAGCCGGCATCAAACCCGAGCACCCCTTCGCCGTGCTGGATCAGCAGCGTGGACAACGGGCTGCCGATCACCGACGACAGCGGAACGGCGAGGAAGAACAGCGCGACGATCTTGGCGCGCTGCGCGCGGGGGAACCAATAGGTCAGGTACAGGATGATCCCGGGGAAGAACCCGGCCTCGGCCACGCCAAGCAGCACTCGCACGACGTAGAAGCTGATCTCACCCTGGATGAACGCCGTGGCCGACGCCACGAGCCCCCAGGTGACCATGATCCGGGCGATCCACACCCGCGCTCCCACGCGGTGCAGGATGATGTTGCTGGGCACTTCGAAGAAGAAATAGCCGACGAAGAACAACCCGGCGCCCAACCCGTACGCCGCGGCGCTGAGCCCGAGGTCGGCGTTCATCGTCAACGCGGCGAAGCCAACGTTGACCCGGTCCAGGTAGTTGATCAGGTAGAGCAGCCCCAGGAACGGCACCAGCCGGACGGTGGCCTTGCGGATCACGTGGCTTTCCAGCCCTGCGGATTGACGAGACAGCTCTGCCACGGCGACTCCTCCGACGGCTCCCGCACAGGTTCAATCCGGGAGGGAAGCGTTTTCCCCTGGGAGTGGGTTTGATCCTGCACTGCGCGCGAGTGCGGGCATGACTTCGCTTGCGGTCTACTGTGTGATGCGCCTCACATCAACTCAACCATCCATCTATTCGTGAGGAGTCCATCTTCTGCGTTCCATAACGATGCACCGTCGAGGACGAGCAACACCGGCACACCGACCGCCGCCCGACCAGCTGGACCCCAAGCCCCCCCCCGCACCCTGCGCTACCTGCCAAGACCCGGGATCGACCACTCGGGTACCTGGCTGGTTCAGCAGACGATTGAGTAGAGTCGTAGCTTGCACGGGCGTTTCCAGACTTAATGGTGGAGGAACCCGTAAACCTAGACGACAC
>DATHTJ010000051.1:0-37658 GCA_035463315.1 Pseudonocardiaceae bacterium
GAGCGGGAACGGTTGCTGCGGCTGATGGCCCCCGAGGAGTCCGCGCCGGTGCGCAGGCTGCTGGCGTACTCCTCGGACACCGCCGGTGGCCTGATGACCCCGGAGCCGGTAGTGCTCACGCCGGACGCCACCGTCGCCGAAGCGCTGGCCCGGGTCCGTAACCCGGAGCTGACCCCCGCCCTGGCGAGCATGGTGTTCGTCTGCCGCCCTCCTTCGGCCACCCCGACCGGCCGCTACCTGGGCTGCGCCCATTTGCAGCGGCTACTGCGCGAGCCCCCGTCGAACCTGGTGGCCGGTGTACTAGACGCCGAACTGGCCCAGCTGGGACCTCAGGCGTCACTCGCCGAGGTCACTCGCTACTTCGCCGCCTACGACCTGGTCTGCGCTCCGGTGGTGGATCCCGAGGGCCACCTGCTCGGAGCGGTGAGCGTGGATGATCTGCTGGACGCCGCGCTGCCCGACGACTGGCGGCAGCGGGAGGCTTGGCCCACCCCGAACTGGACTGACGAGGTAGCCCGTGGCTGAGTATTCGGGACACCGGCTGGACCTTCCACGCGGACCACGACGCCTGGCGCCCCGGGTGGACCCGGACGCTTTCGCCCGCTTCTCCGAGCGGATCGCCCGCTTCCTGGGCACCGGGCGGTTCCTCGCGGTGCAGACGGTCTTGGTCATAGTGTGGATCACGCTGAACCTGACGGCGGTGTCGCTGCGCTGGGACCCTTACCCGTTCATCCTGCTCAATCTGGCGTTCTCTACGCAGGCCGCCTACGCGGCACCGCTGATCCTGCTGGCACAGAACCGTCAGGATGACCGCGACCGGGTCGCGCTGGAGGAAGACCGGGCTCGCGCCGAGCGCACCAAGGCCGACACCGAGTACCTGGCCAGAGAGCTCGCATCGCTGCGGTTGGCCGTCGGTGAGGTGGTCACCCGGGACTTCCTGCGGTCTGAGCTCGCGCGGCTGACCGAGCTCAGAGAACCGGGGCCGCTGGAATCGGCAGCATCAGAACGGTCTGGGTCGGAACGGCCCGGCTCTCGGCGCGGCGGTAGGGGCTGACCGGAGGGCCTAGCATGGGAGAGACCCGCCTCCAACCAGAAAGTCGGTACCACCCGTGGCCTCCACCCAGACCGCCCCGTCGGTCGATGCGGTTCGAACCGCGCTGGACAGGGTGCACGACCCCGAGATCAACCGCCCGATCACCGAGCTCGGCATGGTCAAGGACGTGACCGTGGCCGGCGACGGAACGGTGGGGGTAGCGGTGTGGCTCACCGTCGCCGGCTGCCCGATGCGCGACACCATCACCTCCCGGGTCACCACGGCGGTGTCTGCCGTGCCGGGTGTGCGCGACGTGCGAGTGGAGCTCGACGTGATGAGCGACGCCCAACGCACCGCGTTGCGCCGCCAGCTACGCGGTAACGCCGAGGAGCCGCGGATTCCGTTCGCCGAGCCGGGGTCGCTGACCCGGGTGTACTGCGTCGCCTCCGGCAAGGGCGGCGTCGGCAAGTCCTCGGTAACAGTGAACCTGGCAGCCGCGATGGCCGATCGGGGCCTGTCGGTGGGAGTGGTCGACGCTGACATCTACGGGCACTCGGTGCCGGGCATGCTCGGCACCACCGCCCGGCCCACCCAGGTAGAGAAGATGATCATGCCGCCGACCGCGCACGGCGTGAAGGTCATCTCGATCGGCATGTTCACCAAAGACAACACCCCAGTGGTGTGGCGGGGACCGATGCTGCACCGTGCGCTGCAACAGTTCCTCGCCGACGTGTTCTGGGGCGACCTTGACGTGCTCCTGCTCGACCTACCGCCGGGCACCGGCGACATCGCCATCTCGGTAGCACAGCTCATTCCCAACGCCGAGATCCTCGTTGTCACCACCCCGCAGCGGGCCGCAGCGGAAGTGGCGCAGCGGGCCGGGGCGATCGCGCTGCAGACTCACCAGCGGCTGATCGGTGTGGTGGAGAACATGTCATGGCTGCAGATGCCGGATGGCTCGCGCAACTACCTTTTCGGTTCCGGTGGAGGCCAGGTGGTCGCCGACTCGCTGACCCGCGCGCTGGGCGGTGAGGTTCCACTGCTGGGTCAGGTGCCGCTGGATCCTCAGCTGCGCGAGACCGGCGACGCCGGCACCCCGCTGGTACTGGTCGATCCCAGCTCACCGGCTTCGGTCGTGCTGCGGGGGGTGGCAGACCGGCTCGCGACCCGCTCGCGCGGCCTGGCTGGGCGACTGCTCTCGGTAAGCCCCAGTACTCGGTAAGCCCCAGTACTCGGTGAGCTTGAGTTTTTCGGCTGCCGGTCAGGTCGCGTCGGGGTCGAACGGTGCGCGCTCACCTGGCTGCAACGGCCGGGCAACCGGGGTCCCGAATCCCGTGGGCGCGGCGAAGCCATTGGGCTTCATCCAGCGGTCGAACGGTTCGTCGTCCATATCGTCGAGAAGGTGGCGAGTGATCGCGCTGCGGGGGTTGAACCCACGCGGGTTGAAACCGCGCAGCCCGCGCAGATCGTCCAGGGGCTGGCGGAGCTCGTCGAACTCCGGGCCCAGCTCGGAGCGAAGCTGCTCACGTGCTCCGGTGGCATACTCCCGAACCTGGCGCACGGTGCGACCCAGCCAAGCCGCAGCCGAGGGCAGGCGTTCCGGGCCCAGGATGAACAACCCGCCGACGACGATGACCAGGAACTCCCCCCAGCCGATGTTGAACATGTGCGCCCACCTCCGATAACCAGCTCGAGCCAGCCCGGCCAGGGACACCAGCCTAGTGACCAACCCCGTCGCCGGCACCCGCCGATCTAATCCGCCTTCAGCGTGACGGTCACCATCAGCGGCCGCCCATCACGGACCAGTGAGATCGACACCCGTTCGCCAATAGCCCGCTCGCGCACGGCAACGATGAGCCCGTCGGCACTGCCGACGGTCCGGTCACCGACCTTGATAATCACGTCGTTCTCCAGGATGCCGCTCTCCGCGGCGGCGCTGCCCTGCTGCACGTTCTGCACCCGGGCACCGTCGGACTTGCCATCGGTCACCGATGCGGCGTTGACGCCCAGGGCGGCATGCTGGTAATGCCCGGTGCGGATCAGTTCCTGGGCGATCTTCCTGGCCGTGTCGATGGGGATGGCGAAGCCGAGTCCGATAGAGCCCCCGCCCTCGCCGGCGCTCAGGGTGCGGATGGCGGTGTTGATGCCCACCACCGCCCCGGTGGTATCCACCAGCGCCCCGCCGGAGTTGCCGGGGTTGATCGCGGCGTCGGTCTGGATCGCGTCGATCACCGCGTTGCCGTTACCGCCATCTCCCTCCAGCCGCACCGGCCGGTCCACCGCACTGACGATGCCGCTGGTCACCGTGCCGGCGAGGCCCAGCGGAGAGCCGATAGCGATCACGGAGTCCCCCGGTTTCAGCGCCGACGACCGGCCCATCTGCGCCACCGTCGGGTTGGCTACCTCCACTTTGACCACGGCGAGATCGGTTTTGGGATCCCGGCCCACGATCCGCGCCGGGATCCGGGTGCCGTCGCTGAACACCGCCTCCAAGGTTGCCTGCGAGGTGGTCGCGGCGGGGGCCACGACGTGATTGTTGGTCAGCAAATAGCCCTGACCGTCGATCACCACTCCGGAACCAAACCCCCCCTGGTCGCCTACCCGGAACTCCAGGGACACCACCGCAGGCAGCACCCGGCTGGCCACTGCAGCCACCGAGCCCGCCGGTCGGTCGGTCGCCGGCTCAACCTGCACCAGCGTGGCGCCCGGATCGGTCAGCAGGTTGCCGCCGTCGGCGGTGAGCCGGCCCACGAATCCACCGACTCCCCCGATCAACAGCACCACCGCGCCCAACAGGGTTAGCGCGCGGTTGCTCAGCTGACGACCGAACAGCGCTTCCTGCAGGCTCAGCCGGGCTCCCGGCCGCGGCGGGTCGCCAGAGTTCCGGTGGTACTCGGTAACCGCGGGGGCTCCCAGTACCGCCGCCGCCCACGGGTCACGCCACGGGTTGCGCCCGGCTCCCCGCGGCCAGAAGTCGTCCTCACCGGCCGACCCTTCCGAGGGGCGTGCACCGTTGCGGTCGGGCGGGCGCTGCAGCCGCTCAGCGGATCCGGACGGCCTACCAAACGCCGCCGCCAGCACCTCCGGGGGCGCTGCGGCGGCGGTCGATATGCCTTCCGACGTGTCGCTTGACTCACGCTGGGAGTCGCCGGCCGCAACGGCAAAAGCGCCGAGAACCCCGGAAGGTCGGCCGAATGCCCTGGCCGCTGCTGGATCCACCGCGGGCCGCTGCGGGGGTCTCGGGACGAACTGCGGCGGCCCCGGACGCCCTTCCGTCATGAAGGGTTCGTCGGGGTTGTGATCCTGCGGCGGGGTCATGGTCTCCCGGGCTCACCTGTATGCGCTAACAACTACCGAGCCTGCCCGCATCCCGGTGAAGTGTGCGTAGCGCTGTTATCGCCCGATCCAACGACCGAGTACCGAGGGCCCGGTACCCCAGCGCTGGCTCGCACCCGGCGGGGGGCCGGTACCCAGCGGCGCGGACGGGACCCGGCCCGGGTCGGTGACCTCGACGACGGTGCCGTCAGCAGTCACCGCCAACCCATCCGGAGTGCCAGGCAGATCAGCTGTGTGCGGAATGTCACGCAATGCGGCGAGCAACTCGGCGGGGGCCTGCGGGCACTGCGCCGACCGCACCACACTGCGGGCCAGGCGTTGCCCGGCCACCTCCGCAGCGCAGGACTGACAGGCGATGAGGTGCTGGGCAGCCCGGTCGCGGGCAACCGCGCCGAGCTCGCCGTCGACGAAGGCCACCACAGCGTCCACAGCGAGGTGTTGCCCTGCGTTGAGACCAGCTACCAGGTTGGAGAAGGATCGGCCGCGCAGGTCGGTCATCCAGCCTCCTTGTCAGCAAGCGCACGGCGCCGTTCGAGCGCCACCCTGAGGGCCAGCCTACCGCGGTGGATCCGGCTGCGGACCGTCCCGAGCTTCACCCCGAGCGTAGCGCCGATCTCCTCGTAGGAGAGACCCTCGACATCACAGAGTACGACGGCCGCGCGGAACTCCGGGACGAGGTCGTCCAGCGCCTCCTGCAGATCCGGATCGAGGTGGGTCTCGACATAGACCTGCTCCGGGCTGGGGCCGCCACCGACCAGCCGGTCGGTGTCCTCAGGCAAGCCCTCCATCCGTAGCCGGGAGCGCCGCCGCACCATGTCCAGGAACAGGTTCGTGGTGATCCGGTGCAGCCAACCCTCGAACGTGCCGGGCTTGTAAGAGCCCAGGCTGCGAAACACCCGGATGAATGTCTCCTGGGTGAGGTCCTCGGCGTCATGCGGGTTGCCAGACAAGCGGTAAGCCAGCCGGTAGACCCGGTCGGCGTGATCACGCACCACCTGTTCCCAGGACGGTGGTGCCCATCCCTCAACTGCCCGAGTCATCTCATCGTCAGCCCTGGTGAGGGAGATCGCCTGCCCAGGAGCAGGATCGCGGAAGCAGGTCTCGGTGGCCATCGGGTGTGTCTTGCACCTCCGGGTCGGTGACAGCGCACGGTCAGACAATGCAACACCGGCATGGCTGTCAATGTTTCGTGTCAGGTGATCCCACGTTGATGATGGAGGATCAGCGTGTGCCCCAAGTAAGCATTGGGTAAGAGGATCCTGAGAGGTGTGGAGATACACCTCCGGCGCGGCATCCACCCGATGAGCGGTACGACGGCGCTACGCTGCGCGATGTGATGTCGACCGGCACCACAGGCGGGCCGCCTGCCCCGGCCGAGCGCGCCGTGCGCCAGTACGTGCAGAGCTTCGTCACCGAGGACGCGGCGATTACTGCGGCGCGCGAGCGCGGGCGGGAGCTGGGCTGCCCGCCGATCGGACCGGGCGGGGGCGCCGCACTGCGATTCCTGGCCAGCGCACTCGCTGCCCGTGCCGTGGTCGAGGTCGGTACCGGGGCGGGCACCAGCGGGCTGTGGTTGCTAGGCGGGATGGCCCCTGACGGGGTGCTCACCTCCATCGACGTCGAACCGGAGCACCAGCGCGCCGCCCGCCAGGCATTCACCGAGGCCGGGTTCCCGCCGTCGCGCTACCGGCTGATCATGGGGCAGGCGCTGGATGTGCTGCCCCGGCTCACCGACCGCGGCTACGACCTGGTGTTCGTCGACGCTGCCAAGCCCGAGTACCCGCGCTATCTGGAGGCCGGTGTGCGGTTGCTGCGCACCGGCGGAGTGATCGCGTTCGACAACGCCTTGTGGGGGGGCAAGGTGGCCGATCCGGCGTCTCGGGACCCGTCCTCCTTGGCCCTGCGCGAGATCGGCGCCATGGTGCGCGACGATGAGACCCTGATGCCGTTGATGCTGCCGCTGGGGGACGGTCTCCTCCTAGCGCTGCGCACGTGATGAGCACGGAGCAGACACCGAGCGGCGTGCGCCCCGCAGGCAGCGCCTGACCGCACCGTTGCCAGCTACTCACCCGCACCCGTGCCCGGTGGGAGCGCGCCCCTATGCAGTGCAGGTCCCGCGATCAACAGCCATTATCATCGTCGCCGCTGGCACCGCGGGATCTTGGCGTCGCCGACGTGTGACCGATATCAGGGTGTTTCGCGGGGAGGAACTCGGGGGGGATGGCTGATGGAGACTCCTGATAGCCCGGATGTGGTGATCGCAAAACGCCTGCTCGATCATGCCACGCTGGGTGGCTTTACGTTCCAGCGCACGGCACCGGGCGAGGATGGTCCGCTGGTGGGACACCGAGTCAGCGATGACTGGGTCGACCTGATCCACATCGAGGGATTCAGTCGCGACTGCTTCGCCTGGCGAAAGCGGATATCCTCGTTGATCGTTTCCGAGGGCGCACTCGTGCAACACCAGGTGGAGGGCAGCGCGCTCGAGGTGCTCAACGAGGTGCTCACCTGGGAGCGCGACCATGACTAGCGATGCCTGGTTTCGGACGTTCAGCGGCCAGCGGCTGGTTTGGTGGCTGAGAGAATGCTGTAGAACCACGCGCCGTGCCGCAGCGCTTGGTACTGGCGAATCGATGCGATCACGTTGCCGTGCTGGACGGTGGAGCGAACACCCGTGACGCGGCCGAGCACTGCCAGCGGGTAAGTCCAGTACGCCATCCGGTACAGCCGGCGAAGCGATGGGCGGGTGTGCACGGTCACGTCATCGAGCTGAGCATCGGCGAATCCGGCGTCCGCCAGGTGCACCAGATGTTCATGGGAGGTGTCGATGTCGGGGACGGCCCAGCCATCCAGCCATTCGTGCAGCAACCGCTCGCCGGTCTGGTCAAGTGGGCGGGCGGCCCGAACGAAGTCGGCGACGACCACCCGTCCACCGGGACGCAGCAGCCGAGCAGCTTCCCGGTAGAAGGCTGCCTTGCGGGGTGCGTGGCACAGGCTCTCCACTGCCCACACGATGTCGAAACTCGCGTCCGAAAAGGGCGTCGCGGTGAAGTCGGCCTGCTCGAAGCGGACCCGGTCGGTCAGCCCGCGCCGGGCGGCGTGGCCCTGCGCCCTCGCGACCTGCTTGGCGGCCAACGTGATCCCGACGACGTCGACATTGCGCTCTTTGGCCAGCCACAGGCTGCTGCCGCCGACCCCACAGCCGGCATCCAGGACACGTTCACCGGGCTGGATCTTTACCCGCTCCGCCAGCACCCGATTCATGTTCTTCAGCGCATCGGTGTGACCGCAGGTGCTGTCATCGGTGTAACCGAAGTGGACCGCGAGGTTGTCGGGGTTAAGCCAGAGCACCCGATAGTCGAGCCAGGTCTCGTCGTAGTAGCCGACGATCGCCTCCGTGAGCGGGTCGACCGGCGCTGGGTCGGGCGCCTCGTCTCGGGTGGTCATGGGCAGTCTCCCAGAGTTGATCGATTTCAAGCCTACCGGGGCATGGGGTGACTCAGACTGGGCGGCGTCGCGCCAGCAGGACCGCGGCCAGCGGCCAGAGCGCCTGGGCTCCGGCGAGTACCCGCTCGGACAGCCCAATCCGCGGACCGTCGCTGAAGAACTCGAGCCCGAACCAGCCCAGCAGCCCGAGCAGCCCCGAGGCGGCAACAAGCAACACAGCAGGTCCTGGCGTGGTGCCGGGCCGCCACGCCAGGGCGGGCCACAGCGACAGGGCGGGGAAGATGATCACTGCGGTAGCGACGTGCGCAGTCGAGTCGCCAGTGACCGGTTGCGGGAAAGCGGCCAGCACAACAGTGGCAGCCCCGCCGGTGCCGAGCAACAGACGACCCGGAACGGCTGCCGACCGCAGCCCCACAGCAGTGATGACATGGCACACGCCGAGACCAGCCAGCGCCGTGGTCATGACCCAGCGGTCGGTGGCGCCGCGGCCGGCCAGCGCACTGATCGTGTGGCTCACCGGGTCGAAACCGCCCGGCTGCCGGGTTGCAGCGAGTTGCCAACCGCCGATCAGCAGCACCGGAGCGCAGGTCGCGGACAGCACAGCCCACCGAGGTACGGTTCCCACCCCCGCCAGGCTAGTGCACCGGCTACTCCGCGTGAGCACCCTTGCCGAGCACGACCACACCGCCACCGCTGACTGTGTAGCGTTCCCGGTCTAGCTCGGGGTCCACGCCGACCTGGGCGCCATCGGGTACCACCACGTTCTTGTCCAGGATCGCCCGGCGCACCACGGCCCCCTTCCCGACCCGAACACCAGGCAGCAGCACGCTGCCTTCGACCTGGGCACCGGCCTCGACCACGACGTCGCCGGACAGCACTGAATGGCTTACCAACGCAGCCGACACGATCGAGCCCGCTCCCACGATCGACTCCTGGGCGCTGCCGCCCTGGACGAACTTCGCGGGCGGCAACGGTGGCGGCGCGGTGCGGATCGGCCACGCCTGGTTGTAGAGATTGAACACCGGATGCACCGACACGAGATCCATGTGCGACTCGTAGTAGGTGTCCAGCGTGCCGACGTCCCGCCAGTAGCCACAGTCCCGATCGGTGGCACCGGGCACCACGTTGTCAGCGAAGTCATAGACCGCCGCCTCCCCGGCATCGACCAGCATCGGGATCACGTCGCCGCCCATGTCGTGGTCGGAGTCGTGGTTGGCGCTGTCCGCGCGCAGCGCTGACAGCAACATGTCGGTAGTGAACACGTAGTTGCCCATCGACGCGAAGGCCACCTCAGGATCGTCCGGTGTTCCCGGTGGCACTGCCGGCTTCTCCAGGAACTCGGTGATCCGCCCGGAGGCGTCAGCGCCGATGCACCCGAAGGCGCTGGCCTGCTCGCGCGGCACCCGGATCCCGGCGACGGTCACGCCCGCGCCGGTGGCGATGTGCTGAGCCACCATCTGCGACGGATCCATCCGGTACACGTGGTCGGCACCGAAGACGACGATGTATTCGGGCCGCTCGTCATAGACCAGGTTGAGTGACTGGTAGATCGCGTCTGCGCTGCCGGTGTACCAGCGCGGGCCAAGCCGCTGCTGTGCAGGCACCGGGGTGATGTACTGCCCCAGCATCGACGACAGCCGCCACGTCGTGGTGATGTGCCGGTCCAGCGAGTGCGACTTGTACTGAGTAAGCACACAAATCCGGATATAACCGGCGTTGACCAGATTGGACAGCACAAAGTCGATCAAACGGTAGTTGCCACCGAACGGCACGGCCGGTTTGGCCCGGTCCGCTGTAAGTGGCCACAACCGTTTTCCTTCGCCGCCCGCGAGGACGATTCCCAACACGTGCGGCTGCCCCTTCACGATATGTCACCTTAGCCTTGGTTCAGCAGCCGAGCTACGTGACGCTCGCCGCCGGCCATATGACTGTTCATATCCGGGTTCATTCCCGGGGTTGATCGCCAGGCTTCGTCGCCGGGACGCTAGCGTGACGCAGCGTGCGTATCGGAGTCTTAACCCGGGAGTACCCGCCCGAGGTGTATGGCGGCGCCGGGGTGCACGTCGGCCACCTGGTGCCCGAGCTGCGGCGGTGGTGTCAGGTCGAGGTGCACTGCTTCGGCGCCCCCCGTCCGGAGGCGCCCAGTCTGGAGGTGCACAGCCACGCCGTCGCGCCGGGACTCGCTGCTGCCAATCCTGCCCTGCAGACCCTGTCAGTGGACCTGGCCATGGCCGATGTGCTGGGTGGCGTGGACCTGGTGCACTCGCACACCTGGTACGCCAACATGGCGGGCCACCTGGCCCGGACCCTGCACGGCGTGCCGCACGTGGTCACCGCGCACTCGCTGGAGCCCCGCCGGCCGTGGAAGGCCGATCAGCTCGGCGGTGGTTACCGGGTGTCCTCCTGGGTGGAACGCACTGCCTACGAACACGCCGACGCAGTCATCGCGGTCAGCGACGGCATGTGTGCCGACGTGCTGGACTGCTACCCGGCCGTGCACCCCGCACGGGTGCACGTGGTGCGTAACGGCATCGACACCAACACCTACTGGCCGGTCCAGGAGACCGACGCGGTGCGCCGGCTCGGGGCCGACCCGGCGCGGCCGATCGTCGCGTTCGTGGGGCGAATCACCCGGCAGAAGGGAGTCGGGCACCTGCTTGCGGCGGCGCACCACATCGATCCGGCTGCCCAGCTGCTGCTGTGCGCGGGTGCGCCGGACACCTCGGAGATCGAGGCGGAGGTCCGCACTGCCGTCGCGGCGCTGTCCGCGGCACGCCCCGGGGTGATCTGGGTGCCGGACATGCTGTCCATTGCCGACGTCCGGCAAGTGCTGTCCGCGGCCACCGTGTTCGCCTGCCCTTCGGTCTACGAGCCGCTAGGGATCGTCAATCTCGAGGCGATGGCCTGCGGTACGGCGGTGGTCGCCTCCGCCGTTGGCGGGATCCCTGAGGTTGTCGACGACGGCGTGACCGGTCTGTTGGTGCCCTACAACGAGCAGGACCCCGAGGGGTTCCAACGGAGTCTCGCGCACCGGGTCAATGAGCTGCTGGCCGATCCGGACCGGGTCACGGCGATGGGCCAGGCCGGGCGCAAGCGAGCCATCACCGAGTTCTCCTGGTCGGCAGTCGCCGAACGCACCATCCACCTCTACCACCAACTCCTCTCCTGACCTGCGGCGAGAGGGTTAGCGTGGAGGGTTGGTGGTGGAGCGCCAGTTGACGGTGGGGCGCATCGCCGAGAGATCTACTCGGGCGACGTGTTGCTGCACGATGCCGAACAGGGATTCGATCAGCGTGTCGGACAGTAGGTGCGGCACCAATCCCAAATCCACCAGACCGGTGTGAATCACGTTGTAGTAGTGCTCATCGAGCTCTACCCGGGGATTGTCCAGGTACTCGATCTCCACGTTCCCCGGGAAGCTGGCCGAGACGGTCTTGGCGATATCAGCGACCGACATCGCCTCAGTGAGCTGGTTGAACACCCGGAACTCGCCGGCGTCGGCTGGGTTCTCGCAAGCCAGCCGGATGCACTCAACAGTGTCCCGGATGTCGATGATGCCCCTGGTCTGCCCACCCGCCCCGTAGACGGTCAGCGGATGCCCGAGCACCGCCTGGATGACGAATCGGTTGAGTACTGTGCCGAAGACGGCGTCGTAGTCCAACCGGGTGGCCAGCCGGGGATCCCGCGCGGTCTGATCAGTCTGCTGGCCATAGACCACGCCCTGGTTGAGGTCGGTCGCCCGCAATCCCCAGATCCGGCAGCCGAACTCGATATTGTGACTGTCATGCACCTTGGAGAGGTGATAGAAGGAACCTGGCTTCTTGGGAAAGAGCATCCGGTCGGTTCGGCCGTTGTGCTCGACGGTGAGCCAGCCCTCCTCGATGTCGATGTTCGGGGTGCCGTACTCCCCCATGGTGCCGAGCTTGACCAGATGGATATCGCGGTCCACCTCGGCGATCGCGAACATCACGTTCAGGGTGCCGATGACGTTGTTCGACTGGGTGTGCACCGCGTGCTTGCGATCGATCATCGAGTAGGGGGCAGAGCGCTGCTCGGCGTAGTGCACGATCGCGCCGGGCCGAAACCGGCGTACCACGTCGAGGATGAACTCGGCGTCACACAGGTCACCGACAAAGAGTTCGAGTTGCTGGCCGGAGACCTCACGCCACGCCTGTACCCGGTGCCGCAGCGGCTCGATGGGCACCAGACTTTGCAGGCCCAACTCGTCGTCGTAGGAGCGCCGAGCGAAATTGTCCAGGACGGCGACATGGTGGCCCCGATCCGACAGGTGCAAGGCAGTCGGCCAGCCCAGGTAGCCGTCACCACCGAGAACGAGGATCCGCACCATGTTTCCTCCAGCCGTGGGAACCAGCCATCAAGTGGATGCATTGCCTATCAGATGACCCCAGCCAACACCAACAGCACCTGACTCGACACCCGAGCACGCTGGCGACACCGTCTGCCAAAATGACGGGGTGCTCCGACGGCTCGCCAGCTCCCGACTAGCGAGGTTGTTCACCCGGTTCACCGCGGGCACGGCAGTGTCCACGGCATGCAGCCAGCTGGCGTTCGTCCTGCTGTTCGGGGTTCTTGAAGCCTCGGCCACGGTCTCCGGGGCGGTAGCTTTCGTCGCCGGAGCGGTGCCAAATTTCCTCATCCACCGGTACTGGACGTGGCGTCGCTCCGGTCCAGTGGGGATACGCCGGGAACTGATGCCCTACCTGGCAGTGATCATTGTCAGCGGCCTGGTGGCAATCGGCATCACCGCTGGCGTTGACCGGCTGATCGGTGAGTCGATCAACGACCGGGCGCTGCGCACCGTGGTCGTCGCGGTGGCCTTCAACGCTAGCTACCTGCCGCTTTTCATACTCAAGTTCGCCATGCTGGACCGACTGGTCTTCGGCTGTGACGAAGCCAGGTGGCGCCGTGACCAGCGTTCCCGTGACCAGGTGCCCACCATCACCCGGGCGTAGCGCATTCCATACACGAGGTTGTTGCCCTTCTTGGTCTTGCCCGCGGTGCGGGCCCGCATCGTCATGGGCTGCTCCAGCACCCGGTAGCCGTGTGAGATCACCCCGAGCAGCAGCTCGGAGGCCTGGTACTGGGCCTGCGCCAGCGTGACGGCATCGGTGACCTCGGCCTTCATTGCGCGAAAGCCGAACGAGGTGTCAGTCAGCCGCTGCCGGGTCAGCGCGCTGGCCAGCCGCGCGAACACCCGCACTCCGACGTGTCGCACCGGGTCTGCGGTCTCCTGGCGACCCAGCACCCGCGAGCCGGTGACGAAGTCGGCCTCGTCGTCGATCAACGGCTGCAGCAGCAGCGGCAACTCGCCCATGTCGTACTGGCCGTCGGCGTCGGTGGTGACGACGTAGCAGGCGCCACCGCGGCGGGCCAACCCGTAGCCCAGCCGCAGCGCCGCGCCCTGACCCCGGTTGGTCGTCGCCTCGCAGACCCAGGCACCGTGCCGGCGGGCCACCGCGGCAGTGCCGTCGGTGCACCCGTCGGCGATCACCAGGGTGTCCACCACCAGGCCGCAGCTCGTCGAGGGAACCGCGTCGAGCACGGCGCCGATACCTTCCTCCTCGTCATAGGCCGCGATGACCACGACAACGGGGGCGAACCGCACCTCGCCCGCGGACCGGGTGAACTCCCGCGCCGTGGCGGTGTCCACCGGATCGGGGTAGGGCTGCATCGGGGGGCGCAGCCTCAGCCGTGGGCCTGGCCTGCGCAGCGGTCCGGTAAAAGCGGTGATGCCCAGCACCCCGGCCATCGGGAGCAGCACCAGCCCGGGCAACTGGTAGCGCCAGGAGAACTCGAAGGCCGCCGCGGTCATCAGCACCGTGATCCCGAGTCCGGACACCAGCAGGCTGGCAGCGCGGATCCCCGACCGGCGGGCGTTGCCGACGCCGAGACCGCCGAGCAGTCCGGCGACCAGCGCCAGGCCAAGCAGCGGGCCTGGCGTATACCCGACGGTGAGCTGGTAACCCCGCAGCACTGTGGCCAGCTCAGGGTTGACGCCGATCGGGACGTCACTGAACTGGCGCGCCATCCCGGCGACCTGCTGCGGCTCCCACCAGTATGGGTAGGAGGTCTGGAAGTGCCACCGGTCCACCGGTACGTCGTGCACGGCGTCGAGGCGGACCGGGCGGAAGCCCTTCAGGAAGTCCTTGCCGACCGCCAGGACGAGGTCAAGCGGTTGGCTGGCGAACACCGTGCGGGCAAAGGATGCCTGGATCGCGGCTATCGACTCGCCGGGCGGCAGCGGGCCGGTCCTGATCTCGGACTCGCCTTGATGGACCCAGTGGTGGGCATAGTAGTCGACGCCGAAGCGTTGGTCCCGCGGCTGCGCCGGGCACAGGGCGCGCTCCCACGTCCCAGCCGGGAGCCGCTCGCAGTCGGCGATGACCGCGGCGCGGCCGTAGAGCACGCTGTCGCTGGCGCCACTGATGCCCCAATCACCGGTGGAGATCCGGTAGTGGCCGGCGTAGCCGACCAGGACCACCGCGAAGGCCGCAACCATCGCCGCCGCTCGCAACCCGATCCGCCGCCAACCCCGCCGGCTGGCCCACAGCGACCCGGCGACGACCAGGTAGGCCAGCGCAGGGACCAGCATGGTCATCCCGACCAGCCGCACGATGACCGCGAAACCGATCAGGGCTCCCGCACCGGCGGCGTGCCACGGCCTAGGCAGCCCGCGCCAGGTCAGCACCCAGATGATCGCTACCAGCAGCGCCTGGAACCAGACGTCGGACATGATGTTGTGCTCGATCTGCAGTTGGTAGGCGTCGAGCAGCACCGGCGCGGTCGCCAGCGCAGCCAGCCACCGGCGAGCCCCGTGGCGCAGCAACAGCCGGTAGATCACCACGGCGATGCCCAGCCCGAGCAGGTGCTGCACGACTGTCACCGCGCGCAGGCCGCCCCAGGGCAGCACAACGTCGAGGATCAGGGTGTAGCCGATCGGGCGTAACCCGTCGGGGCGCAGGTGGTGGAGGTTTTCCAGGTAGCTGTAGGAGTCGATGTAGAGGATCGCGGGCTGGTAGGCCAGCACGGTGAGCACCCGCAAGCCGGCCCCCACCGCGAGCAGCAGCAACAGCATCCAGTGCAGGCGCAACCAGTGCGGCGCGCGGGAGACCACCACTAGACCGCGAAGTCCTTCCACACCGTGGCCAGCCCGTCGACCAGCGACACCGCCGGCCAGTAGCCCAGCTGCTCGCGAGCTCGACTGATGTCGACGATCACCGCGGGCATCTCACCGGGCTTGGCGGCGACGTGCTCGGCGGGCAGCGCGCTGCCGGTAACCGTGCGCACCGTCTCGAGGAGCTCCAGCACGGTCACCGACTGACCTGAGCCGATGATCGCGGTACCGGTGAAGTGCCGGTCCCAGGCCGCGAGCACGGCCTGCGCCACGTCATCGACGTGCACGAGGTCGCGCCGCTGCAGCCCGTCGCCATAGACCTGGACGCCCTGGCCGGCCAGGGCGGCGCGCATCATCCGCGGCACGAAGCTGTCCTTGTGCCCCATCCCGGGGCCGTAGATGTTGGTGAAGCGCAGCGCGCAGGCAGCCATGCCGTAGGCGCCCGCGTAGCCGCACAGCAGCATCTCGCAGGCCGCCTTGGTGGCACCGTAGGGAGTCAACGGGCGCAGCGGCGCCGACTCGTTCATCGTGGCGTGGCCCACGTCACCGACCACCGCGTTGGTGGAGGCCATGATGAACCGCCTGATACCGGCCTGCCGGCAGCTCTCAAGCAGATCCTGGGTCACTGTCACGTTCGCCTGGTAAGTGGCGGCCGGGTGTTGCACCGAGCGCAGTACCGAGGTGAGGGCCACCAGGTGCACCACACCGGCCACATCCCCGTTGCCCAACGCGTCGGCAATCACGCCGGGATCGGTGAGCTCACCGACGACACTGCGGACCGCCGGGTCGGGATGTGCCCCGCGGTCGACCACGGTGACCGGGTTGCCCCGGCCGGCAAACGCAGCGACCACGGCATGACCGACGAAACCGATTCCCCCGGTGATCACGACTCGACCGGTGCAGGCTGGCGGAGTTGTCATCAGCACCCAGCCTGGCCGGTGAACGAGCAGGCCAACTCGATGAGGGTTCGGGTGGCAAACCCGGTACCACCTGCGTTGACCTCGTCATAGTCCTGCTCGGCACGGGCCGGACCGGCAATGTCCAGGTGCGCCCAGGGCAGCCCTGCGGTGAACTCCCGCAGGAACAACGCCGCAGTGATGCCTCCGGGTCCGGGCGGACACTGCCGCAGGTCAGCGAGGTCAGAGCGGACTCCGTCGACGTGGTCGGCGACCAATGGCATCGGCCACCATGCCTCGCCGACGGTCTCACCGGCGGCCCGGATGCGCTCAGTGAGCTCGGGTTCGGTGGCGAACAGCCCGCCGGTGCGCACGCCCAGCGACACCTTCATCGCCCCGGTCAGTGTCGCGACATCAACCAAGGTGCTGGGGTGCAGCGTGCGCACCGCGTGGGCCAGTGCATCGGCAAGCACCAGCCGGCCCTCCGCGTCGGTGTTGGTCACCTCGGTGGTGGTGCCGCACACGTGGCGCACCACATCCCCCGGGCGCATCGCAGACCCGGAAACGTGGTTCTCCGCGCAGGGCACCAACCCGGTGACCAGCAGCGGCAGTTCCAGCTGACCGACGGCCAGCAGCGCGGCGATCACCGCGGCACCTCCGGACATGTCGGTGCGCATCAGGTGCATGTTGTCGGCCGGCTTGATCGAGATTCCCCCGGTATCGAAAGTGATTCCCTTGCCGACCAGCACCAGGTGCGTTTCGGTGTCCGCCGGTGGGCTCACGCCGGGAGGGCGCCAGGCCAGCTCGAGCAGCCGTGGTGGACGGGCCGAGCCGCCGCCGACCGCGAGCACTCCCCCGAAGCCGTGCTCGGCCAACCAGCGCTCGTCATGCACGGTGGCTCGCAGGCCCGGGACGGTGGCGGCCAAGCGGGCCGCGGTTTCGGCGAGCCACGCCGGGTCCTTGTGCCCGCTCGGGGTATTGGCGAGGTCCCGCGCCAGCCCGGTGGCCCGGCCGAGCACCTGTGCCCTGGCGACCGCGGTGGCGAGCGGTTGCGGTGCGTGCCCAGGTGGCGCCACCAGCCGCACGGTGGTCGTCCTCGGTGGACAGTCGCCGTGGGTGACCCGGTAATGGTGCGAGCCGACCACGCACCCCAGCGCAAGTGCCGCCGCCTGGTGGGCTGTCGTGTCGGGCGGCAAGTGCACCTGCACGGTGCGCGGCGCCCGCCGCCCGGCCGCGGCGTCGTCCGCCAGGCGCGCCGAGGTGGCCCGGATCAGCGCGGCACCAGCCGCTCGCCAGTGCTGCGCGCTGCCCTGCCCGGTGCCCAGCAGCCACCCGTGATCGGGTCGCGCCGTGGCCAGTGGCACCACGTGCACGGAGCCTGCGGTAGCGCGCACCCGGTACTGGGCCAGCCACTGCTCGTCCACCCCGAGTGTCTCTGCGCCGGGGCCCAAGACCGGCGGACCGTCCGCTGTGGACTTCCCCGGTAAGGACTGTCCAGCTGAGGACTGCCCCGGTGGCAATGGTCCATCCGGCAATGGTCCATGCGGCGACTGCCCGACCAGGACGACATCAGGCGCCCCGGGACCACGCCGCGCCTGGACCCGGACCTCGACCAGGGGGGTGGGGACCTTCGGTGTCGCGGGCACTAATGTCTCCGGTCAATTCGTGGCGAGGCCACGGGACGATGGACACAGGCCATCACTCCACGACGTCTCGCAATGCCTCGCCAAGTTCGCTTGCCTCGTCTGCCGACATCTCGACGACGAGCCGCCCACCGCCCTCGAGTGGGACGCGCATCACGATGCCCCGTCCCTCCTTCGTCACCTCGAGGGGACCGTCGCCGGTCCGTGGCTTCATGGCCGCCATAGCGTGCTCCCTCCGTGCATCCGTCACCGCAGGTGGCCACGCGACACCAGTGACCCCCTGCATTCTCCCTTATCGCCCCAGAGCCGCGAAAAGCAACCATGATCTCGGGTCAGTGCCGCGCACCGTCCACCTGGGACCGTGCGCTCACCAGCGCCGGAGCTCACCGTGCGGTGCGGCGGAAGCAGCCGGCGAGATGGTCGTCGACCATCCCGGTGGCCTGCATGAGCGCATGGCAGGTGATGGGGCCGACGAAGGTGAAGCCACGGCGCCGCAGGGCGCGGGCCATCGCCTCGGACTCGGGGGTGCGGGCCGGCACGTCGGCCACGGTACGTGGCGCAGGCCGCCCGGCGGGGTCGGGCGCATAGGACCACAACAGCGCATCCAGGTCCGCACCTAGCTCGGTGACCGCCCTGGCGTTGCGCACCGTCGCCTCGATCTTGGCGCGGTTGCGGACGATGCCTGCGTCGGTGAGCAGACGCGCCACATCCTCGCCGGTGAAGGCGGCGACCGCAGCCGGGTCGAAGCCCACGAAGGCGCGCCGGAAGGCATCCCGCTTGCGCAGGATCGTCAACCAGGACAGGCCCGACTGGAATGCCTCCAGACTGAGCCGCTCGAACAGCGCGGCCTCGCCATGCAGCGGCACTCCCCACTCGGTGTCGTGGTAGCCGCAGTAATCGGGAGCTGAGACCGCCCACGGGCAGCGCGGGCGGCCGTCGGTGCCCGTTCGTGGGCCCGTTTCTGGGCCCGTTTCTGGGCCCTCCGCCGGGCCTGAGACAGCGCTCATCGCGCCCTCGCCGGGACTCACCCGGGGTAGTGCCGGCAAAAGTCGGCGAAGCGGTCCAACGAGCGCCGCAGACCCCAACCGAAGATCGGACCGACCAGCCCCCAGCCCAGCCTGCCCAGCGCCCCCAGCGGCAGCTCCAACTGCTCGGTCCACTCGAAGGTCGCGGCGTCTGGGCCGCGCGGCTGCACCGCGAAGACGCCGGTGCCGCGCACCACCCGCCCGGTGTGCCGCACCTCGCATCGGGACGGGGGGTCCCACAGAATGATCCGCATGCTGTCGGTGATCCCGATCCCGTGCAGTCCGGTGACGGCCTCCACCTCAGAGCCGACCGAGCGGCCGTCGCCGTGACGGACCCGCACGGTGGTGCCGAGGATCCACTCGCCCTGGCGCTCCCAGTCGGTGGCGGCCGCGAACACCGTTTCCGGCGGCGCGTTGACGTCGACCCGCACGGTCAGGTTCATTGCTGCGCCTCCAGCTCAGCCACTCGGGCACGCAGCGCGTCGAGCTCGGCCGCAGCTCGCTGCAGAACCCAATCCACTTCGGACATCCGGTATCCGCGCAGCACCTGGACGAACCGCACGGCGCGCACGTCGTCGCCGACGATCGGTCCGTCTGGCAGCCAGGTCGGGGTAGCGTCCGGCGGCAGTGCGGCCAGCTCCTCGCCCCGGCCGAAGACCAGCGAGGCGACCAGGAACATCACCGCAGCCGCCACCACCGCGACGACAAGGTAGATCAGCACTGTGCCCACGGACCCGATCGTGGCACGTTGGTGCCTCTTCAAGGACGGCCAACCCCCCTCGCCGCCGCCACAAACCGCTTCCAACCCTCTCCCGTCGGGAGAGGGTTGGAAGCGGTTAATGACCTTCCGGACGTGGGTTGGCCGTCCTTGAAGAGGCACCAACGTGCCGGTCCCCTCACGCCGGTCCCCGCATTGTCAGGCCCCGGACGGCGCGCGCCGGTGGTCGGGTTCCGGCGATCGAGGCCACCATCTCCAGCACGCGGCGGGTCTGGCGCACCTGGTGAACCCGGAACACCCGGATCCTGGCCCAGGCGGCGATCGCGGTGGCCGCCAGAATGCCATCCACCCCGATAAAGCCCTTAGTGGACAGCGTGATGAGGACCGGCCAGCCGGTGGCGACCAGGTCGTCGCTGCGGCGCAGCAACTCCAGGCCGCACCCGATGTCCTTGCCGACGTCGTGCGTGGGGTCGATCAGGATCGCCTCCCTCGAAACACCGAGCCCGACCAGCCTCGCGGCCTGAGCGGTGAGATCGTCGATGACGTCGCGCACCACGTCGGTGCCGGTGACCCGGGTTCGCCACGATGCGCGCCCGGTGTACCGGCACACCACCCCGCACTCGCGCTCGGCGGCGACCTCAGCGAGCGCGAGATCGGCATCCGCCCAGTTGAGGATGTCGGCCCCCGCGTCGAGCAGTGGCCGCGCCACCTCGGGCCGCCAGATATCGACACTGATCGCAAGCTGGGGGTAGCGCTCGCGGACGGCAGCCACGAACGGCGCCACCCGGCGGGTGTCCTCGGCCGCCCCGAGGTCCACGATGTCGGCACCCTCGTGCACAGCGCGGTCCACCGCGGCCATCGCGACCTGGTCGGGGTAGGTGACGCCGCGATCGGAGCACGAGTCGGTGCCCCGCGTGACGATGGCCATCACCGCCGCCCGGTCGGCGGGCAACCTTCGAGCCCCGAACCGCACCGTGGGCACTGCTCGACCAGCTCTGGAGGTCATCCGGCAGCGCTCCACGCGCTCAATGCGTGTCCTGCCAGGCCTGGTAGGACCCGCCGACTAGCCGCACCGCCTCGTCGACGTCGTCGGTGATGTGCAGCAGGGCGAGCTCGGTCTCGGTGATCTTGCCCTGCGCGGCCACGGTGTCGGCGAGCCACGAGTGCAGCCCACCCCAGTAGGCTCGTCCGAGCAGGATGACGGGGAACTTGGTGACTTTCTTGTTCTGCACCAGGGTGAGCGCCTCGAACAACTCGTCCAGGGTGCCGAATCCACCGGGCAGGCAGACGAAGGCCTGGGCGTACTTGATGAACATGGTCTTGCGGGTGAAGAAGTAGCGAAAGTTGATTCCGAGGTCGACCCAGGAATTGAGGCCTTGCTCGAAGGGCAGCTCAATGCCCAGCCCCACCGACAGCCCGCCCGCCTCGGACGCTCCGCGGTTGACCGCCTCCATGGTGCCGGGGCCGCCACCGGTGATCACCGCGAAGCCGGCAGCGGCGAGCGCGGCGCCCAACGCGCGACCCGTGGCGTACTCAGGATGGTCCCGGCGGGTGCGGGCCGAGCCGAACACGGTGACCGCACGGGGCAGCTCGGCGAGTGCTCCGAAGCCCTCGACGAACTCGGCCTGGATGCGCAGCACCCGCCAGGGGTCGGTATGCACCCAGTCGCTGGGGCCGCGCGAGTCGAGCAGCCGCTGATCGGTGGTGGTCGCCTCGTGGCTGCGGTCCCGCCGCAGTACCACCGGCCCGCGCTGCTTCTCCTGGGGCCGCTCATCGGGCCCCCCGTTCCTGTTAGGCCCTCGTGACCCGGCTACCGGCATGATGCCAGCTTAATGAGCCGACGCGGGCACCCCCGCGGGCGCGCCGCCGCCGGTCAGGTAACGGCGCAGGACCTCGGTGCAGGCGGTGATCTGATCGGTGTGCACATGCTCCTCCCGGGTGTGCGCGAGGTTGGGGTCGCCGGGGCCGTAGTTCAGCGCCGGGATCCCCAGCGCGGCGAAACGGGACACATCCGTCCAGCCGTACTTCGCGAGCGGCGTGACTCCGATGGCGGCCAGGAACTTCTGTGCCGCCGGCGCGTCCAGACCCGGTAGCGCACCGGGAGCACCGTCGGTGAACTCCAGCTCGAACCCGTCGAGCACCTCGCGGACGTGCGCCTGAGCGTCGAGTAGCGAGCGGTCCGGAGCAAAGCGGAAGTTGACCACAACCTCGCAGGCGTCGGGCACCACGTTGCCGGCGACTCCGCCGGAGATGCCCACCGCCTGCATCCCCTCCCGGTAGGTGCACCCGTCAATCTCGACGCTGCGTGGCCGGTAGCTGGTCAGCCGGGACAACACTGCACCAGCGGCGTGGATCGCGTTGTCCCCCAGCCATGACCGTGCACTGTGCGCGCGACGACCGCGGGTGCGGACGCCAACTCGCAGGGTGCCCTGGCAGCCCGCCTCGACGACACCGGTGGTGGGCTCACCCAGGATCGCCAGCTGGGCGACCAGCCACTCAGGATGCTCCCGCTCGATCCGCCCCAGCCCGTTGCGGGCCTCCTCGACCTCCTCGCAGTCATAGAGCACCACGGTCAGGTCACACACCGGCTGCGGCACCGTGGCCGCGAGGTGCAGGATCATCGCGTCGCCCGATTTCATGTCCGAGGTACCGCAGCCGTAGAGGACGTCGCCGCAGCGCCGGCTGGGCAGGTTGCCGGCGACCGGCACGGTGTCCAGGTGCCCGGCGAGCAGTACCCGCTGCGGTCGGCCCAGGTGGGTGCGGGCTAGCACGGTGTTGCCGGAGCGCAGCAGCTGCAGGTGCGGCGCCTGCGCCGCCAATGCTGCCTGCACGGCATCGGCCAGCGCCGCCTCCTCCCCCGACACGCTGGGCACGTCCACCAGCGCGGCGGTCAGCTCGACAGGGTCAGCGGTCAGGTTCAGGCTCATGTCCACATTCACGGGTGCGACGGTAGCGTGACTCGACGTGAACGACCCGCACATCACTTCCGCGCACGGCCTGGGGCTGGCCACCCGCACACCAGGCGGGGCCGTGCTCGACACCTGGTTCCCGAACCCAGTGCCGGGTCTGCCGCAACGCGCCCCCCAAGATGTCCCGGCAGATATCGCGGCCGGCACCGTGCTGGTGCACCAAGACCACGTGTCCGACGAGCTCGCCGGGCTGCTCGGACCGGACCCGGCGCGCGGTGTCGAGCTGGTGGCCGTGCACACCACGGTGCCCGACCTGCAGGCTCCCCCGCTCGACGCGCACGACGTTTACCTGCGCCTGCACCTGCTGTCGCACCGCCTGGTGACCCCGCGCAGCATCAACCTCGACGGAGTCTTCGGGCTGCTGTCCAACGTGGTGTGGACTAACTTCGGGCCGTGCCCGGTGGAGGGCTTCGAGGCCACCCGGATACGGATGCGTCAGCTCGGCCCGGTCATCGTGTACGGGGTGGACAAGTTTCCCCGGATGGTCGACTACGTGGTGCCCTCAGGAGTGCGGATCGGCGATGCGGACCGGGTGCGGCTGGGCGCTCACCTGGCCGTCGGCACCACGGTGATGCATGAGGGATTCGTCAACTACAACGCCGGCACGCTCGGTACCTCCATGGTGGAGGGTCGGATCTCGGCCGGGGTCGTCCTGGGCGCCGACTCCGATCTGGGCGGTGGCGCGTCGATCATGGGAATGCTGTCGGGCGGTGGCAAGGAGCAGATCTCGGTCGGCCGGCGCTGCCTGGTCGGCGCTAATGCCGGGATCGGGATCTCGCTGGGTGACGACTGCGTGGTGGAGGCCGGCCTCTACGTCACCGCGGGCACCAAGGTGACGCTGCCCGACGGCACGGTGGTCAAGGCCCGCGAGCTGTCCGGCGCCGACGGGGTGCTGTTCCGCCGGGACTCCATCACGGGCAGGGTTCACGCGGTGCACCGCGGCGACCGGGCCGGCATCGAGCTCAATGCCGCGCTGCACATCAATGACTGATCCTCGGCCCGCCCGGAGCTTCACTAGGATCGATGACTGTGAGCGCCGCCACTCGTGCTCCGCGCCGCAACCCGCGCCGGACCACACCACCCGATAAGCTGATCAGCCTCGGTGACCCGGTCCGGTCCCGGCCATCCGATCCGACCATCCACCAGGTGCGCGCCGCGCTGGACACCCGGTTGCGGGCTGTGCTCGCCCACGACCCCGGCACCCGGATCGGCGAGGATCCCGAAGAGCTGCATCAGATGCGGGTCGCCGTACGCCGGATTCGGGCCGCGCTCAAGGCCGCCCGGCCGCTGCTGGACCGGGCCTGGGCCGACGATCTGCGTGCCGAGCTGGGCTGGCTAGGCAGGGCACTGGGCCCGGTACGCGACGCCGACGTGCTCATCGAACGCCTCCGCGACCGGGCAGCCGGCTTCGACGACACCAGCCGCGAGGCCGTGGAGACCCTGATCGAGGCGCTGGTAGCGGACCGGGAGACCGCTCGCGCCGAGATGCTCGCCGCACTGGGCAGCGCCCGGTATCTCGCGTTGCTGCGCCGGCTGGCCGCAGCGGTGTCCAAGCCACTGCCCACCGCTGCCAACTCGGCCGCCGGCCCCGCGCTGGTCGAGCTGGTCCGCACCGAGTACCGCCGGCTGTCCAAAGCGGTGCGCCGAGCCGGCGCCGACCCGCCCGACGAGGTCCTGCACGCGCTGCGAATCCAGGGCAAGCGGCTGCGCTACACCGGCGAGCTGGCCGCTGGCGCTGGCCGCAAGCCGGTACGCAAGCTGGTGGAGTCGACGGTGGCACTGCAAGACGTGCTGGGCGAGCACCAGGACGCCTGCGTGGCCCAGCACAAGGTGAGGCAGCTGCTGAACAATCTTGGCGACGTCGTCGACTTCGACGTGGTCTTCGCCGCTGGCCGGCTGGTGGAGCGCGAGGAAGTCAACCGGGTGGCGACCAGGCAGGCGTGGCCGACCGCGTGGGAACAGGTCCAGCACAGAGCTCAATCGCTGGATCCCCAACCTTCACGATGTCGCGATCGTCCTTGATCGAACACGCCAGTCCACCGCGTGTCCGGGTCCTCATCGCGCCAGGTCTGAAGTCGTACCTCGACCTCCCGGGCTGCCTCGCGGCTATGGTGGCCATTTTGCATAAGCCAGGTAGTGGCGCGAAGTTCCCAAAGTCGGCGATAGATCTCGTAACAATTCCATGCCCGGACGTCGAAACCGTAGGCATCAGCGAAATCGCGGTAGCACTGTTCAGGGAGACCGAAGCGGGTGACCGCGACGGCAGTGTCGATCAAATCCCACTCGCGCGGCCCGATGGCCACTCGCTCGAAGTCAATAAAGACAGGTTCATCTACCCGGAGCAGGACGTTGCCTACCTCGGCTTGCCCGTGGATGACACCACCCGGTAGTACCGGCTCTACCTGGCCTAACTCGACAGCGATCCGCCGGGACCACTGAGTAAGCATCGTGATGTCCTCAGGTGTGTAGTGGCCGTCTAATTCGGCCAACCGCCGCTCAGATGAGGCCAGCGGTCGCCATGATTCGAGTGGTAGCCCTAGCTTGGCGGTGCGCTGGTGAAAGGTGCGCAGCAGTTGGCCAAACGGCCCGTAGATGCCGCCATGGTCTGGCTTCTTGAGTCGTTCCCAGACAGTGCCCAGGCAGTCATGGGCTTCAAGCGGCTGCGGAGTAGTGAGGTCGGCCAGACGGACCGCCGGCACATCGAGCCTGGCGAACTCGCGGACTAGCTCGATTTCCCGCTGCACGTCGGCTTCGCTGGTGGTCGGACGCATGACGCGCACCACGTACGCCTCACCGATACCGAAAACAGCGTTGTTGCCGAAGCGCAACAACTCCGGTATAGCCCCGCGAAGTCCAGCCAGCTCGCACATCGCGGTCGCCGCGCGGCAGGCGTCCGTATCAGTCCAGTCCATGGGAGTAGCTTGGCCACCGGTCACGGCAGCTCGGCCAGTCGCTGCACCGCGACGCCGATCCGCTCGTCGCTCGCGGTCAGCCCGACCCGGATGTGCCGCGCGCCGGAGGGACCGTAGAACTCGCCGGGGGCGACGAGCACACCGACCTCGGCCAGCCGCGCCACGGTGTCCCAGCACGGCTCGCCCGCAGTGCACCACAGGTACAGCCCACCGTCGGACCGCCCCACCCGCAACCCGGCCCGGTCCAGCGCGGGCCGTAACAGCTCCCGGCGCCGGGCGTACCGGTCGCGCTGCTGCGCGATATGCGCGTCGTCGCATAGCGCGGCCACCATCGCCTGCTGCACCGGCCGGGAAACGATCATCCCGGCGTGCCTGCGCACCGCGAGCAGGTCGGTGACCAACGCAGGGTCACCAGCGACGAAACCCGCCCGGTAGCCGGCCAGGTTGGATGACTTGGACAGCGAGTGCACCGCCAATAACCCACTGTGATCTCCGTCACACACGTGCGGATGCAGCACCGAGACCGGCTGCACCTCCCAGCCCAGCGCGAGGTAGCACTCGTCGGAGGCCACCACGGCACCGATCTCTCTGGCCTGACGCACCGCGGCAGCGAGCACCCCGGCGGACGCGACGTCACCGGTGGGGTTGCCTGGCGAGTTCAACCAGCGCAGCCGGGTGCCCGGCGCAGCAGGTTCACTATCCGCGAGCCGGACCGCGGTCGCGCCAGCCAACCGCGCACCGACCTCGTAGGTGGGGTAGGCCAGTTCCGGCAGCGCGACGACATCGCCGGGGCCGAGCCCGAGCAGCGTAGGCAGCCAAGCCACCAACTCCTTAGAGCCCATGGTGGGCAGCACCGCCTCAGCCAGCACCCCGGTCACGCCGTACCGACGCTCCAGCGCGGCGACGGCGGCCTCGCGGAGCTCTGGCGTGCCGCGCGTGGTGGGGTAGCCGGGCAGCGCTGACACCGACTGCAACGCGGCCCGCACCACGTCGGGCACCGGGTCCACCGGGGTACCAATGGACAGGTCGACGGCACCGCCTGGATGCTGCGCAGCGCGCCGGATCGCGCCGTTGAGGCTGTCCCAGGGAAAGTCGGGAAGGTCCAGGCGCGCCGCGCCCAGGGTCATCCCCGCGTCACTCCTCGCCCTGCGGTGGCAGCGCGGCGATCAGTGGCGGGTCGTCGGGGACCGGGCCGCACTTCGACGCTCCCCCGGGCGAACCCAGCTCGATGAAGAAGTCGGCGTTGGCCTTGGTGTAGTCCTTCCACTGCTCCGGGACGTCATCTTCGTAATAGATGGCCTCCACCGGGCAGACGGGCTCGCAGGCACCGCAGTCGACGCACTCATCGGGCTGGATGTAGAGCATCCGGCCCCCCTCGTAGATGCAATCCACCGGACATTCCTCAATGCACGATTTGTCCATGACGTCCACGCAGGGCTCTGCGATCACATATGTCACGGGGGTTCTCCTGCTCCTCACTCGCGGTACCTAGACGGGCCGTCTACCTGCACAGTATCTCCGGCAGCCGCCGGCCGACCACCGACCCCGGCACTGGAAGAACGCCCCAGCGCACGACCCAGCACCACAGCGGCGGGAAACAGTCCGCCGCCCAGCAGCAGCAGCGAGCGCCAGTCCGCGGGAAGCAGCACGTCGCCACCCGGCCCGGCAACACCGAGAACGCCGAGTGCGAGCAGCCAGACCACCAGCGGCACCGCGGCCACCGACCGGGGCCCACCCAGCTCCGCCGCGCTGCGCACCAGCCACCGCGTGCTCACCACCGCGAGCAGGATCGTCACCGGAACCGGCACCGCGCCCGACCCCAGCGGGAGATACAGCGGGAGGTACAACAGCTCCACGGCGGCCAGCGCCACGGCGTCAAACACCAGCACCACCAGGGTGGCGCGCGCGACGCCGTTCATCACACCACCGCCGGATTGGGCAGCCCGCCGAACAGGTCGTCATGCGCTCCCCCGGCTGGACCGCGCACCAGGGTGAGGTACTCGGTGTCGAACACCGGCCGGGCCACCCCGTCGGACAGCGCGAACGCCTGGTGGGAACCGTCCGCCCACACCCTGACTTGGGTGCCGTGGGCGCGCATCGCCGCAAGCACGGCGCCTCGGTGGGCGGTGACGTCCAGCCGGGTGGTCACCTGTTCATCGGCCACCCCGGGCAGCCCGTCGGGCCCCGGCAGGGGGAAGGGCAGCCCAGGCATCGCGTGCAGCGCGGCGATCCCCTCGGCCACCGCCGAGACTGGGTGCATCGCCCAGAACACCCGGGCCACCTCGGGCATCCGCGCCACCGCGGCCATCGTCACCCGGTGGGCCCGGACGTGGTCAGGGTGGCCGTAGCCGCCGTCTGGGCCGTAGCTCACCACGACCTGCGGGCGCACCTGTCCGAGCACCTCGACCAGCGCATCGACCTGCTCGTCGAGCGCTCCGGCGGCGAATGCCCGCGGGTGCAGGTCTGGCGGCACGCTCGCCCTGGCACCGGGCTGCACGACCATGCCGGAGTCGCGCCACCGGCCGATCCCGCCGAGGAACCGCTGGTCGGTGACGCCGAGCGCAGCGCAGGCGGCCCGCAACTCGCCCACCCGGTAGCCGCCGAGCTGATCGGCCCGGTCGGCGGCAAGACCGCGCAGCTCAGGGGTGAGCACCTCACCCTGCTCGCCAAGCGTGCAGGTCACCAGCGTCACCGCGACGCCCGCAGCGGCATAACGGGCGATCATGCCGCCAGTCCACAGCGTCTCGTCATCCGGATGCGCATGCACCGCCAACAACCGCCCCGCGCGCGCCCTCACCCCCACGACTCTACGGTGAGCCCCCGCCCAGCTCCCGCCTTGAGCGGGCTGAGCGGGGCACATCGTTGCCGGTAACCACGCTGAGCCCGCTCAATGCGGACGGGGCGGAGAGGCCGGCGTAGTGGCAGGCGGCGGGGTGGGCGTGGCCGTGGTCGATCAGGGCGGGGATCTCGGTGGTGCAGCGCTGGCGTTGGGTGTCGGTGAGCTGGGCGGCGAAGAGGGCACAACGGGTCCGGAACCGGCAGCCCGAGGGTGGATTCGCCGGGCTGGGCACGTCACCGCTGAGGATGATCCGCTGGCGGGCTCGCTCCTTGCGCGGGTCAGGCAGCGGGATCGCCGAGATCAGGGCCTGGGTGTAAGGATGCGCCGGGGTGCTGAACAGCTCGTCCGACGTTGCGGTTTCCACGATGCGGCCCAGGTACATCACGGCGATCCGGTCGGCCACGTGTCGCACCACCGACAGGTCGTGCGACACGAACAGGTAGGACAGGCCCAGCTGCGCCTGCAGGTCCGCCAGCAGGTTGAGCACACCGGCCTGGATGGAGACGTCCAGCGCGGACACCGGCTCGTCCAGAATGAGGACCTTCGGCCGCAGCGCCAGCGCGCGGGCGATGCCGATCCGCTGCCGCTGCCCGCCGGAGAACTCGTGCGGGTACCGGTTGCCGTGCTCGGGCTTGAGGCCGACCAGTGCCAGCAACTCCCGCACGGTGTCCCGGCTGGAGGCGTGGTAGAGGCCATGGATGCGCAGCGGTTCGGCGACGATCTCGTTCACCGGCAGCCGCGGGTCGAGCGATGCGTAGGGGTCCTGGAAGACGATCTGCAGCTCGCGGCGCAGCCGCTGCATGGCCTTGCGGGGCAGCCGGGTCAGGTCGGTGCCCTCGTAATAAACGTGGCCAGCCGTGGCCTGCTGTAAGTTGAGCAGCACCCGTGCCGTGGTGGTCTTGCCGCAGCCCGACTCACCGACCAGTCCGAGGGTCTCGTGCGGGTACAGGTCGAAGGACATGTCGCAGACGGCGTGCACCTCACCGACCTGGCGGCGAACCAGGCCGCGACCGCGCACCGGGAAGTGCTTGACGAGGTTGCGCACCGACAACACCGGCGAGGTCACTCGGTGTCCTGAGAGACGGGGTCCTGAGAGAGGGGGCGGAACAGGTCGCCCGGCCCCAGCCCATCCAGGCGGGCGCTGAAGTGGCAAGCCGACAGATGCCCGGCGGTGCCGGTGCCCGCCAGCGGGGGCTCGTCGGTCTCGCAGACCACTGCGGCCAGCGGGCAACGGGGGGTGAACGGGCACCCTGGCGGCATGTTGATCACCGAAGGCGGCGCGCCGCTGATCGGGTGCAGCCGGTCGGTCCGCACGTCCAGCCGGGGCAGGCTGCCCAGCAGGCCCAGCGTGTAGGGCATCCGCGGGGCATAGAAGATCTCCTCGACGGGGCCGGCTTCGACGATCCGGCCGGCATACATCACCAGCACGCGGTCCGCCTGCCCGGCGATCACGCCGAGGTCGTGGGTGATGAGCAACATGGCCGCTCCGGTCTCCGCCTTCGCGGTGTGCAGCGCCTCCAGGATCTGCGCCTGCACGGTCACGTCCAGCGCGGTGGTGGGCTCGTCCGCGATGATCACCTCAGGCCGGTTGGCCATTGCGATGGCGATCACCACCCGCTGCCGCATCCCGCCGGACAGCTCATGCGGGTAGCTGCGGGCCCGCTCGGCGGGGTGGGGAATGCTGACCAGGTCGAGCAGCTCTACGGCCTGTTTGTGCGCCGCGTCGCGGGTGACGTCGTGGTGCGCTCGGATCGCCTCCGCGATCTGGTACCCGACGGGGTAAACCGGGTTGAGCGAGGTCATCGGATCCTGGAAGATCATTGCGATGCCCTGGCCACGCACCCGGCTGAGTTCCTTGTCCGACGCTCCGAGCAGCTCGGTGCCCCCCGAAGGGCCACCAAAACGCACCGACCCGGACACCCGAGCTGAGCCAGGCAGCAAACCCATCACGGCCAGCGAGGTCACCGATTTGCCGGAACCCGACTCGCCGACGATGCCGAGCACCTCACCGCGATGGAGCTGGTAGCTCACCCCGCGCACGGCCTGCACCCGGCCCTCGTCGGTGCGAAACTCCACCCGCAGATCGGTGACGTCGAGCACAGCGTCGCCCAGGGCGGGGGTCATCTGCGCACCGTGGTCTGCTGGGGGTCGAAGGCGTCCCGCAGGCCGTCTCCGATGAAGTTGATCGTCAGCACGATCAGGATGATGAACAGGCCCGGGAAGAAGAACAGCCAGGGCCGGGTCTGGACCGCCGTCTGAGCCTGGCTGACCAGCAGCCCCAGCGAGGTGTCCGGTGGTCGTACCCCGAAGCCGAGGTAGGACAGCGCCGTCTCGAGCAGGATGGCCAGCGCGACCAGGATGGTGGCGTTCACGATGATCGAGCCCAGCGCGTTGGGCACCAGATGCCGGAAGATGATCCTGGCGTCGCTCGCGCCCAGCGCCCTGGCGGCCTCCACGAACTCCTTCTCCCGCAGGGACAGCACCACACTGCGGGTGACCCGGGCGACGTAGGCCCAGTACAGCCCGGCAATCACCACGGCGATCAGCCACCAGCTTCCCCCGACGTTGTGCCCGAGGACCGCAGCGACTGCCAGCAGCGGCAGGGCGAGGATGAGGTCGGCGATCCGCATCATCACGGTGTCGAGCGTGCCCCGGTAGTAGCCGGCGGTGGCGCCCCAGATGGTTCCGACGACGGTGGAGAAAATCGCGACCAGCACCGAGATCCCGATCGAGATCTGGGCGCCCCGCAGCACCAGGGCGAACGTGTCGAGACCGGCGGCGTCGGTGCCGAAGGGATGATCCCAGGACGGGGGCTGCGACTCGTCGGGCGTGAAGTCCACCACGGAGTACTTCCACAACCAGCCACCGACGAAGGCCAGCAGCACGAGCGCCAGCAGCACGACCAGGCTGGCCACGGCCAGCCGGTGTTGCCGGAAGCGACGCAAGACTAGCTGCGTCTGGCTGCGCTGCGCAACGGTGAACTCTCTTTCACGCATACCGGATCCTGGGATCGAGCACGGCATAGAGCAGATCAGCGGCCAGGTTGAACAGGATGACGAAGGTCGTCGCGATCAGCATCCACCCCGCCACCGCGTAGACGTCGTCCTGCGCGACCGACTCGAGCAGGAAGCTGCCCGCCCCGCGCCACTGGTACACGTTCTCGGTGACGACGGCCCCGGAGATGATCGCGCCGAGATCCAGCGCCGTGACCGTGACCAGCGGGATCAGCGCGGTGCGCAGAGCATGCCGGGTCATCACCGGACCCCGCCGCAGGCCCTTGGCCCGGGCCAGCCGGACGTAGTCGCTCGTGAGCACTTCGAGCATGGCGGCCCGCTGGAAGCGGCTCCAGGCCGCGAATGACAGCAGCGCCAGCGAGATCGTCGGCAGGATCATATGGCCGACGATGTCGGTGACCGACGCCCAGCCACCCCCCTCGACGTAGACCGAACTGTCACCGATGGTGAACAGCACCTGCTTACCAAGGGCCTCATTCAAGCTGATGCCGGCTTCCTTGAGCAGGATCGCGAACCAGAACGACGGCATGGACAGGAACAGGAACCCGAAGAAGGTGAACGTGTAGTCGGTCCCGGAGTACTGCTTGACCGCGCTGATCACCCCGACGAGCACGGCAAGCACCAGGGCTAACAGCATCGCCACCGCGATGAGGCGGAATGTGACCAGGAACCGCTCGGCCAGCTCCGCGCCGATCACCTGGGTGGACTGCACCGAGGGACCGAAGTCACCGCGGATCACCCCGGTCAGCCAGTGCCAGTAACGCGCCAGCAGCGGCTCGTCGAGATGCAGCCGCTGGGCCTCAAGTTCGAGGGTGCGTGGTGGTGGCGGCGGATTGCGGGTCTTGAGCGCGGAGAGCGGGTCCCCGGACAGCGACACCATGACGAAGACCACGAACGTCGCGATGACCAGAAGCGGCACCGAGACGAGCACCCGGCGCACTGCGTAGGCGAGCATGGATGTCTTCCTGCTGCAGGGAACCACTCCGGCCGGCTGCGCTCACGGCACCGCCAGCGGCCGTAGCCTACGTCGACCCCCCGTGCCGGTCCGGTAAGACCACACCGAGCGATCAGGTGATCAGCCGGCTGCGCGGAAGCCCCACTCCGTGACGTTGTAGGGCGGCCCGTCCAGCGAGGAGTTGTTGCGCACGTTCGCGACGGTGTCATACAACGCAATGAACGTCGGCTTCTGGTACAGCGGCAGCACGTAGGCATCTCTGGTCAGCCGCCGGTCCGCCTGATTGAGCATCTCCCTGGCCTGTACCTCATCCGTCTGGCTCGCCGCCGCATCGACCAGGCGGTCAACGTCCGGATTGCTGTAGTGGCCGAAGTTGTTGCCCTGCCCGGTTTTCCAGAGCTGCACCGCACCGCCGTAGGCGAACGGCGAGGTGACCCAGGCAAAGACGACGATGTCGTAGTCCCCCTGGGATGTGGTGGCACCGAGGTCGTCGGTGGGCACCACCTGCAGGGTGATACCCAGAGGCTTGACCTGCTGGGCGAACAGCTCGCACTCGGTCTGGCGGATCTGGTTACCGACGGTGTAGCGAATCCGCATCGGCGGCACCGGCCGCCCAACCGGTGTCTGGAGCTGGCCATCAACAATCTTGTAACCGGCGGCAGCGAGAATCTGCTTGGCTCGCGCCACGTTGCCGGAACCCTGACCCGTCTCGCTGACCACGTCCTCGTAGCCGTCCTGCTGCGGAACGAAGTTGTGGTTGTTCATTGGTTTGATCTTGTCGGTGAACTGGCCGACGGTCTTGTCGATGATGGCTTGCCGATCAACCGCGGTGAACATGGCGGTGCGCAGCGCCGGGTCGGCCAGGAACCTGTTACTCAGATTGAAGTCGAAATGCTCCCAGCTCAGTCCGAGCCCGACGAAGGAGGAAACACCAGGAATCTGGCGCACCTGCTCCACCAGGTCAATCTGTGGCTGCGGGTAGATGACGTGGACCTCGCGGTTCTGCAGCGCCGTCGGTTCCTGTGCCGCATCGGTGATGATCCGGTAGATCAGCCGGTCGAGCTTCGGGCGCTGCCCGTACCACTGAGGGTTGGGGACCAGGGTGACCGACTCCTTGTTCGTGAAGTTGTCGATCTGAAAGGGCCCACCGGAATAGTTCGGAACGGTGGTGCCGAACCAGGTGAACGCCGCGGCCAGCCCCAGCGGGGTCTTGATATCTCCATGCTGGGCGGCGAGGTGCGCCGGGTAGATCGGTGAGCCGCCTCCCCACAGCTGCTTCCAGTCGGTGAACGGCTTGGACAGCGTCACCGTCACCGTCTTGCCGTTGTCGCTGCCGACGACCGAGGTGACCTGGTCGTAACCCGACGTGGTGAACACCGGGCAGTTCGGGCAGTCGCGCCCGTTCTGGACCTTCCAGTTGTAGACGAAGTCCTCCGCGGTGATCGGCGTCCCGTCCGACCACACCGCGTTGGGCTTGATCTTGTAGACGATCGTCTCCGGGTCGGTGTTGGTCACCTCGGCCGAGTCAAGCAGATCGTTGTTCAACGCCACGGTGAGATCCGGCTGGGTGACGAATGTGTAGGGCAGCACGGCCTTGAGGACCTGGCTGTTCTCGAACACGTTGCCCTCGTTGGACTGCAGGTTCCAGTTCGTGATGTTCTTCTCGATCACGTAGACGAGCTGGCCACCTTGCTGCAGCTGGCCGGGCTCGGCGGAGTTGCAGGTGTTCGGGTTCGATTCGCAAGCGGCGAACGCTGACCCGGTCAGACGCTGACCGCCATCGGCACGGCCGTCACCGGCACCGCCAGCACCGCAGGCCGCCAGCACCACAGTGGCGCACGCAACGAGCGCGCACGCGCGCAGCATCTCTGATCGCCTCATGGACATCGCCTCATGAACCCCATGGACAGGTGACCCTACGCCCACCGCTTCTCCCGCTACGTCCTCGGATGACGCTCCCTACACGGGCAGCCGTAGTAGCGTGCGCGGACCTGAAGGAGTGAAACGATGGGCTCGCGATGACCGGATTCTTGGCGCGCCGTCTGGCCAACTACGTGCTGCTGTGCCTGGCCGCGACGTTCCTGGCGTTCGCCCTGGCGTCGCTGACCTTCTCCCCGCTGGGCCAGCTGCAAGGTCGTAACCCACCACCGCCCGCCTCGGTGATCGAGGCCAAGCGGGCCGAGCTGCGGCTCGACGAGCCCATCCCCACCCGGTTCGCGGCCTGGATAGGCGGTGTGGCGCAGGGGGACTTCGGTTCGACGATCACCGGTCAACCCGTCACCGACGAGCTCGGCAGCCGCATCGGCGTGAGCCTGCGGCTGTTCACCCTGGGCACCGTGGTGGGCATCGCAGCCGGTGTGCTGGTCGGCGTGGCCAGCGCGATCCGGCAGTACCGGCTCAGCGACTACGCGGCGACGCTGTCCTCCTTCCTGGTGCTGTCCACCCCGGTGTTCCTGATCGGCACACTGCTGAAGTTCGGGGGGTTGCAGCTCAACGAGACCGCGGGCACGACCGTGCTGTACTTCACCGGCGAGTTCTCCCCCGGCTTCCAGGGCAGTTGGTGGGCCGCGATGGGCGACCGGCTGTCGCACCTGGTGTTGCCGACGCTGGCCATCGCGCTGACCCAGATTGCCTACTACAGCCGCTACCAGCGCAGCGCCATGCTCGACGTACTGGGCAGCGACTTCCTGCGCACCGCGCAGGCCAAGGGACTGACCCGGCGCCGGGCCCTGTTCAAGCACGGGCTGCGCACCGCCCTGATCCCGATGGCCACCCTGTTCGCCTTCGGGTTCGGCCTGCTGATCACCGGCGGTGTCTTCACCGAGCGGATCTTCGGCTGGTACGGGATGGGGGACTGGTTCGTCTACGGCATCACGCAGAACGACACCAACATCGTGGCGACGGTGACGTTGTTCGTGGCGGTGCTCGTGCTGTTCTCGGGTTGGCTCTCCGATGTGCTCTATGCCGCGCTCGACCCGCGGATCAGGATCGGGAGGTAGCCGGATGTCCGTCTCAGCTACCGACGCCGTTCAGAGTTCCCCGGTGGAACCGCTGACCGGAGAGCCGCGTACGGCAACGAGACGCAGGCTGGTGTTGCGGCGCTTGCTGCGCCACCGGCTGGCGGTCTTCGGGCTGGCCTGCGTGCTGCTGCTGTACGCGTTGGCGTTCCTGGGTCCGCTGCTCGTCCCGTGGGATTACGCCCAGCAGGACCCCAACGCCTACCTGCAGCCCCCGTCGGCGCAGCACTGGTTCGGCACCACCCAGATCGGCGAGGACGTGTTCGCCCAGACCCTGCGCGGCCTGCAGAAGTCGCTGACGATCGGGCTGCTGGTCGGGCTCATCTCCACCGCGCTCGCCGCAGTCGTCGGAGCCACCGCCGGATACTTCGGCGGGTGGGTGGACCGAGCCTTGATGTGGGTGGTGGATTTGCTCCTCGTGCTCCCCTCTTTCTTGATCATCGCGATCCTGTCCCCGTCGTTTCGGGGCAAGACGTGGCTGATTTTTGTCGTGCTGCTGGCCGCTTTCGCGTGGATGATCTCCGCACGGATCGTGCGGGGCATGACGCTGTCGCTGCGGGAACGTGAGTTCGTGCTAGCGGCTCGGTTCATGGGGGTGCCGCCGTGGCGGATCATCGCGCGGCACATCGTGCCGAACATGGCCTCGCTGCTGATCATCGACGCGACCGTCACGGTCGGTGGCGCGATCCTCCTTGAGACCGGGTTGAGCTACTTCGGCTTCGGGGTGCAACCGCCGGATGTCTCGCTCGGTACGCTGATCGCGTCCGGCACGAGTTCCGCGCTGACCTTCCCCTGGCTGTTCCTGTTCTCCGGGGGACTACTGGTGCTCACCGTGCTGTCGGTGAACTTCGTCGGCGACGGGTTGCGCGATGCGCTCGACCCGACCTCCCAGCGCGGAAACCGGAGGTAGCACGTGGCTGAGTTGACCCCGCCAGTGCTGGAGGTGACCGACCTCGCGGTGTCGTTTCCCTCCGAGGAGGGTCGGATCACCGCCGTGCGGGGGCTGAGCTACCAGGTCACCGCGGGCGAGGTACTCGGGATCGTGGGCGAGTCCGGCTCGGGCAAATCAGTGTCCTCGCTGGCCGTCATGGGCCTGCTCCCGCCGCAGGCGAGGATCACTGGGTCGATTCGCTTCCAGGGCCGCGAGCTGCTGGGGCGCTCGGACACCGAGTTGTCCCAGCTCCGCGGCCGGCGCATCGCGATGATCTTCCAGGACCCGCTGTCGGCGCTGACCCCTGTGTACACCGTCGGCGACCAGGTGGCCGAGGCGCTGCTGGTGCACGGCACGCTGTCGCGTAGGGCGGCCGGCGCCCGGGCTGTGGAGCTGCTCGACCTGGTCGGGATCCCAGACGCGGCGCGGCGAGCCCAGGCGTTTCCGCACGAGTTCTCCGGTGGCATGCGGCAACGTGTGGTGATCGCGATGGCGATCGCCAACGACCCGGACCTGATCGTCGCCGACGAGCCCACCACGGCACTGGACGTCACGGTGCAGGCTCAGGTGCTGGCTGTGCTGGCCACCGCTCGGGAGGTCACCGGAGCCGGGATCGTGCTGATCACCCACGACCTCGGGGTGGTCGCCGGATTCGCCGACCGGGTGCAGGTGATGTACGCCGGGCGCACCGTGGAGACCGGGCCGGTGGACGACATTTTCTACCACCCCCGGATGCCCTACACGCGGGGACTGCTCGGCTCCATCCCCCGGGTGGACGCCGGGAAACGCCTGCCGCTGGTGCCGATCGAGGGTCAGCCTCCCTCGCTGGTCAGGCTCCCGGCCGGCTGCCCGTTCGCCTCGCGGTGCCCCCTGGTGATCGACCACTGCCACACCACCGAGCCCGACCTCGCGCCGGTCTCCGATACGCACCTGTGCGCCTGCCATCGGGCCGATGCGGCGCCTCCGGCACCACCCGTGAGTGGCGAGACGAGTTCTGACTCGTCTCGCCACTCACGGGTGGTGTTGCGGGTGGAGCATCTGGTGCGGCATTACCCGGTGCTCAAGGGCACGATCCTGCGCCGGCAGGTCGGCACGGTGCGCGCCGTCGATGACATCTCCTTCGAGCTGCGGGAGCAGGAGACGCTGGGGCTGGTCGGTGAATCCGGGTGCGGCAAGACCAGCACCCTGATGGAGATCCTCAACCTGGCCGCACCGGCACAGGGACGGATCGAGGTGCTCGGCACCGACGTGTCCGCGCTGGATCGGCAACGGCGCATGCAGCTGCGCCGGGACCTGCAGGTGGTGTTCCAGGACCCCATCGCCTCGCTGGACCCCCGGCTGCCGGTGTTCGACGTGCTCGCCGAACCGCTGAGCACCCACGGGGTGCCGGCTGCGGAGATCCGGCGGCGGGTCCCGGAGTTGCTGCATCTGGTGGGTCTGCGAGCCGGGCACGCGAGCCGCTACCCCGCGGAGTTCTCCGGCGGGCAGCGCCAGCGCATCGGGATCGCCCGGGCACTGGCCCTGGACCCCAAGGTGCTCGTGCTCGACGAGCCGGTCTCCGCGCTGGACGTCTCGATCCAGGCCGGTGTGATCAACCTGCTGGAGGAGCTGCAGGCCCGGCTGGGTCTGGCCATGCTCTTCGTCGCGCACGACCTCGCGGTGGTGCGGCACATCGCCGACCGGGTCGCGGTGATGTACCTGGGCAAGATCGTTGAGATCGGGCCCGTCGACGCGGTGTACAACGCGCCGCAGCACCCGTATACCCAAGCGCTGCTCTCGGCGATTCCG
>DATHTJ010000052.1:0-13807 GCA_035463315.1 Pseudonocardiaceae bacterium
GCACCCTGCTGCCCTGGTTGCGCGAGATGCGCGACGAGAACCCGGTGTGGCGCGATGTGCACGGCGTCTGGCACGTGTTCCGCTACGCCGACGCGGCGCGGGTGATCTCCGACCCGCAGCTGTTCTCCTCCGACACGGCCCGGGTGATCCCGGCGGCGCAGCGCTTCCGCGCGGGCAACCTGCTTTTGACCGACCCGCCGCGCCACCACCACCTGCGCCGACTGGTCGGTGCGGCCTTTAGCCCGAAGGTCGTCACCGGGCTCGTCCCCCGCATCGCCGAGGTCACCCACGAGCTGCTCGACGCCACCGGCGGTGCCCCCGAGTTCGACCTCGTCTCCGCCCTGGCCTACCCGCTGCCGGTGACCGTGATCGCCGAGCTGCTCGGCCTGCCCGTCTCCGACCGTGAGCTGTTCCGAACCTGGGCGGACAAGCTGTTCACCCTCGACGTGGTCGACCCCAACGACCCGGAGCTCGCCCGGAAGCTCGACGAGGCCACCGCGGACATGCTGGCCTACCTGCACGAGCACTGCGTCGATCGGCGTGCCCACCCACGGGAGGACCTGATCAGCAGGCTGGTCACCGTGGAGGCCGACGGCCAGCGGCTGACTGACGAGGAGGTCGTGAACTTCTCCGTCGTGCTGCTGCTGGCCGGGCACGTCACCACCACCGCGCTGCTCGGTAACACCGTGCTGTGCCTCGACGCCCATCCTGAGGTGTGGGCCGAGCTGCATGCCGACCGCTCGTTGGTGGAGGCCACCCTCGAGGAGGTACTGCGCTACCGCTCCCCGTTCACCCAGGTCGCCCGGGTGACCATGGCCGAGACTGAACTGGGCGGGCAGGTCATCCCGGCGGATGCGTTCATCTCGCCGTGGCTGCTGTCGGCCAACCGCGACGAGCGCGAGTTCCCCGAGCCCGACCGGTTCGACATCCACCGCTCCCCCCGCCACCACCTGGCCTTCGGCTATGGCATCCACTTCTGCATCGGCCAGCTCTTGGCCCGGGTGGAGGCCAGGGTCGCGGTAGGCGTGCTGCTCGACCGATACGCCGAGATCCACCTGGCCCCCGGGGTACCGCTGGAGTTCTTCCACCAGGGCATCTTCGCCGCGCGGAACATGCCGGTAGCCGTACGGCACGCCTGAGCCATCGGCAGGTGAATGACGGGTCCGCAGCGCGAGTGCTACCTCAAGTGCACCCGTTCGAGCATGCTCCGTTCATCTTCCGTTAACCCAAGCGCATGATTCTTGTGTGGTGCTCCTCCACCAGGCTGGCGACGTCGACGATTCCACCAGCGAACACCAATGCCTGGTTGCCGGCCGGCAGGCCGATGGGAGGCTCACCGACTGGCGCGACGTGCGGTCACCCGTGGACGGCCGTTACGTGGCGTACGTGCCACGCTGTGAGTGCGGCTGGACCGGGCCGCCGTTCAGCTGTACGCCCGGCGGTTACGCCGCTTGCGAGCAGCTCTGGCGGGAAAAGCATCTCCAGCCGTTCCTCCGTGCTCGCCAACCTCACTACGGCCGGCCTTCGACCACCTGGCAGCCGAGGATCATCCGCGGTGGCCTCGCCTCGGAACTCCGGTAATCCGGCACCGCAACTGTCACAATGGGTGTTGTGATCAACCTCGCGCGCCTCGCTGATCTGGACGCGTTCGTGTCGCAGGTCGCGGCCTGGTCCGGGAACGCTTGAGCCGCACCGGGATGAACGTGGCGGCTGGTGTGGTGCTGGTGGGGGGGCGCTCGTCGCGGATGGGCACTCCGAAGGCCGCGCTGGAGTGGCACGGGTCCACCCTGCTGCGCCGTACCCTGGGCGTGCTCGCCCGCGCGGTCGACGGGCCGCTGCTGGTGGTCCGAGCCCCTGGCCAGCCACTACCCGAGATCCCACCGCAGGCCGACATTGTGGAGGATCCCGCGGAAGGGCTGGGGCCGCTGCAGGGCATCGCGGCGGGGCTTGCTGCGCTGACCGGTCGAGCGCAGATCGCCTTCGTGTGCTCCACCGACCTGCCGTTCCTGCACCCCGTGTTCGCCCGCCGAGTGCTGGGCGCGCTGATCGATGGCACCGACGTGGTGCTCCCGATCGCTCGCGGCTTCCCGCAGCCGCTCGCTGCCGCCTACCGGGTCACCCTGGCGCCGCTGGTCACCGAACTGGTGACAGCTGGCAACCTGCGCCCAGCCTTTCTGTTCCGGCGCTGCGTCACGCTGCGCTTGGACGACGCCGCGCTGCTCACCGACCCGGCACTGGCCGCCGCCGACCCGGCACTGGACTCGGTGGTCAACGTCAACTCCCCGGACGACTACCGCACCGCCCGGCGCCACCCCGCTCCCCAGGTCACGGTGCAGCGTTACGGCGCGCTGGCCCGCAACGGGCACAGCGGCCCGCGCACTGTCCGCGCCGCCACCTTGTCCGGTGCGGCCGCCGCCGTGGGTGTCGTCCTGGACCGCCACGTCGTGGCCACGCTCAACGGCGACCAGATCAGTCATGCCGGCGATGTCCCGCTGGCCAGCGGGGACACCGTCGCCTTCCTGCCCGCGTCGTTGGCGCTGCTCCTGAGATCAGCGCCGGCCTGAGCCGCCACGACCTGGCGCTAGACGGCTTCCGGCCGAGGCAGGCGCGTGCGCAATCAGCTCCCCGCTCAGTGACCTATGGGGCTCGGTGGTCCTCGGCGAACATCCCGATCCGGTGGACGCCGGTAGCGTCCACCGCGCCCCTGAACATCCCCGCGCTGGTGAACGGCATCGCCACCGTGCCGTCCGGTCCTACGGCGATGCACCCCCCGGTCCCTTTCCTGGCCGCGAGCTCCTGCAGCGCCCGTTGGCAGGCCGCGCCCAGGCTCAGGCCGGCGAGCCGCACGAGCGCGTCGACCTCATGGGCGAACACGCTGAGGATGAGTGCCTCACCGTCGCCGGTCGCTGAGACCGCGCAGGAGCGGTCGTCGGCCCAGGTGCCGGCCCCCACGAGCGGGGTGTCCCCGACCCGGCCAGCGAGCTGGCCAGTGATACCTCCGGTCGAGGTCGCCGCCGCGAGGTGTCCCTCGCCGTCCAGCGCGATGGCGCCCACCGTCCCGCCCGTGGACTCCGACTCGGCCCGGCCGCTGGGCACGATCCCGGTCAGCTGCTCCTGCCGACGCGCGGTGACGAACCAGTCGGCCGGCACGAACGCGAGGCCTTCCCGACGGGCAAGCGCCTGCGCTCCCGCTCCACTCATCAGCACATGCGGCGACCGTTGCAGCACCGCTCGCGCGGCGAGCACCGGATTGCGGATACCGCACACGCAGGTCACCGCCCCAGCGCGGCGCGTCGCCCCGTCAGCCACCGCCGCGTCATGCTCCACACCACCAGCAGACGTAAGGACGGCACCCCTGCCAGCATTGAACTGTTCGTCGTCTTCCAGGACCACCACAGCAGCAACCACCGCGTCACGCGCCGAACCACCGTCGCGCAGCACAGCCTCGCCCGCCGCCAAGCTCTGACCGAGCCCGCGCCCAGCCGCAGCAGCCCGCCGCGCGCCGAGTTCCTCCGCCACGATGCGACCGGCACCGCCGTGCACAGCCAGGACGGGGGCAGTGGCTCGCCAGACAGTGGAGGTAGATCGGTTTCGCAAACACGCCCCAGTCTAGTCAGAGGCAGACCAAGGTTTTCACCGAGCGTGGTCAGCCATATACGAAAAGTTATCGTTGAAATCGCCAGTAAGATGGCTTACGTTCGTGTTGCGTTGACCACGGGGAGTAAGGGGGCCAGCTCAGATCACCTGGGGTTGCTGAACGCGTGACGGATTGACGAGCTGCCGGTGTTGACGCCGGGGGGTAGAGTTCGCTGAGGCGCTAGACTGCGCCGACTGTTGCGGCACCATGTCCGCCAAACGTCTCCGACACGCACTTGAGATCGGATCTGACGGCAGCAGATCGACCTGCGCAACCTAATTTTCCAGGCTAGCTCGGGCCTTTTTGGCTTGCATTGCTCCTCCTCGACACGAAGGAGTGGAATTGAGCATCGCGGGAATCTTTGCACTTGGTGGCGGCGACTGCCACGATGATCAACACCGCAAGGGTCATCACAAGGGCCACTACAGCTATGGTGGCTACTACGGGGGCAAGTTCGAGTACTACAACGGTTACAAGGGCTACAAGAGTGAACGCTACTGCCGCAGCTACTACGGCGACCGCGGCGGACTCCTAGGGATTCTTGGGGGGAGTCGCTGTTAGTCCTGTATATCGTCGGCGGTGGCCCCCACTCTCGTCAGTGGAGTGGGGGCCACCGCCCTCGCCACGTTCAGGGGCTGAGGCTCACTGCCAGACCCTGGTGTGCCTAGGCGCAGAACCCAAGACCCAGAGAACGGAGTGGCTGTGTGGGAGGTGGTGAGGTCGCTGTTGCGTCCGGCGTCGGGTGATGGTGGGGGTTTGGTGGAGGCGGCGCCGACGGCGAGTTTGCGGGAGGTTTTTCGGCGGTTTTGGCCGGATGCCCGGCCGTTTTGGCGGTGGTTGTGGCTGTCCCTGGTGTTGATCATCGTGTCACCGTTGGTGGATGCTGGCGCGATCTTGTTGTTCAAGGTGTTGGTCGATGATGTGCTGACCCCGCAGGATTTCGGGGCGTTCCCGAGGGTGGCTGCGGCGTTTGTGGGCATCACGCTGCTGGTGGGTGTGCTGGGTTTTGTCGGCCAGTATCTGGGAGCGTGGATCGGGGAGAATTTCCTGCACCGGATGCGGACGAGGGTCTTCGCGCATCTGCACACCCTGTCGGTGAGCTTCTTCGATCGCCACCGGCTGGGTGACACTCTGAGCCGGCTCACCGGTGATGTGAATGCGATCGAAGGTGTGGTGCTGTCCGGGGTCATCGGGATCATCGCGAACCTGATGAAGATCGTGGTGTTTGCCGGGGTGCTGTTTTATCTGGACTGGCGCCTGGCGCTGGCGTCGCTGATTGCGGTGCCGGTGTTCTGGACCGCGGCCCGGGTGTTCGCCCGGCGCATCAAGATCGCCTCCCGGGAGGCCCGGGCCCGGGACGGGTCGATCTCCGTGGTCGCCGAGGAAAGCCTGGGCAACGCCACCCTGATCCAGGCCTACGGTCGCCAGGGCGCCGAGGTCGACCGCTTCGCGGCCCAAAGCATGGGCAGTGTGCACGCCGAGCTGGCCGCCACCCGGCTGGGCGCGCTGTTCTCCCCGCTGGTGGACCTGGTGCAGGTCCTCGGGGTGCTGACCATCGTGGGAGTGGGGATCTGGGAACTCTCCGCCGGGCGCCTGACCCTGGGTGGGCTGCTGGCCTTCCTGGTGTTCCTGTCCCAGCTCTACGGCCCGGTCCGAGGCCTGGGGGCGCTGTCCACCTCGCTGTTCGCCGCCGCCGCAGCCGCCGAGCGGATCATCGAGCTGCTCGACCAGCACCCCACCGTGACCGCCCCCCCGCACCCGGTCCCGCTGGCGCGGGCCCGTGGGCAGCTGTGCCTGGAGCGGGTCAGCTTCGCCTACCCCGACACCGACAGCGACGTCCTGAACCAGATCAGTTTCACCGCGCTACCCGGCCAGACCACCGCCATCGTCGGTGCCAGCGGCGCCGGCAAGACCACCCTGCTCAAACTGCTGCTGCGGTTTTATGACCCCACCGCTGGCCGCATCACCCTCGATGGCCACGACCTCCGTGATCTCGATCCCGATCAACTGCGCGCCAACATCGCCATCGTGCTACAAGAAACCCTGCTGCTGGATGGCACCATCGCCGACAACATCCGCGCCGGCCACCCCGAGGCCACCCACGACCAACTCATCACCGCCGCGAAAGCCGCCGACGCCCACGACTTCATCACCGCGCTACCCGAGAGCTATGACACCCGCGTCGGCCAACGCGGCCGGCTGCTCTCCGGCGGGCAACGCCAACGCATCGCGATCGCCCGCGCCATGATCCGCGACGCCCCGATCCTGCTCCTGGACGAGCCCACCACCAGCCTGGACGCCGAGTCGAGCCAGCGCATCCTCACTCCACTGCGCCGACTCATCACCGGCCGCACCACCATCGTCATCTCGCACAACCTGCTCACCGTCACCGATGCCGACCAAATCCTCTACCTCGACCACGGCCGTATCACCGAGACCGGCACCCACACCCAACTCCTCACCAACAACCACCACTACGCCCACCTCTACCACCTCCATCACCCCCCCACCCTCACCAGCACAGCAACCCTGACCTGATCCCGGGGTAGCGTCCCGGCTGTGCCGCGCAGCCCGTTCGTCCGCGATGTTCCGGCTGCTCAGGCGTTGGACGCGTGGCGCGACGCCTGTGCCGCCGCGGGATGCCCGGACCGGGTGAGCGCCGAGCGGCTGGGCTTGGCCGAGGTGATTGGCCGGGTCACCGCTGAGCCGGTGTGGGCGCGGCGGTCCTCCCCGGCGTTCGACTCCGCCGCGATGGACGGCATCGCGGTGTGCTCGGTGGACACCGCGGGCGCCAGCGAGACCGCACCGGTCACGCTGACCGACTTCGACGTCATCGACACCGGCGACCCGCTACCCGAGGACCGGGATGCGGTGGTGATGCGGGAGCACGTCCACCTGGGCGGCGAGGGTGCTGAACTGATCGCGGCCGTGCCGCCCTACCAGCACGTCCGTTCCCTCGGCGAGGACGTCACGGCCGGGGAACTGCTGCTGCCGCAGGGCCACCGGCTGCGTGCGGTCGATATCGCAGCCATCGCCGCAGCGGGCGTCACCGAGGTTCTGGTGCACCGCCGCCCGGTGGTCGCGGTGCTGCCCACTGGCGACGAGATCCGGCCCCTGGGCACTGAGCCCGGTATCGGGGAGATCCTCGACACCAACTCGCTGATGCTCGCCGGCCAGGCCAGTGAACACGGCTGCGAGGTGCTGTCGCTCCCCATCGAGCCGGACGACCCGGAGAGGATCGCGGCTGCGGTGCTCGCCGCGGCCGAGCGCGCCGACCTGGTGGTGATCATCGCCGGGGCGAGTGCCGGCCGGGGTGACCACACCGCGTCGGTGGTGGCCCGGGTGGGCACGCTGGCGGTGCACGGCGTGGCGGTGCGCCCGGGGCACCCGGTGGTGCTCGGCACCGCGGGCGCCACCCCGGTGCTCGGAGCGCCCGGGTACCCGGTAGCGGCGGCGCTGATTTTCGACATCTTCGCCGTGCCGTTGTTGGCTGCCCTTCAAGGCACCACAACGGTGGCCCGCCCGACCACTCGGGCGTGGCTGGCCCGCAAGCTCGCTTCCCCGCTGGGGAAGGACGAGTGGGTGCGGGTGCGGCTGGGCCGGGTCGGCGGGCGGATCGTGGCCATCCCGCTGTCGCGCGGTGCCGGGGTGCTGACCTCGCTGGTGCGGGCCGACGGGCTGCTGGTCGTTCCCGTCGGGCTGGCGGGCTACCACTCTGGTGCCGAGGTCGAGGTGCAGCTGCTGCGCGGGCTGGCTGAGATCGACCGCACCATCGTGGCGATCGGCTCGCACGACCTGGTGCTCGACCTGGCCGCCTCGGCGCTCCGCGGTACCGACCCGGGGGTGACGCTCGCGTCGTCCCACATCGGCTCGCTGGGCGGGCTGGTGGCGCTGCGCGACGGGCTGTGCCACCTCGCCGGCTCGCACCTGCTCGATCCCGACACCGGCGAGTACACCCTGCCCTACCTGCCCCGGGTGCTGGGGGACGCTTCCGAGGTGGTGGTGGTCCGGCTGGTGCACCGCGACCAGGGGCTGATCGTCGCCGCCGGCAATCCACTCGGGCTCGCCGGCATCGAGGACCTGAGCCGTCCGGGGCTGCGCTACGTCAACCGGCAGCGCGGCGCCGGCACCCGGGTGCTGCTCGATCACGAGCTGCGTCGTCACGGCGTCGCGCCGGGCGATGTCACCGGCTACCAGCGCGAGGCGCACACCCATCTCGCCGTCGCGGCGGCGGTGGCCGCCGGACGAGCCGACGCCGGTCTCGGCATCCTCGCTGCCGCTCGGCCGTTCGGACTGGACTTCGTGCCCGTCGCGCAGGAGCCCTACGACCTGGTCGTCACCCGGGATGCCTACGCCTCCGACATGCTGGCCCCACTATGGGCGCTGCTGGCCGACGACCAGTTCCGCGCCTCGGTGGAAGCCCTACCCGGCTACTCCACCACCCAAACCGGCCACCGCGTGCACTAACGCCCCCACCGCGAGCGCTGGGGGCGTGTGGTGGGATCTTGGGTATGGAGAACGTGGTGCAGAACGTGAGCTTTGAGTCCAACGGGTCTACTGCGCATGGCTACTTGGCGTTGCCCGAGGCTGGTAGCGGGCCGGGTGTCGTGGTGATCCAGGAGTGGTGGGGGCTGACCAGCCACATCGCCGACGTGGCGAACCGGCTGGCCGCAGAGGGCTTCGTCGCCCTGGCCCCCGACCTCTACGGCGGCGCCACCACCCACGATGCCGACGAGGCCGGCCGGCTCATGCAAGACCTGCCTGTGGACCGGGCGGCCCGCGACCTGGGCGGCGCGGTGGACTACCTGCTGGACCACGACGCGGTCACCAGCTCCACCATCGGCGCAGTGGGCTTCTGCATGGGCGGCGGCTTCGTGCTGGTGCTCGCGGCCCAGCAGGGCAACAAGATCGGCGCTGCAGTGTCGTTCTACGGAGTCCTCGGCGAGGAGTACCCGAGCTTCGAGAACCTCTGCGCCCCCCTGCTGGGCCACTTCGGCGAGCAGGACGAGATGCAGAGCCCGGACAAGGTCCGTGAGCTCGCGGCCACCCTCGAGCGCCAGACCGGGCAACGGCCTGACTTCCGCCTTTACCCGGCGGGGCACGCCTTCTTCAACGACCAGAACTTGATCGGCACCTACGACCCAGAGCAGGCCGCCAAAGCCTGGGACGCCACGGTGAGATTCCTTCGTGAGCACCTGGCCGTGCCCCAGCACGGCCGATCGTGAACCCTCAGGTATCGATGCTGAGATCGGCTCGGATCCGCCGAGCGAGGGCCTCGTCCATCAGTAGCCGAGCGACCAGGGCCCGGATGACGTCCTGCCCGGTGACGCGGGTGGTGCCGATCAGCTCCGCGGTCTCGGCGCACCACTGGGTCAGCCTGACGTGGTAGGTGGGGGACAGGTCCACACTGCGCCGGACGGGCTTGGTGCGGACAGAACCGGCCACGTGCAGCTCTTCGGCGCGGAGGTCGCGGTTTCGGTGTTGCCGCGGAACTTCGTGGGCCTGGGCGCAGACGTGCCCGGCGCCGTTGGCCATCGCATCCCTCGTCATGTGAGGGTATTCGTTTCCGGACGGGGTGTGGTTCAGACTTGCGGGAAACCTCCTACCGTGGCCCCTACTGTGTGACTGCCTACTGGAGCCCCCTACTGACAAGGATTGACGATGTCCCACCACACCCCGCAAGGATCTGAGGTGACCCGGCGCGCCGTCGTGGCGGGCACCGGGATCCTGGCTGTCTCCGCCACGCTCGCCGCGTGCAGCAGCAACGGGAGTTCGGCTCCGCCACCAGCCCCAGCTGAACCGGCAGCTCCCGCTGCGCCAGGTGCTCCGCCCGCAGGCCCGGCAGGCCAGTCGCTGGCCAGCACTGCCGACATCCCGGTGGGTGGCGGGGCGGTGTTCGCCAGCCAGGAGGTCGTGGTGACCCAGCCAGCGGCGGGGACGTTCAAGGCGTTCTCGGCGGTCTGCACCCACCAGGGCTGCACGGTGAGCAGGGTGGCGGCCGGGACGATCAACTGCCCCTGCCACGGGAGCAAGTACGACATCAGGGACGGATCGGTCGTCAACGGCCCCGCTTCTAGGCCGCTGGAAGAACGCCAGGTCACGGTCTCGGGCAACACGATCCAGCTGGTCTGACCAGCCGAGACGGCCCAGCTGGGGACAGACCAGCTGAGGACGGTTCAGCGCCAGGAAGGTAGCCAGAGTTCGGCGTTCCAGTGCTCCGGGGTGATCGAGCCACCGGTGAGGATCGGCCAGAGCCAGATGAAGTTGGCGACCACGAGACCGACGTACAGCGAGACCACCAGTAGCCCCGTGCCCCGCCGCTCAGCGCCGTCCCGAGCTCGGCCGAGTACCTCGCCCAACACCAGTGTCACCGCGATGACCAGGAACGGCGCCACCGGCGTCATGTAGAAGAAGTACATCTGACGGTGGATGTTGAACAACCAGGGCAGCCAGCCGGCGGCGTAGCCGGTCAGCGCTGCCGCGTAGCGCCAGTCCGGTCCGCTGGCCGCTCGCCACAGCGCCCAGCCCAGCACGGGGACCGCGACCCACCACAGCGCCGGCGTGCCGACGAGCATCACCGTGGCCACGCAGTCCTGGCGTCCGCAGCCGGGGGCAGCGGCACCGGACTCGTAGTAGTAGAGCATCGGCCGGAGCCCCATCAGCCAGCTCCACGGCTTGGACTCCCACGGATGTGGCTGGGCTGGGGTGACCAGCTCCTCGTGGAAGTGCAGTATTGCGGCGCTGTAGTACCACAGCGCGCGCAGTGCCCCCGGCAGGAAGGAGAACAGGCCGTCCGTACCGATCTCGCTGCCCACCACGTGCCGATCGATGCCGGTCTCGCTGCCCAACCACGCCCACCACGTCGCCAGATAAGTCCCGACCGGCACCAGCGCCATCGCCCACGACACCGGTCCGAGGTCCCGGGCCACGGTGCCGGCCCAGGGCCTGCGGACGCCTGCGGTGCGCCGCGCGCAGGCATCCCAGAGCAGGCTCATCGCGGCGAACGCGACCAGGTAGTACACCCCCGACCACTTCGTGGCGCAGGCCAGCCCGAGCAGCACCCCGGCCCCGAAGCGCCACCAGCGCACCCCCAGCCGTGGCCCGAAGTCGGTGGCTGCGACACGACCTTCCCGGACCACCGTGGCCAGCCGGGCGTGCACCTGCTCCCGGTCGATGACCAGGCAGCCGAACGCCGCGAGGACGAACATCGCGAGGAAGATGTCGAGCATGCCGATGCGCGACTGCACGTGGCTGACGCCGTCGGCGATGAGCAGTACCCCGGCGATCCCGCCCAGCAGTGTCGACCGCGTCATCCGGCGCACGATCCGCACGATGAGCAGCACGCACACCGTGCCGGCCAGCGCGGCGGACAGCCGCCACCCCCAGCCGTTGTAACCCATCAGCAGCTCACCCAGCGCGATGAGCTGCTTGCCCAGCGGCGGGTGCACGACGAGCTCGTAGCCCGCGTTGTCCTCCACCCCGCCATTCCGCAGCATCTGCCAGGCCTGCGGCGCGTAGTGCTTCTCGTCGAACACCGGGGTGCCGCCATCGGTGGGCAGACCCAGATTCCACAGCCGGACCAGACCGGCGACCAGGGTCAGCCCCAGCGTCACGATCCAGCCCCGCCACCGGTCGGTGAGCGGGCGCGGCACTAGCCACGGCAGCGGACCGGCCGGTCTGGTCGGCTCCGGAGGCATCGAGGCGGCACCAGCCGCTGGGGTGTCGGGCCGCACCTCCCGGACCATCGTCACGGGCCGATCGTAAGCTGGGCGGCGTGCACGACGCTCCGGGCTCGGATGTCGGGGCCCTGGTGCTGGCGGCCACCCCACTCGGTGACTCCCGGGACGCCTCGGCCCGCCTGGTGGAGGCGCTGGGCTGCGCGGAGGTGGTGGCCGCCGAGGACACCCGCCGGCTGCGGGCGCTCGCTGCGGCGCTGGGCGTGGCAATCACCGGCCGGGTCGTCTCGCACTACGACGCGGTGGAGGCGGCCCGCATCCCCGCGCTGCTCGCGGCGATCCGCAACGGCGCGACGGTGCTGGTGGTGACCGACGCCGGAATGCCCGTGGTGTCCGATCCTGGGTTCCGGCTGGTGGCGGCATGCGTGCAGGAGGGGCTGCGGGTGACCTGCCTGCCCGGCCCCTCGGCGGTGACCACCGCGCTGGCCGTCTCCGGGTTGCCCTGCGAGCGGTTCTGCTTCGAGGGGTTCCCGCCGCGCCGGGATGGTCCCCGCCAGCGGTGGCTGGCCGGCCTCGTCGGCGAAGGGCGCACCTGCGTGTTCTTCGAGTCACCGCACCGGCTGGCCGCGACGCTCGCTCAGGCGGCTGAGGTGCTCGGGCCCGACCGGGCGGCGGTGGTGTGCCGGGAGCTCACCAAGCGCTATGAGGAGGTTCGCCGTGGTGGGCTGGGCGCGCTTGCCCAGTGGGCCGCCGGCGGGGTGCGCGGCGAGATCACCGTCGTGCTGGCGGGTGCGCCACCCGCTGATGCACCGGACGTGGCCGACCTGGTCGGTGAGGTGACCGAGCGGGTCACCGCGGGGGAGCGGCTCAAGGAGGCCGTCGCCGCCGTAGCAGCCGCGCACGGTGTCGGCAAGCGGGACCTCTACCAAGCAGCTGTGGACAACCCGTGAGTGGCGATACGAGCGATCACTCGCATCGCCACTCACAGGCGTGGCAGCGCCTGGACGACCCGTACCGGTGGCTGGAGGACGTGACCGGCGAGCGGGCGCTGTCCTGGGTGCGGGAGCGCAACGCCGAGACTGTCGCGGAGCTGACCGGTGGGTCCCGGTTCGACGCGCTGCGCGCCGAGATCCGCGAGGTGCTCGACTCGACGGACCGTATCCCCTACATCACCCGGCGCGGCGCCTACCGGTACAACTTCTGGCGGGACCGCGAGCACCCGCGCGGCCTGTGGCGGCGCACCACGCTCGCCGAGTACCGGACGGAGCGGCCGGACTGGGAGATCCTGCTCGACGTGGACGCGCTGGCCCGCGACGAGGACGAGAACTGGGTCTTCGACGGCGCGCAGTGCCTGCGGCCGGATTACCGGCGGGCGCTGGTCTCGCTGTCGCGGGGTGGTGCGGACGCGGCGGTGGTGCGGGAGTTCGACATCGAGCGCCGCGAGTTCGTCACCGACGGCTTCCAGCTGCCCGAGGCGAAGTCCTTCGTGGGCTGGATCGATGCCGACCACATCTACGTCGCCACCGACTTCGGCCCGGGAACGCTCACCACCAGCGGGTACCCGCGCACCGTCCGGCAATGGCGGCGCGGCACGCCGCTGGCCGAGTCGGAGCTGGTGTACGAGGGCAAGCCTGGCGACATCAGCGTGTCCGCCTACCACGACGACACCGAGGGCTTCGAGCGCGACTTCGTGACGCGGGCGCTGGACTTCTACCGCTCCGAGCTGTACCAGCGTTGCGGTGACCAGCTGCGCCGCGTCGAGGTGCCCGACGACGCGATCGTCGGCGTGCACCGGCAGTGGCTGCTGATCGAGCTACGCAGCCAGTGGGCGGTCGGCGAGACGTACCCGACAGGCTGCCTGCTGGCCGCCGACTTCGACGAGTTCATGGCTGGTGGCCGGGGCCTGCGGGTGCTGTTCACCCCCGATGAGCGCACCTCGCTGGCCGGCTACAGCTGGACCCGCCGCCACCTGATCCTGGACGTGATGCAGGACGTGGTCAGCCGCCTCTCGGTGCTGACGCCGGCGCAGGACTGGTGCGCCACGCCGCTGACCGGCACGCCGCCGCTGTGCAGCGCGAGCGCGCACGGCACCGACCCGGACACCGACGACGAGTACCTGCTTGGCATCGACGGTTTCCTGACCCCGTCCACCCTGGCCATCGGGACCATCGGCGCTGGCCCGGCCGTCGTGCTCAAGTGGCAACCGTCCTTCTTCGACGGCGCCGGTCTCGCCGTGCAGCAGCACTTCGCGGTCTCCGACGACGGCACCCGGATCCCGTACTTCGTGGTGGCGCCCGACTCGGCCGTGCCGCCCGGCGGCTGGCCCACCCTGCTGCACGGCTACGGCGGCTTCGAGATATCCCTGCAACCCGGCTACGGCGGTGCCCGGGGCCGGGCCTGGCTGGCCCGCGGCGGCTGCTACGTCGTCGCCAACATCCGCGGCGGTGGCGAGTACGGCCCGCGCTGGCATTCCGCCACGCTCAAGCGCCACCGC
>DATHTJ010000053.1:0-4626 GCA_035463315.1 Pseudonocardiaceae bacterium
CGTCGCTACTACCGCCTCAGCCCTGACGGCGTCGAACATGCCCGCAACGCCCTCGCCCGCGTACACACCCCCCGGGCACTCGTGAACCGGCTGCGTCCCGGCCTCGCCGGAGAGTACGGAGGAGGAACCCCATGAAGCACCGGTCCGCCGCCGATCTCGCCCTGTTCCTCGCTCGCGACCTCGACTGCGAACTCGCCAGCACTCGTGGCCGTGTCCTGGACCTCGATCTGGAGCTCGACCGGGCTCTCGCCCGCACCGTGGACAGAGCCTATGCACTCGTCCGTGCCCTCGCTGAAGACTGCAACCTGTATGCCGCGCTGGACCTCACCGGTGCACTGGCTTGTGACCTAACCTGTACCCACAACCTCGTCTGCGCTCGACCCTGCGCCCGGAACCTCATTGGCATTCTCGACCGGGCACTCAGCCGGGCACACAACCTTGGCCGCATCCTGACGGAGAAGTGGGCAGCGGATGTCGGCCGAGTGCCGTGGAAGTTGGTGGCGCTGGTGGTGCGGATGCTGCCCGAGCATGATCGGCAGCGCGTGTGTGAGGAGTTCTGCGCCGAGCTTGTGGAGCTGCCGCCCGAGGAGCGGCTGGGGTATGCGCGGCGAGCGCTGGCCTCTGCGGGGGAGCTGTACTGTGCCCTGACCGAGACGGTGCGCACCCCGAACGGCGAGCCCGCGCGCCGAGCGAGGCAGTGAGCGACGTGGTTCTCGATCGCCTGCTGGAACCAGTGTTCGGGTTGACGCTCCACGGCGGCCACCGTCGCCGCGCTCGCGCACTCACCAGCGTCGCGCTAGCCGCCGTCACGCTGTTGGCCGGGTGTGGGTCCGGGGACGACGGGGTGGTGCTGCGGTTCTACACCCCGGCCGACGGCGCCGCTCAATATGCCCAAGCTGCGGCGGAGTGCACCAGGGCTGCCGAGGGGCGCTACCGGATCGAGCAGCGCACCCTGCCCCGGCAGGCTGACGACCAGCGGCTGCAGCTCGCCCGGCGCATCGTCGGCGGGGACGAGACCATCGACATCCTGGGGATGGACGTCACCTGGACCGCCGAGTTTGCCGAGGCAGGCTGGATCCTGCCCTTCCCGCCCGACGCAGCGGCTGAGATCCGCGAGGGCACGCTGGAGGCGGCCTACGACACGGGTACCTGGCAGGACCAGCTCTACGCCGCGCCGTTGAACACCAACACTCAGCTGCTCTGGTATCGCGAGGACCTGATGCCGGGCGGGCAACCCCCCGAGACCTGGGATGAGCTGATCGACATCGCCACCGGGCTCGCCGCCCAGAACCGGCCGAGCTGGATCGAGGTCCAAGGTTCCCAGTACGAGGGTCTCACGGTGTGGTTCAACACCCTCGTCACCAGCGCAGGAGGGCAGATCGTCGCCGAGGACGGCACCGTGACTCTCGGTCGGGGAGGCGCCGCCGAGCGGGCACTGACGGTGATGCGGCGGGTAGCGACCGCTCCCGGTGCCGACCCGTCGCTGTCCCAGCGTGATGAGGGTGGCACCCGGCTGGCGATGGAATCCGGCCAGGCAGCCTTCATGGTCAACTACCCGTTCGTGTTGCCTGGCATCAAGGAGAACGGCGGCGGCGCGTTCCTCGACAGGAACGGCAACCCGACCACCCAGGACACCGGCAGGCGAGTGCAGGATGTGTTCAGATGGGCGCCGTACCCCGCAGTGGTGCCCGGCCAGCCGGCCAGGGTCACGATCGGGGGGCTGAACCTAGCGGTGTCGGCCACCAGCCGCTATTCCGAACAGGCGGTCGACGCCGTGCAGTGCCTGCGCAACCGGGAAAACCAGCTGCGCAACGCCATCGACGCCGGCGTCCCCCCCACGCTGGAGGTGCTCTACGCCGACCCGGCCTTCCAGGACGAGTACCCGGCCTGGCAGGCGATCAAGCAGTCGCTCGACACCGCGAGCGTGCGGCCCAAGAACCCCGCATACCAGGGCATTTCGATCGTGATCTCCGCGCTGTTGAACCCGCCCGCCGAGATCGATCCCACGAGGACGGTGGATGAGCTGGCCCGTCAGATCCAACGGGCCGTCAACTCCGAAGGGCTGGTGCCTTGACCACTACCGTGACCCAGCCACCCAAGACCCCGGCCGAGGCGCCACGCCGGTCCGCAGGGGCCAGGGCGGAGCGGCGGCTGGCCGCCCTGCTGTGCGCACCCACCGTCATCGTCATGCTCGCCGTCGCCGCCTACCCGGTCGGGTACGCCGTCTGGCTGTCCCTGCAGCGCTATGACCTGCGCTTTCCCGAGCAGCGGGAGTTCGTCGGACTGGGCAACTACCTTGCGGTGCTCTCCGACGGCTACTGGTGGAACGCGTTCGGCGTCACCGTCGCGATCACGACCGTCTCGGTGGCGATCGAATTGGTGCTCGGCCTGGGGCTGGCGCTGGTCATGCACCGGACTCTGGTCGGCAGGGGCACCGTGCGCACCGCGGTGCTGATCCCGTACGGCATCGTCACGGTCGCGGCGGCGTTCAGTTGGTACTACGCGTGGACCCCGGGTACCGGTTACCTGGCCGATCTGCTCCCGGCGGGTTCGGCTCCGCTCACCGAGCAGATCCCGGCACTGGGAATCGTGGTACTCGCCGAGGTATGGAAGACCACGCCGTTCATGGCGCTGCTGCTGCTCGCCGGACTGGCGCTGGTGCCCGATGACCTGCTGCGCGCCGCGCAGGTGGACGGTGCGGGTCCCTGGCAGCGGCTGACCCGGATCATCCTGCCGATGATGAAGCCCGCCATCCTCGTCGCGCTGCTGTTCCGCACGCTCGACGCATTCCGGATCTTCGACAACATCTACGTGCTGACCAGGGGAAACAACGGTACCGGGTCGGTGTCGATCTTGGGATACAACAACCTGTTCAAGGCGTTCAATCTCGGTATCGGTTCGGCGATCAGCATCCTCATCTTCCTCTGTGTGGCGATCATTGCGTTCCTGTTCATCAAGCTCTTCGGTACGGCAGCGCCGGGCTCGGACCCGGAAGGGAGACGGTGATGGCGGCCTCCGACACGCCGGGCCGCAAAGCCGGCTGGGTGCTGCTCGATCTGCTGGTGTTCTTGTACGCGTTCATCCCGGTGCTGTGGATCGCCAGCCTGTCTTTCAAGCCCACGGCATCGGTCACTGACGGTAATTTCATCCCCCAGCAATGGACGCTGGACAACTACCGTGGGATCTTTGTCACCAATGAATTCACCCGCGCACTGCTCAACTCGATCGGCATCGCGATCATCGCGACCACACTGGCCGTGGGGATCGGAGCGATGGCAGCCTACGCGATCGCCCGGCTGAGATTCCCCGGCAAGAAGCTGCTGGTCGCTCTCTCGCTGCTGATCGGGACGTTCCCGCAGATCTCGCTGGTCAGTCCGCTGTTCGAGATCGAGCGCTCGGTGGGATTGTTTGACACCTGGCCGGGCCTGATGCTGCCCTACATCACGTTCTCTCTGCCGCTGGCGATCTACATTCTCGCGGCATTCTTCCGAGAAATCCCGTGGGAACTCGAAAAGGCAGCGAAGATGGACGGCGCCACGCCTGCCCAGGCGTTCCGCTCGGTGATCGTGCCGCTCGCCGCGCCGGGGGTGGTCACCACGGCGATACTGGTGTTCATTTTCTGCTGGAACGATTTCTTGTTCGCGATCTCGCTGACCTCCACCGACGCCGCGCGCACGGTTCCGGCCGCGATGGCCACCTTCACCGGGAGTTCGCAGTTCGAGGAACCCACCGGGTCGATCGCTGCCGCCGCCATGGTGATCACGATCCCGATCGTTCTGTTCGTGTTGTTCTTCCAGCGTCGCATCGTCGCCGGGCTCACCTCCGGCGCCGTGAAGGGATAGCAGCTGTGGCCGAGATCGTGCTGGACGGCGTGACCAAGCGGTTTCCCGATGGTGCCCTGGCAGTCTCCGAGGTCGACCTGGAGGTCGCCGACGGCGAGTTCGTCATCCTGGTCGGGCCTTCCGGATGCGGGAAGTCCACGACGCTCAACATGATCGCAGGCCTGGAGGACATCACCTCCGGTGAGTTGCGAATCGGTGGCGAGCGGGTCAACGAGAAGGCGCCCAAGGACCGGGACATCGCCATGGTGTTCCAGTCCTACGCGCTCTACCCGCATATGACCGTGCGGGAGAACATGGCCTTCCCGCTCAAGCTGGCGAAGATGGACAAGCAGACCATCGCGCGCAAGATCAACGACGCCGCTGAGGTGCTCGACCTCACCGAGCATCTGGACCGCAAGCCCGCGAACCTGTCCGGCGGCCAGCGCCAGCGGGTGGCAATGGGGCGGGCGATCGTGCGCAACCCGAAGGCGTTCCTCATGGACGAGCCGCTGTCCAATCTGGACGCCAAGCTTCGGGTGCAGATGCGCACCGAATTGTCTCGGCTACAGAAACGACTGGGCACCACCACGATCTACGTCACGCACGACCAGACCGAGGCCATGACCCTGGGCGACCGGGTGGTGGTCATGCGCGGTGGCGTGGTGCAGCAGGTGGGCGCTCCGCAGTACCTCTACGCGCATCCGGCGAACCTGTTCGTGGCCGGCTTCATCGGTTCCCCCGCGATGAACTTCCTGCCCGCGACCGTCACCGAAGGTGCTCTGCAGACCGCACTCGGCGCCATCCG
>DATHTJ010000054.1:0-14930 GCA_035463315.1 Pseudonocardiaceae bacterium
CGTTCTGTCCCGGCACACCGGCTACGATGCCAACATCACGCGAAGTGTCCTGCAGGCCTGCGTCACCGTCTGTCGCTCCTGCGGCGACGAGTGTGAGAGCCACGCCTCGCGTCATGAGCACTGCCGCATCTGCGCTGAAGCGTGCCGTCGCTGCGAGCAGACATGCCAGGAATTGATCAACACACTCGGTTGAGTGTACGAGGATGTTGGGAGCAGAGGTCGATGACTGACATTACGCAGTTGATCCTGGACGATCATGAGACGTTTCGGCGCGAGTTCGCCGCGCTGGACGACGCTGACGGTAGCGAGCAGCTGCGCGCGATCTGGGAACCTCTCGCCGCATTACTCGATGTGCACGCAGAAGCCGAGGAAGTCGTCTTCTATCCGCAGCTGCTGCGCCGTGGTGACGACGCCGAAGACGAGACCCTTGACGCGATCGGGGACCACAATGACATCCGCGATGGTGTGCAGGAGGCTGCCCGGCACCCCATCGGCAGTCCGCAGTGGTGGGACGGCGTCCGAAAAGCCCGGATGGCCAACAGCGATCACATGGCCGAGGAGGAGGACGAAGCCCTCGTCGATTTCCGGAAGAATGCACCCCTCAGTGTGCGGGAGGATCTGGGCCACCAGTTCCTGAAGTTCAAAGCCGACCACGCCGACGGCCGGGACCTAGATACGCGCGACAAAGATCCGCAGGGTTACGTCAGCGCGGTACAGGCACAGATCTCTCCCGGCAGCGGGAGCGGCTCGCCAGGTACCGGCAGTGGGAAAGGACGTTGACCATGACGGATCACCTGCTACGGCAATACGCACCGATTCCGGCCCCCGGTTGGGATCAGATCGACGACGAAGCCAAGACCCGCCTGACCCCAAGAGTGGCCGCGCGTCGACCACCTACCTACTAGCTCAGGCCTTGTCACCGACCGACATGCGCAGCTCGGCGGTCTGCACCGTGCGTGCCACGTCGGACGGGGACACGATGCCGACCAGCCGACGCTGGGAGTCGAGCACAAGGGCGCGGCCGTCAGAACAACCGGCCATCCGCGGCAGCAGGTCGGTCAGTAATTCCTGGGCCGCCGCGACCGGCAGCTCCGCGGGTCGGCAGGCGATGTCGGCGAGCCGGGTCGCTGCGCGATGCCCGTCGGGCACCTGCCGGATCCGGTTCAAGGTCACCAGACCGGTCAGCTGGCGAGCCGAGTCCACCAGCGGGAACGTGGTGAACCGATGCCGCATGAGGTACTCGTCGATGAACTCCCGCACGGTGAGCTCGGGTGACGCGGTGACCGGATCCGGCGTCATCACATCGGCCACGCGGATCCCGGCGAGCGCGGACTGCCAGACGGTCTGCTGCTCCTCGGCGCGGGCCGCGTTCACCAGGAACCACCCGATCAGCGCCAGCCACAACCCACCGAACCCGGGCGCCAGCACGACCTGCGCCAACCCCAGCCCGATCAGGGTGAAACCGAGTATTACCCCGGCGCGGGTCGCGATCACCGCCGCCCGCCGTCGGTCACCGGTCACCCGCCACAGCACCGCGCGCAGTACCCGACCACCATCCAGCGGCGCAGCCGGGATCAGATTGAAGGCTGCTAGCACGATGTTGATCACTGCAAGCCAGCTCAACGCGGAGAGCGCTAGCGGCCCGCCCCCGAGGACGCCGACCAGCGCGGCAGCGGCGAAGAAACCGCCACCCAGCAGCGCGCTCACCACCGGCCCGACACCGGCGATGCGCAGGTCGGCGCCCGGACTGGACGCCTCCCCGCGCAGCTGCGCGACGCCGCCGAACAGCCACAGGGTGATGCCTTCCACAGCTATCCCGTTACGCCGGGCCACCACGGCGTGCGAAACCTCGTGCGCCAGCAGCGACGCCAGGAACACCAACCCGCTGAGCGCCCCGACCGCTGCGTAGGCCAGGACCGACCGCCCCGGCGCCACCAACGGCAGCCGTCCGGCGGCCAACCCGACCACAATCAACGCCAGGATGACCAGCACGCTCCAGTTCGCACTGACCTGGACACCGGCGATGCGCCCGAGCCGGAAGGTCGGCGTCACTGCTCGGCCCCTGGTCGCGTCCAGTGGAACCAGCGCGTCCCACGGTCAAGCTGTGCGGCGTTGTTCTCCATGAAGTGTCCTTCGCATGAAATGTCGTGGCTCGTTGAGGTCTGGTTCCCGGGGACGGCCACGGGTAGTCATCCGCCATGGTGGATGACGGGAGCTCGGTCCGCCTGTTATCCGACCTGGTGCGGGTAGCCGGGCGCGATCAGGCGAACCTGTCACTGGCCGATGTAGCCACCGCTGCGCACGTTGCCCGCGGATATGTCTCTGTCCACCACATCGAGCATGGTCTCCGATGGCCAACCCAACGGCAGCACCGTGCCAATCACCGCGGTGGTATCGGGCGGCGTGGGAGCACCGATCCACGCAGCAGCACCTGGATGGCCCGCTGGAGGCGTTCACGCCCCTCCCTGGGATTGCGGCAAGCAAGTATTACTACTTGGAGTAACTTACCGACCACACTTTCACTCACATGAGTTGAAAATACTCCTCGATCAAGCTACCGTCACTATGAAAAGTGCAACCTTTCTCAGGTCTCGACCGGCGGGGCTTCCTCGATCGAGCTAGCGGGGTCAGTCACGGCGCACCCGCTAGGACTGCGAGAGGCGAGCCTGTTCCACGAGGGGAGACCAGGGGAGGCGGTAACCGTGCCGAACAAGCACCAACACGCACACAGCGGCAACGTGAAGAACACCATCCTGTGGCCCGACATGAAGTGGCACCTGAAGAAGTACCCCGGGTGCAAGGGGAAGTTCTGCCGCCACGGCAGTTGGCTCCTCGGCACCGTGTACTGCGTCACCTGCGGCCGGAGGATCTGAGCCGCACGTGTACCGCTACCAGGCTCAGCTGCGCCAGCTACGCTGCGGCGAGGCTGACGGCGTGCAAGTGATACGACAGCGTGCTCGCGCTCGGCCGTGGCGGCACCATCCCTTGACTTGGCGACCGAGCTGGCCTTGTGTACGCAGCGTGCGAGCAAGCGGGCGTGTGGCGGATGCCTGCGTCCGAGGAGACGAGGGGATTGAGCATGGCGACACCAATTCCGGGCGGATCACTCGACCCGCTCACGGTCCCGAAATACGTGACGCCGCTGGTGATTCCACCGCAGATGCCGCCAACCGAAGGTGGGCCGGCGGACTACTACGAGATTGCCGTGCGCCAGTTCGAGCAGCAGATCCTGCCGGCTGGCATGCCGGCGACGACGGTGTGGAGTTATGGCTCCGTGACGCACCCAGGCACCTTCAATTACCCCGCATTCACGATAGAGGCGAGCTACCAAGTCCCGGTTCGGGTCCAGTGGATAAACGACCTCGTGGACGCGGGCGGTGACTTCCTGTCGCACCTGCTAGCGGTCGACCCGACAGTCCACTGGGCCAACCCGCCGGGTGGCGAGACCGGCCGGGACATGCGCCCGACGTTCGAGAGCACGCCCGGGCCGTACACCGGCCCGGTGCCGATCACCACCCACCTGCACGGCGGCGACACCCAGGACCATAGTGACGGGTACGCGGAGGCGTGGTATTTACCGGCGGCCCGCAACATCCCCGACGGCTTCGCGACCGAAGGTTCACGGTACGAGTACTTCCGCGAGAGGTCTCCGCTCGGTGACAGCTGGGGTCCGGGCAACGCGGTGTTCGAGTACGCCAACGACCAGCGTGCCACCACAATGTGGTACCACGACCACACCCTGGGCATCACTCGGCTGAACGTGTACGCAGGCCCGGCAGGCTTCTACCTGTTGCGCGGGGGCCCGGGTGATCTGCCCCCGGATGTGTTGCCTGGCCCGGCGCCGAAGGTCGGTGATGGTCCGGAGACGCGGTACTACGAGATCCCGGTCGTGATTCAAGACCGCTCGTTCAACGCCGACGGCTCGCTGTTCTACCCTGATACGCGGGCATTCTTCGACGGGTTCAGCGGTCCGTACATCCCGGACAGCGACGTGTCACCGGTCTGGAACCCCGAGTTCTTCGCCAACACGATGGTCGTGAACGGCAGGACCTGGCCCGTGCTTGAGGTCGAGCCGCGGCGTTACCGCTTCCGCCTGCTCAACGGCTGTAACTCGCGGTTCCTCATCCTCAGGCTGGCCGAGGACCCAACAACGCGGCCGGCAACGACGGCCCTGCCCTTCTGGGTGATCGGCGCCGACGGCGGTTTCCTGCCGGCTGCGGTCCAGCTCGGGCAGGTCGTCCTGGGTCCTGCCGAGCGCGCAGACGTGATCGTCGACTTCACTGGACTGGCCGTCGGCACGGAACTCTACCTGGTCAATCTCGGTCCGGATGAGCCGTTCGGCAACGTGACCGAGCCACCCGAGCCGTTCGCCAACCCGGACACGACCGGCCAGGTCATGAAGTTCACCGTCGTCCCGCTCACGTCCCAGGACACGAGCGTCCCACCCGACCGGCTGCAGCTACCCGCGTTCACGCCGCTCGGTGCCGCGACCCACACCCGACAGGTGTCGCTCAATGAAGAGATGAGTGAGTTCTTCGATGGCCCGATCGCGGTCAAGCTCGGAACCCTAGACCAGAATGGGAATCCGGTCGTCCTCGGCTGGGGCGACCCGATCACTGAGAACCCGGCACTCAACTCGATCGAGGTGTGGGAGATATACAACTTCACCGTAGACGCACATCCCATCCACATCCACGAGGTGCAGTTCCAGGTCGTGAATCGGCAGCCGATCGACGGCGCCGCACGGCCCCCGGAGCCGTCGGAGAGCGGTGACAAGGACACCGTTATCGCCTACCCCGGCGAGATCACCCGGGTGAAGGCTTTGTTCGATCGGGCGGGCCTCTTTGTCTGGCACTGCCACATCCTCGAGCACGAGGACAACGAGATGATGCGTCCGTACTTCATCGGGCCGAACCCGCCCACCGCTATCGGGGCGTAGGCGCGGACGGTCAGGGCAGAAGTTCGATGTCGATGTCGGCGTGCCCGTACTCCGCGTACCGGGCTGGTTGCGCGGTGACCAAGGGCCATCCCCGCTCCCGCGCGCACGCGACGGCGTGCGCATCGGCCTGGGGACCGCCGAGCAGGCCGACAGCGCGAGCACGCTCGCCGTCGAGGGGGTCAATGACGGTGACGTGCAGGCTCAGGAGCACCTCAAGCACCTGATAGTGCTTGTCGGCGAGGTCGGCCCACGCCGCCGCGACCGCCGTCGACGGAACGGCGAGCACCATCGACTCGCGGACTGCGGTCCAGACGAGCGCGGAGCAGTAGACCGACGTCTCCGTCGCGAAGGCCAGCAGGGCTGAGGTGTCGAGGACCCGACCACCGATCACTGCGTCGGCTCGGGCGGTAGGCCAAGATCGCGGCGCACCGCGTCGATCACCTCACGCGGCGGCGGGCCGCCGAACACCCGCACCAGCGCCGCGAGATCACGATCGCGTCGCAGTTGGGAGCGCAGGGCGTCCGCGACGAACGCGCTCATGCTGTCTGCCGCGCCGGCAGCGACCGCGCCCCGGGCGTCAGCGACCAGGTCCGGCGGTAGCGTCACGCTGATACGCTCAGCAGTCATACCGTCACGATATCGACGTAATATCGCACCGAGCAAGTGCCCACCATGACGGCGCTGCTGCCGTCTAGCGGGGCAAGCAAAAAGGGCTTCCACCAGCAGTTGCGTCCGCCTGCTTTCGTTGGTTCCATGAAGGATCGACGCATCATGGGAGGTCACAGCGATGCAGAGCCGGACCGTCGACTCGAAGCGAGACCGTCGATGGTGACGACGGAAGATGCCCGCTGGCTTGCCAGCTACCTGCGAGGGATGGTGTCGTCTCGCCCGGCCGCCTGGGCAGGGAGCGAGCTGACCTTGGCCCAGCTGATCGCGCTGCACTACATCAGCGCGAAGGCTCCGGTCACGCTGATTTCGCTGTCCCAATCCTTGGGCACCCGACCACCGGCGACCTGCGCGATGGTCAATCGGCTCATCCGGGCCGGGCTGGTCAGCCGCACGCCGGACCCCGAAGACCTCCGACGCGTCCTGCTGGCCTTGACCGGTACCGCAGCAACGATGATCGGCAAGATCGACCTGAACACCGCACGGCAACTGCACGCAGTGCTCAACAGCATGGGTTCGACGGCCCAGCGCATCCTCACCGAGGTCCTCAAGGACACCGCGCGCCGCCTCGCCCGGTAGCCGGCCGGGCACCGAGCAAGCGAGGTGAGTACGGCACTATCGGGGGGTGAGCGCGCTACAGCATTCGGCGACCGTCCCTGACCGGCTGTTCGACGACCCGGATGCGGAGGCCCGCTGGCGCGCTCGGTTCACCGCGCCCCGGGTCAGCCTCCCGCAGTGGGCCCGAGACGCCCCAGACCGCTGCCTGTACAGCTCCAACGCGTCGGGCACCTGGGAGATCTACACCTGGGACCGGGCCACCGGCACGCACCGGCAGATCACCGACCGACCGCACGGCACCCACACCGGCACCCTGACACCCGACGGTGAGCAGGTGTGGTGGTTCGCCGACACCGACGGCGACGAGTTCGGCAGCTGGGTAGCCGAGCCGTTCGCCGGGCGGCCCGCCAGTGCGTCACCGCAGCCGGCCGTGACGGGCATCGAGTCCGGCTACCCCGCCGGGCTGGACATCGGCCGGCGCAGCGTCGCGGTCGGCACCTCCACCGACGAGGGCACCACGGTGTGGATCTCCCAGGGCGGCAAGCCCGCCGAGGTCGTCTACCGCAGCGAGCACGACGCCGGGGTGGGGGCACTGTCCCGGGACGAGCGGCTGCTCGCGATCATGCACTCCGAGCACGGTGACTCCCGCCATCCCGCAGTCCGGGTGCTCGACGCGGGTCCGGACACCACCGGCACAGCAGTCGCGGAGAAAGGGGATGGACCCGGCAAGGGCCTGACTGTGCTGGGCTTCTCCCCCCTCAGTGGCGACCCCAGGCTGCTGCTCACCCACGAGCGTCGCGGCCGGGAAGAGCTGCTGATCTGGGATGTCGCGGCCGACACCGAGACCGAGCTCGCGCTGGAGCTGCCCGGCGAGGTGACCGCAGACTGGTACCCCGACGGCACCGCGCTGCTCGTCCTGCACCGCCACCGCGCCCGCTCCACGCTGCACCGCTACGACCTCATCACCGGCACGCTGACCGCCCTCGACATCCCGACCGGCACAGTCGGCAACGCGGGGGTCCGGCCGGACGGCACTGTGGAGTACGCCTGGTCCTGCGCCGCCGAGCCGCCCGCGATCCGTGCCCTGCACGCTGACGGCACTAGCCGGGTGCTGCTGCGCCCCCGGGGCGAGCCGGCGCCCTGCTCCGAGCCCGTGGCTGACGAGTTCGTCGCAACCCCGCACGGGAATGTGCACGCCCTGGTGGCCCGGCCAGGAGGCGCCCCTCAGGGTCCCTTGCCGACGGTGTTCCTGCTGCACGGCGGGCCGCAGGCGGTCGACGAGGACCGCTTCTCCGCAGACCGGGCGCTCTGGCTGGACGCCGGCTTCGCCGTCGTGCACGTCAACTACCGCGGGTCCGCCGGATACGGCTCGGCGTGGCGGGACGCGATCGAGGGCCGGCCGGGGCTCACCGAGCTGGAGGACGTCGCGGCTGTGCACGACTGGGCAGTGTCCTCCGGGTTCGCCGACCCGGCGGCGTGCGTGGTGGAGGGCTGGTCGTGGGGCGGCTACCTGGCGTTGCTCGCCCTCGGGACCCAGCCCCAGCGCTGGGCAGCCGGGATCGCCGGGGTCCCGGTCGCCGACTACGTGACCGCCTACGCCGACGAGATGGAACCCTTACGGGCCTTCGACCGAGCCCTGTTCGGCGGCTCACCCGAGGAGGTACCCGAGATCTATCGGACGGCGTCCCCGATCTGCTACGCGGCGGACGTGCGCGCCCCAGTTCTGGTGCTGGCCGGGGAGAACGATCCGCGCTGCCCGATCCGGCAGGTGGACAACTACCTCGCCCGACTCGCCGAATTGGGCACGCCGTACCGCTCCTACCGCTACGATGCCGGACATGGGTCGCTGGTGGTGGCCGAGACAATGCGGCACATCGCTGCGGAGGTAGCGTTCGTTCGCGAGGTGCTCGGCTCGAGTCCGACTGCCGGCTCCGCCGGCGGCGGCACGCTTTCAGCGGTCTGATTCCGTAGTGGTGAACTTTACCCTTAGTCAACGTAGGGGTAACGCTGTACGCGGACGCTAGGCCCGGAGGTGGTCACCGTGACCCTGTGGCGGCTGCACGTCGACGTGGCCGATCAACCCGGCCAGTTGGGGGCGCTCGCAGCGGCGATCGGGGGTTGCGGAGCCAACATCGTCTCCCTGCACGTCGTCGGCGAACCGGCACAAGACGGTGCGGTGACCGACGAGCTGCTGGTCAGGGTACCGCCGCAACTCCCGGTACCGGCGCTGGTGGAGGCCGTGGAGGCCGCCGGATTCCACGCCACGGTGGTGGTGCAGGCCGACGCGCAGGCGCTGGCCGATCCAGTGACCACCGCGCTGGCACTGGCGCACTGCGTGACCGTCGACCCGGGCAGCGCCGCGCGAGCAGTGGCGGCCCTGCTGCGCGCGGAGCTGGCGGGAGCAGACGCGCCGGGCGCCGCGCACCAAGCCGAGGTCGGCACCGGCGCTGCGCGGGTACGGCTGTGCCGCGGCTGGCCATTCACCGCCACCGAGATCTCCCGGGCCGCCGCCCTGCTCGAGCTTGCCGGCACCACCGGCGAGCGTCGGCTCCCGCCACCGCGCGCCAGCGTGCAGCTGGCCGACGGGTCCGAGGTGGTGCTGCGGGCGGCGACGGCCGCCGACGCGCCTCTGGTCGCCGCGTTGCACGCGCGGTGCTCCCCGCAGAGCCGGGCGCTGCGCTCGCTGCCTACCAGACCGGGGCTGCCGGCGGCCGTGCTCCAGCAACTGGTGGGAGCCGACGGCTCCACCAGCGTGCTCGCGGTGACCACCGATGGCGCCACCGCGATCGGGTTGGCGAACCTGGTCGAGGCCGGACCCGCCACGGCCGAGGTCGCGCTCATGGTGCAGGACAACTGGCAGGGTCGGGGAGTGGGCACGGCGCTGACCCGCAAGCTGGTGGAGCTGGCCCGAACCCACCAGCTCGCCGAGCTCATCGCGGTGTCACCCGCCGGTGACCACGCGATGACCCGGGTGTTGCGCCGGGCCGGGCTACGCCCGCGCGGCCGGTGGGAAGGAGGCGCTTTGCACGTCCGGGCCGCCCTGCACCCCGAGGCGCCCAACCCTGGCACGCCGACCAAGGTCAGCTTGGCCTAGCTCAGGGCCGGGTCGCTTGATGATCCAGCGCGAACCGCACCACCTGCTCCCCGATCGTGCGCAACGTGCGGTCAACCGCGGGATCGGACGGGACCCCGCGCGCGTCGAAACTCACCTCGGTGGAGTTCAGCGCCGCGCCCAGCGGCGTGGGCCAGCCGCGCAGGGCGTGCACGATCGAGCGCAGCGCGGTCAGCGTGGTGACCGCGGCCTGCCAGCCCAGCGCCATGGCCACGCAGCCGACTGCCCGCCCCTCCAGGTAAGGTCGGGGGTCGGCGCGCAGGTCCTCGACGTAGTCCAGCGCGTTCTTCACCAGTCCGGACACGGTGCCGTGGTAACCCGGCGAGACCAGCACCACCCCGTCCGCCTCGCGCAACGCCGCCACCAGCCGGTGCGCCACCGCACTACGCTCAACCACCGCCGGGTCATAGAACGGCAGGACCAGGTCCATGCCGGTAATCGCGACCGTCTCAGCACCGGCGACCCGGGCGCCTTCGAGAACCGCACTCAGGGCCCGCTCAGACTGTGAGTCCCCGCGCATCGAACCACCGATGCCGACCACGGTGAGCCCCATGGCAACCGACCCTACGACGGGACGCCAATTCGCGGATGCGCAAGGGCCCGGCACCAGCCGGTGCCGGGCCCTCGACGTGCGAGTGCTTAGGCCTTGGCCTGCATGCCCTTGCGAGCTGGGTTCGCCTGCTCAGCGGCCTTCGGGTCCTTCTCGCCCTGCTTGGCGCGGACGCCTGCCTCGACCTTGTCACCGAGGTTCTTGTCCACATTGCGCCAGTACTCGAACGCACGCTGCAGCACGGGCTCGCTGACCGCGTTGAGCAGGTGACCGACGATGTTCTTCACCAGCCGTTCGCGGGCCGCGTCGTCGAGCACCTCACGGACCATCGTGCCGGCCTGGCCCCAGTCGTCATCCTCCGCATGCAGGGCGCAGGCGCTGCGCACCATGTCCCCCTCGGTGTGCCATCCCGCCGGCTCGCCGTAGCGCGCGGCGTCGGCCTTCGGGCCTCCGTAGGAGTTCGGCGCGTACACCGGGTCCGAGACGTTGTGGTAACGCATTGCGCCGTCCTTGCTGTAGCTGTGGACGGGCGACTTGGATGCATTCACCGGCAGCTGCTTGTAGTTCGCGCCGATGCGGTACCGGTGGGCGTCCGCGTAGGAGAAGAGCCGGGCCAGCAGCATCTTGTCCGGGCTCGGGCCGATGCCCGGCACAAGATTGTTGGGTTCGAAGGCCGCCTGCTCGATCTCGGTGTGGTAGTCGGTCGGGTTGCGGTCCAGCGTCATCCGGCCGACCTCGATGAGCGGGTAGTCGCCGTGCGGCCACACCTTGGTCAGATCGAACGGGTTGAACCGGTAGGTCTTGGCGTCCTCGAACGGCATGATCTGCATCTTGAGGGTCCAGCTCGGGAACTCGCCCGCCGCGATGTGCTCGTACAGGTCGCGGGTGTGATAATCGGTGTCCGCCGCGGCCATCTGGTCGGCCTCGTCCTGGGTGAAGAACTCGATGCCCTGGTCGGTCTTGAAATGGTATTTCACCCAGAACTTCGCGCCCTGCGCGTTGACCCACATGTAGGCGTGCGAGCTGTAGCCGTTCATGTGCCGCCAGGTGCGGGGGATTCCCCGGTCACCCATCAGCCAGGTGACCTGGTGGGCCGACTCCGGCGACAGCGTCCAGAAGTCCCACTGCATGTCGTGGTCGCGCAAGTGGTTATCCGCGCGACGCTTCTGCGAGCGGATGAAGTGCTGGAACTTCATGGGGTCCTTGATAAAGAACACCGGGGTGTTGTTCCCGACCATGTCGTAGACGCCCTCGGTGGTGTAGAACTTGAGCGCGAAGCCGCGGGGATCGCGCCAGGTGTCAGGGCTGCCGCGCTCGCCGGCCACCGTGGAGAATCGGACCAGCATGTCGGTCGTGGTGTTCGGCTGGAACACCGCGGCCCTGGTGTAGGCGCTGACGTCGTTCGTCACCTCGAACCGGCCGAAGGCGCCACCACCCTTGGCGTGGGGCTGGCGCTCAGGCACCCGCTCGCGATTGAACTGCGCCATCTGCTCGATGAGGTAATGATCTTGCAGGAGGATCGGTCCGTCCGGACCGAGGGTGAGCGAGTGCTCGTCGCTCTCCACCGGGATACCGGCATCTGTCGTCGTCGGCTGGGGCTGCATGGTGGTCACTACCGTGTCTCCTCGTAGTGGGTGGGATCCTTCTCGTCATCATCGTCCGGGACCGTTGCCACGGCGCGGCAGGTGGGGCACAACCCCCAGAACACCACCTCGGCCTCGTCGAGAACGTAGCCGTGGTCCTCGCTGGGCGTCAGGCACCGCCGCACGCCGACCGCACAGTCGACGTCTTCGGTGCGCCCGCACGAGCGGCACACCACGTGGTGATGGTTATCATCGACGCGGCGCTCGAATCGGGCGGGATGCCCAGCCGGCTCGATCCGGCGCACCAGTCCCGCTGTCGTGCAGGCAGCCAGCACGTCATACACAGCCTGGGTGGACACCGACCCGAGTCGCTGCGCCACCCCGAAGCGAATCTCCTCCACCGTAGCGTGGGGATGCTCAGCCAACCACTGCAGCACGGACTGGCGAGGCGCAGTCACCCGCAACCCGGCAAGGCGCAGCTGGTCGCTGACATCCGGTGGGACCATGACGAGTTCCACTATCCCGCTTTATCTGGAACGAGTCAAGAAAGCCTGGTGAGTGGCGTTCAGTGCTATAACACTGTTACACACTCACGACACCTCAATGAGACTCTCGCCTCGCGGCACCAGCTCACCGATCACCGGTGCACCGGGCACCTCGCCGGCCACCAGCAAGCCCCCGGAGGTTTGCGCGTCGGCCAGCAGGAGCAGCTCGTCCTCCCCGACCGACGCGGCGAGGTGCGGACGCACCCAGTCCAGGTTGCGCCGGGTGCCCCCGCTGACGTAACCGCCGGCCAGCGCCTGCCGGGCGCCGTCCAGGTACGGGACCGCGGCGGCGTCCAGCACCGCGGAGACCCCGCTGGCGCGAACCAGCTTCAGGAGATGACCGAGCAGCCCGAAACCGGTGACGTCGGTGGCGCACCGCGCGCCGGCCACCACCGCAGCCGCCGAGGCCGCCGCGTTGAGGGTCGTCATCGCCTGCACCGCATGGGGGAAGATCTCGCCGGTGGCCTTGTGCCTGCTGTTGAGCACACCGATGCCCAGCGGTTTGGTCAGCGACAGCGGCGTTCCCGCCACCCCCGCGTCGTTGCGCAGGAGCCGCTGCGGGTCGGCGATGCCGGTAACGGCCATGCCGTACTTAGGTTCCGGGTCATCCACGCTGTGCCCGCCGGCCAGGTGGCAACCAGCGCTGCCGCACCCGTCCAGGCCGCCGCGCAGCACCTCAGCAGCCAGCTCGAAGGGCAGCACCTCACGCGGCCAGCCGAGCAGGTTCACCGCGACCACCGGCCGCCCGCCCATCGCGTACACGTCGGACAGTGCGTTGGCCGCCGCGATCCGGCCCCAGTCGTAAGGGTCATCGACCACCGGGGTGAAGAAGTCCGCCGTGGCGATCACCGCAAGACTGTCCTTGATCCGCACCACCGCCGCGTCGTCGCCATCATCCAGGCCGACGATCAGCTCGCCGGCCGGGTCGGCCACCTCGGCGCCGACCAGCCCGGCCACCACCGACTCCAGCTCGCCGGGTGGGATCTTGCAGGCACAGCCACCGCCGTGCGCGTACTGGGTGAGCCGAATCGCGGTCATAGTACCCACCGTAACCAGCCCGACGCACGGGGAGCGAAGACCCCGCGGTCCGGTCAGATGAGATACCAGCCAATCCACCAGCCAGCAATAGCACTGAGGGGGACCGTCACAAATACCAACGCTATTAGCGTAAGCAGGTAAACAACTCGCGACCGTTGCGGAAACACCGGGGGCGGCAGGTGGTGAAGTTCGGGGTGCCGGCTCAGGTGTTCAGCTAGTTCACGTTCCCACAACACCTGGTCGAGGTTCTTCACAGTCAGACCCTTTCTCGATCGATGCGTTGCCATCGCGCGCCGATCGCGGCCCGGGTCCCAGCGCTTCGGCGATGCCGTCCTACCCCCGTCGTCGGCTACCGACACGGCAACGTTACCGATTTCTTTCATTACCTACTCCACACTCCGCCGACAATCGCCGCCAGTCCCACCCGGATCACTCTCAGTTACTTCACCTAACGTATTCAGCGGGCTTAACGGCCTTATCGACACCCCGATAGTCCCGTCCAGCCCGCTGAATGCGCCATCATGGGCTGATGCGGGTCTGCCGGGTGCTGCGACCCGGGCCAATGAGCACTCAGCCGCTGCGGCCAGCACGGGAGTCGGAGATCCGCAGTCTCACCGCCAGCACCCGCCAGGGACACTGCGCAGGCAGGCGACGACGTCCTCGTCGGTGCTCTGGGAGAAGTCGGTGTACCACTGGCCGATCGCCCGGAGCAGCCGGGGCGTGACGAGAGCGATCAGCTCATCGGCGGCGTCGTGCAGCTCACGGGTCCAGTTGAAGGGTGCCACCGGAACGGCAAGAACAACCCGAGCCGCGCCCTGAGCTCGAGCAATCTGGCAGGCGGCCCGGGCGGTGGATCCGGTCGCGACGCCGTCGTCGACGACCACCGCGGTCCGCCCGACCAGCGAAAGGCGGGTTCGATCACCGCGGAACCGCTGGGCGCGCCGCTGGAGTTCGGCCCGCTCCCGGCGTTCCACGTCGGCCAACGCCTCGTCAGTGACACCGGCGCGACGTATCGTCTCCGGCACGAGGACGCGCACGCCACCCTCGCCGATGGCGCCCATGGCCAGCTCGGGCTGCAACGGCACGCCGAGCTTACGCACCACGGCCACGTCCAAGGGGGCGCCAAGAGCCACCGCGACCTCTGCCGCGACCGGGACCCCACCGCGCGGCAGTCCCAGGACTACCACGTCCTCGCCCCGCAGATGCTGCAGCCGCTGGCCTAGCCGCCGCCCCGCGTCTCCACGATCGACGAACACGCCGCGACACCTCCTTGCCCCACGACTCCGATTATCCCGATCTGGTGAGGCGGAAGGCTTATCGTCGATGAGAGTGCTGGCCGATCCTGGGGGCAGCGAAACCTGCCTACCGGGACGGGCCTGCTACGACCGTGAAAACGGTGGAGAGTTCGCTGGTGCCGCATGTCGCGGACACCCGGTAGCGACCCGGAGCGGCATCCGGGCGGACGGTGGCGGTGCCGAACAGGTGCCACGGTTGGTGGCCGTCGGGGTTGCCCTGCAGCGGACCGATGTCAAGTACCGGCGACTGCACTGCGCCAAGGTTGTCCAGACATGCCACGTCGAGCGACACCGCGGAATTCGCAGTCCCCTGCTCTGGGGCCACCCTCAACCAGCTCACCGAGGGCACACCAGTCGGTACCGCGCTGGGCTCGGTTATCGGCCCGGTTCTCCCCGAGCTAGCTGCCCCCGAGCAGGCTGCACTGAGCACCCCCAAGCCAACGATGCTGAAACCTGCAAAACCACCCCAGACGCTCATATCCCCGCAGTATGCCCCGTCACCGCCACGAGCATCACAGGTGACGGTTCACGGCATGGCGGCACGCTCGCTGCAGGGCCGATTCCACCACCGCGCACCTCAGTGCCCGGGTTCGATCTCGGCTGTGGTGGTCGACCCGGCGCGATCGTCCCGATCGCGCCGGGTC
>DATHTJ010000055.1:0-3972 GCA_035463315.1 Pseudonocardiaceae bacterium
CTTGATGACCTTCAGCGTTACGTTGCAGAGATGGAGGAGGAGCGCGGCTTCAGTCACGTTGACGTTGTGCAGCAGTGTCTCCTCCTGGGCGAAGAGGTTGGCGAATTATTCAAGGCGGTTCGCAAACACAAAAAGATGCGCGTTGGGACGACTTCGGTAACCGGTACTGTTGATGAAGAACTTGCCGACGTGCTGATCTTCCTTTGCGCGATCGCCAATCGACTAGGGATCAGCATTGACGACGCACTGAGAAAAAAGGAGGCATTGAATGAAACTCGAACCTGGAAGTGACGGATAGCAACCCTAACTGGTTGTCACAAGCTGAATAGTCGGCCACGTAGCTTTGTGCTTACACCCAGCGGAGGCGAAGCGTCTGGGAGAGTGCGTTCGCTTGACGCCTGGCCTCTTTACCCGGTTCGGGGGAACCATAGCCACGCATGATCGAGTATGCAACGGTCATCTTGCTTGCGTCCCACGCCCATGTACCTATGACCTGACCACGGTGTATGATCGTCGGCAACACCTCAAATTTAGCATGCCGGTGAAACTTCGACCAATCATTATCCCCATCAGACTGCAAATGTGTGCCACGAACGCCGTAGATATCTGGCTCGACGCCTGGCATCGGTACACTGCGCAGTCGACGATGTGGAGCAACTGCTGCAGCGCCGTCCGTCGAGCGCTAGCTGAACGCCAGCGCGTTGACCACCGAGGCATTGCGACCCGCAGCCTGCGTTGTCAGGATCTGGTCTTCGGCAGTTGCCCGGTCGATCCGGACCTGGCGGTGGGTTGCAACATCACTGGCTTCCCGGACGTCGAGGAATCCGAGGTAACGCGTGGTGCGGTCGGTGGCGATCATTGGTGGTGGACCTTCCGGTCTGGCTGCGGCCAAGGCGGCCCTGGAGTCCGGCATGCGGCCAACGGTGTTCGAACGCACCGAGGAGATCGGTGGCCTGTGGCGGCAGGGCAGCGGCGCAGCGTGGCCGGGCATGGCGACCAACCTCTCCCGTTACAGCTGCTGCTTCTCCGATTTCCCGTGGCCGGATGACGCGCCCGATTTCCCACGTCAGCCCGAGGTGTTCAATTACCTGCACCGCTACGCCGACACCTTCGACCTGCATCCGTATCTGCGACTGAGATGCCCGATCAGCCGAGGCGACCAGGTCGCCCGCTTTGACGCCGTCATCGTGGCGTCGGGAATCTTCGCTACACCGGTGGTTCCCGCGCTCCCGGGATCCTTCGGTGGGCTGTCCGGCCACAGCAGCAACTACCGGGGACCGGAGGAGTTCCTGAAGCGTCGGGTGGCGGTGGTCGGCATGGCCTTCAGCGGTGCCGAGATCGCCGCTGAGCTGGCATCGGCCGGCGTACCGGTGACAGCCGTCGTAAGCCATCCTCTGTGGACCTTGCCACGCTATCGCGCACACGCTGACGGTGCCTTGCTGCCATGGGAACTCGTGGCATACACCCGCTCCGCCCAGCACACCAGGTCACTGCTCACACCGGCGGAGGCCAATCGAACGCTCAACCACAGCTACCACGAGCTCGGCGCCAATCCGGGCCTGCTGGACCCCAGACTGTGGCTCGATCCTCACTCGCCGGACCCACCCCACGTGGTGATCTCCGATCGGCTGCCCGGACTGATCAGGTCCGGCCAGGTCACGGTCGAACCCGGCAGAGCTCTCCGGCTGGAGCGCGACCATCTTGTGCTCGACACAGGCACCGAAGTGTCCTGTGACGCCATCATATGGTGCACCGGTTACCGGCCCGATCTTCCCTTGTTGTCCGGCAGTGAACTCGCCGCGCTCGCCTTCGATCCCCATGACCTGTTGCAGCCGCTGCTGCTGCACAAGTGCACCTTCCACCCCGCCCTGCCGGGGATGGCATTCATCGGACTCTACCGAGGGCCATTCTTCGGTGTCATCGAACTGCAGGCCCGCTGGTCATGTGCAGTGCTGTCCGGACAGCTCGCGCCACCCACGCAGGAGCAGCTGCGTGCGGGTCTGGAGCACGAGCTGGCGATCCGGCGGCTGTGGCCGCGACCGCAGTTTCCGCACGGCGACTACGTTGGTCTGGCCGACAGCATCGCGAGCGACCTCGGTGTACTGCCCGACGTCGAAGCACTGTGGGACCAGCCGGTCATCCCGGCGCACTACCGGCTACGCGGTCCGGGCAGCAAACCCGAGCTCGCGCGGCGGGAGATAACATCGCTCCTGCGGCGGATCAGGAGCAGTTGATGACCCCGAGCTCACGTGGCGGGAGACAACAGGGATGCGGATCTTCCAGTCCTTGATCGGTGACTGGACCCTGTCCCGGGTCTTGAGTCCCGACATCGGCACGATGACCGGGACTGCCCGATTCCGTGAACTCGGGCCGAACCTTCTGCACTACCGCGAGGACGGTCAGCTGGAGTTGGCCACCGGCCACGTAGGCCACGCGTATCGCGAATACCACTACTGCCTTGAAGATGAGCAGATCCGCGTGTGTTTCGTGGAACCTGACACCTTCGGCCGGACCCTGCACACCCTTCGCTTCGCCGGATCCGCCGTCGAGGCAACCGACGTTCACCTCTGCGGCCAGGACACCTACACCGGCCGGTACTGGTTCGAGACGCCGGACCGGTTCACCATCGAGATGACAATTCTCGGCCCGAACAAAGATTACTCGACACACACCATCTACAATCGGAAGCAGATGATGTCGAGCAAAGCTAGTGCAACGTCGCCCGTCGAGCGCTAGCTGAACCGCTGATCAGCTCTTGGGCACCAGGCCGGTGTCCTGGGCGAGGATCGCGGCCTGGACCCGGGAGCGCAGGTCCAGCTTGGCGAGTACCCGGGACACGTGGGTCTTGACCGTGGCCTCCGAGATGAACAGCTGCCGGGCAATCTGGGCGTTCGACAACCCGGCGCCGAGGCAACCGAGCACGTCGCGCTCGCGCTCGGTGAGCTGATCCAGGATCTCGGCGCGGCGGGCCGGCATTGGGGTGGCGGCGAAGGCCCGCAGCAGCCGTCTGGTCACCTGCGGTTCGAGCACCCCGTCCCCGGCGGCCACCAGCCGGACCGACTCGATCAGCCGGGGCGCCTCGACGGACTTGAGCAGGAACCCAGCGGCTCCTGCGCGCAACGCGGCGTGCACGTACTCGTCGAGGTCGAACGTGGTGAGCACGAGCACCTCGCAGATCCCGTCGCCGACCAGTTCGCGGGTGGCCTCGATGCCATCGGTGCCCGGCATCCGGACGTCCATCAGCACCACGTCGGGCCGCAGCGCGCGGGCCAGGCGCACCGCCGCAGCGCCGTCACCGGCCTCACCGACCACCTCGATGCCCTCCGCCCCGGACAGGATCATCACCAGCCCGAGCCGGATCGCCGCGTGATCGTCGGCGACCAGCACCCTGATCGTCATCTCTCTCCCGTCGGCAGTACCGCATGCACGCGCCAGCCTCCGGCAGCGAGCCCCGCGGTCAGCGTGCCGCCCAGCGCAGCCGCCCGTTCTCGCATGCTCACCAGGCCGGTGCCTTCCCCGGTGCGAGGAGGCACGGTGAGGTTGTTGATCACCTCGACGACCACCACGTCACCGTCACGGCAAACAGTGACCTTGGCCGACGAGCCTGCAGCGTGCTTGACGGCGTTGGTGAGCGCCTCCTGCACGATGCGGTAGGCGGTGAGGTCCACCGCCGCCGGGAGCTCCCCGGTCAGCTCAGCCTGCACCGTCACCTGCAGGCCGGCAGCGCGGGCCGAGTCCAGCAACCGTTCCAGATCGGCCAGCCTGGCCGAAGACCTGCTTGCAGGGTCGAGCATCGACACCGGGGCGGTGTGCGGGTCAGGCTCTTCGGCACGCAGCAGGTCGATCATCGCCTTCATCTCGGCCAGTGACTGCACGCTGTTCTGCCGTACCGAGGCCAGCACGGTGCGGGCGGTGGCCGGGTCGTCGCCGGCCATCGAGAGCACCGCCTCGGACTGCAGCGCGATCGCCGAC